>CAZZYD010000286.1:0-4713 GCA_964658175.1 uncultured Puia sp. | reverse complement strand
CTCGACGTAGTTTTCAAAACCCGCGCTGGCTTGTCCGGCATCATTCTGCGCATTGTCATCCACCACGGCTGAGACGATTCCGCGGCGCGACGCATAGATCGTATCACCCGGTTTCATCCTGAGGCGGATCACATACCAGTTTTTGATGGATTGCCCTTCCATGGAACGCGCCCCGTTTTCCATCACATAGGCCTGTGTTTCTTTTCCGGAAGCTAGCGGCAATGCATAGGTGATCATCGTGTCAGGCTGCGCATTCAGGCATCCTCGGGTGAAGCCCAGGCTGTATTTAAAACTGACAGCAGTTTCGGTTGATTGTTTTTTCAGCTGGAATAAAGTGGTTTTACCGGGTTGTATCACGCCGTGATAGGGCAGCGGGTGATCCGATGATGCATTTTCAAGACTCGTAAAACCAAGCGTGATGATATAGGGACAATAGGCATTGTTGCTCGCAAAAAAAGTGTAGTTGCCTTTGGCATCGGTCTGGTAACTGATGTCGATGACCCGTTGGCTGAAGACGGCGGGAGCGATCAGCAGGAACACAAACAACCTCCACGCATGCACCCCGACCTGTTTTCTATTCATACTGTAAAAGTAAATATTATTTTACCGGATGAGCACCATCACGCCGCGTTTTGAAATGGTATTGCCGGTATAGGTGGTACCGCGCACCATCCACACAAAGCCACCCGGATCCTGTGGCTTCCCATTGAACATGCCATCCCAACCCTGCCCGATCTGACTGGTCTGATACATCAGCTGACCGAAGCGGTTGTAGACCATAAAATAATCGATCGAAGTTACCCCGACCGGCACGGGCCGAAAAACCATGTTGACCGTACCGCCCGGCGTAAAGGCATTCGGCACAAAAATATCCGGACCTGTTTTGAAGACTTTCACCTTAATGGCGGCGGTGGCCACGCAGCCAGCCGTATTGACGGCCGTTACGGTATATTCTATGGTGGACACACTGAGGCCCAGCGACGCGACGGGGTCGGAAATAAAGGAATTGTTCAAAGTTGCCGCCGGCGTCCAGGCGAAGGAGAGGCTCAGGCTATCGGGTGACACCGCCTGTAACTGGAGCGGCTCGTTGGCGACGATCGAGGTATCCCGGCCTGCACTCAGCAAAATCTGCGGCAGCACCTGCACATGAAAAGTATCCAGCCGTGGGTTGGGACAACCGGCATTGAGTATGCTGAGCACATAGTCTGTGCTGTTGACCGGGCTCGCAGTCGCCAGCAGGTTTGTCGGCAGGCGCGTAATCTTTCCGTCGCCGGCGTTGGTGAGGGTCGACGCATTGGACCAGGAATAGCTCGTGCCACGGGTAATCTGCGCGGCCAGCAATGCCTTGCTGTCGAAACAGATCAGCGTATCTGCCGGTTCAATCGCCGCCAGTGGAAAAGGCACCGGGTTGGTGGTGACAGTGGCCGGCGCACTTTCATCCAGCGGACATACCCCATTTTTTACCAGCGCACGGTATTCGGTATTCACGGCAATGCCCGTCACCATGATCTGCGGTTGTGTATTGACGGTAGAAAAATCCGTCCACGCATTGGGTGTGGTGGATGACTGCCAGTTCAGGACGCTGCCGGTATTGCCCGTGATACCCAGCACCGGACCGATATCCTGTTCGGCGCAAAGGATAGCCGCATCCGGCGTTACCTGGCCACCGACAGATTTCTGATCCACGCGTACGACCGCTGCCGTGCTGCTGTCATTTTTGCAAACCACCCCTTTTGCCACGAGGGCTTTGTAATATGTTTTCGTCGTGAGGTCCTGTACGGTATACTGATCCGAAACATCGGGGATCACGCTCCAGTTGGTCTGATCCGTGGAACTGAGCCAGTTCACCACATGGCCGTCATAATTTTTCAGGTGCAGCACGACCGTATTGTCACCGGTGCACACAGTTGAATCGCCGGTGGCGTCTCCACCGAGTGGTGAGGGCAGGGTTTTTACAAAAAGGCTGTCCAGCAATTTGGCGCAGCTGTTCTGTTCACGGGCCACCACATAGCCATCGTGCGTGCCCGAGGTGATCTGCACGATATTGGAGAGCGTATCGGAATTCAGGGTCCAGCTGTCCGGAACGGTCCATTCGTACTTGGCGTTGGCCAAAGCGGGAATGGAATACATAATTGCTGTATTGTAACAAACCAGGGAATCACCGCTGATCTGCAAACCCGCACAATTATTCCGGATGGCCACATAAGCATACGCAAAATGACCGCCGGGTGTGCAGTTGTCGGCTTCAAACTGAATAGATACATCCTGCCCGCGGTAAGGACCGAGGTCAAACGTCACTTCGCGCCAGCCCTTGGTCCAAACATCCTGAAGAAAACCTCCGCCACTGCGGGGATTTGGATTGACATTGGGTGAGCTGCGCGGACTGGGAGCAAATCCGTTTTTAACGGCAGCCGCCGTATCCAGCACCGAACCGCCCGTGCCTGCATTTGAGGATGTGCCTCCAAAAGTGGGGAGATAATAACTGGGAGAGGCACAAAGAATCACACTGTCCGCTGTGGTGATCGTCGCGGAAAACAAGGGTTGGTCCTCGGACGGATGGGTGCCGTTTTCCAGGACCATCGCATACGCATAGGTGATTGTGTAAGGTTCGGTCTTCGGACCCGGCGGCACGTGAATTTTATAGCGCACCCCGCGGATATAACCCCCCGGATTTTCGGTAGCGGGAGGCCGGGCATAGCTTACCTGGGTAGAACCAAGTTTTATACTGTAGTTATAGGCATATCCGTTGAGTGTCGGGATGGTGGGGAAACTCCCGAATTCGTCGCTGCCGTTGCTCGTAATTACCTGGATGCCCGCCACGGGGAGCGTGTATTCATTGATCGTCGTGCGTGTGCTGTTAGTGGTTGAATCGTAGCGGAGATCAATGGCCGTTTCGCCATTGCCGTATTTATTATTCCCGGTATAGGCATACCAGTGACCCAGCGTTCCCAGTCCGAAGCTGATGTTTGCCGGACAGGTCTGCAATTGGGATAATGCCGGACTACAGCACAGGATCAGTAAACCACCCAACCAGCATTTCATCTTGATCGTTTGTAACATGAAGTTTGCCCCGCAGGCGGGCGAAGGGTTGCAACAGATTGTTTACAGGGACGATAGGAAGAACGGAAATTAATGAAAAAAGGTTGTCTGCAGAAATAATGCGGCCGCAGAAAGGCAGATGCAGGATAAATCAAATAAATTGCTGACCTGTAATGGCTTCCACCAATCAATTTTCAGTCAATCTTGCTGCATGCAGAAAAATAAACTGCTTTTTTGTTCCCTCTTAATCCTGTTCACGATGCAAACCGCCAGGGCCCAGATGACCATTCCCCTCTATCCTGATCATATCCCAGGCAGCCGCCCGGATACGGCGCACGAAAAATCGGAGACGGTGAACGATATCCTCATCATCAGCAATATAACCCGGCCGACGCTTACCGTCTACGCGCCGAAAGGCAGATCCAACGGCACCGCAGTGATTATTTGTCCCGGCGGCGGGTATGCCGTCCTCGCCATTAAGCTGGAAGGAACGGAGATCGCAGAAAAATTTGCGGAAGCGGGTGTAACGGCATTCGTACTGAAATACCGGCTGCCCGACGACCGGTACATGACGCACAAGGAAACCGGCCCGCTGCAGGATGCGCAGCAGGCGATCCGTCTGGTGCGCACACAGGCGGCCCGCTGGAACATCGACCCCGCAAAAATCGGTATCATGGGTTTTTCGGCTGGCGGCCACCTAGCCGCAACGGCGGGCACCCACTACAACACACCGGTGGATACAGACAGTGCGCATACATCCCTGCGACCGGATTTCATGTTGCTGATTTATCCCGTCATCAGTTTCGACGATTCCATCGGACACCTTGGTTCACGGGACAACCTGCTCGGCAAAGAACCTGATAATGCGCGTAAAATCGCTTTCTCCGGCGAGCGGCAGGTGAATGCGCAGACAGCTCCTGCCTTCCTGGTTCATGCCAGCGACGATCGCTCGGTCAATCCCGAAAACAGCATCCGCTTTTACCAGGCACTGCTGAAGAACCACGTGCCGGCGGAGCTGCATCTCTTTCAGGAAGGCGGTCACGGATTCGGGCTGGTGCTGAAAAAAGAAAAAGAAGACTGGTTTGGACTCTGTCTTCACTGGATGGCAGCCCATGGCTGGGATTAACCAAAACCGATGTGCGCCCAATGAAATATCTGAGAATTCTTTACGTACAGGTGTTGATCGGTATTGCCGCCGGCATTCTGGTGGGCTGGCTGTTCCCGGGTTTTGCACCGAAAGCCAAGGTGATCAGCGAGACCTTCATCAACATGATCCGGATGGTGATCGCGCCGGTGATTTTTTTCACCATCGTTTCCGGTGTTGCCGGCGCCGGCGACATGAAGAAAGTAGGCCGCGTGGGTGGCAAAGCCATCATTTATTTTGAAGTGATGACCAGCTTCGCCCTGATCATCGCGCTCCTGATCGCCAATATCGTGAAGCCGGGCGCCGGCGTTCCGGTGGCGCATAATACGAGCAGCCAGGTCGCGGCCATTTCCCAGCAGGCGAAGGATATGAACTGGGCTGAATTCTTCATCCATATCATCCCTTCGAATATCGTCGAATCCTTTGCCAAAGGCGATATTCTCCAGGTATTGTTTTTCAGCGTGCTGTTCGGCATTGGACTAAAACAACTGGGCGATGCGGGGGCAGGTCTCCGCGCCGCATTTGATAAA
>CAZZYD010000285.1:0-4731 GCA_964658175.1 uncultured Puia sp. | reverse complement strand
TTGCGCATCCGTTGCATCGTCGCGTGAAACAAACCGGGAGCGTCTACTCCAACCCAAACAACTTCTTATTCAGCACCTGTAGCGTCTGCACCTTAAACGACGACGGAATGAGCACCGACACATTGTGTTTGCTGCCGCCATAACTCACCATCCGCACGGGGATATCCGATAGTCCGTCAAAAATTTTCGCCAGCACATCTTTAGTTTCCACGATTTCGTTGCCGACGATGGATACGATCGTATGGTTTTCCTCGACTTCCGTATTGCCAAAGGGCTCGAGTTCCTGCACGATCTGTTTCAGGTGCACGGCGCTGTCGATCGTAACGGATACCGCCACTTCGGAAGTGGTGACCATATCGATCGGCGTCTTATATTTTTCGAATACTTCAAAAATCTTCCGCAGGAAACCATAGGCCAGCAGCATGCGGCTGCTTTTGATATTGATGGCGATGATGCCATCCTTGGCCGCCACCGCTTTCACCCCCTTGGTATCGGAGGCTTTCTGAATCACGGTACCCGCGGCGGAAGGCTGCATGGTATTGAGCAGTTTCACGGGCACGTTCTCCTGCTGCGCCGGCCAGATACAGGTCGGGTGCAGGATTTTGGCGCCGAAATACGCGAGCTCGGCAGCTTCGTCGAAACTGAGTTGTTCCACGGCCATGGTCTTCTTCACGATCCGCGGATCGTTGTTGTGCATCCCGTCTATATCGGTCCAGATTTCACACACACTGGCATGAACAGCCGCGGCGATCAGCGAAGCGCTGTAGTCGCTGCCACCGCGTTTGAGGTTATCCACTTCACCCTTGGCATTGCGGCAGATATAGCCCTGGGTGACGAACATCGTCGACTGGGCATGTTTCTGGAGGAGCTGCGTCAGCCGCTGGCGGATGGCCATCAGCTGCGGCTCGTCTTCGGCATCGATGGACATGAACTCCAGGGCCGGCAGCAATACATGCGGTATTTTTTGTTCGCGCAGGTAAATGCTGAAGAGTTTGGTGGACAGCAGTTCGCCCTGGGCGAGGATATCTTTGTTGAGCGCTTCGCTGAATGAAATGCGCAGGATGATGTGCAGGAATTCGAAATGTTCCTTGATGGTAGCGACGGCCTGCTGGTGGAATTCATCCGACTGCAGGAGCTGGCGGATAAATGTCTGGTAATGGTCAGCCAGTTTCTGGATCTGCGCGCTGGCTTTGTCGCGGTCAGCGGCGGCCAGTGACTGTCCGATTTCCACGAGGGCGTTGGTGGTGCCGCTGAGGGCGCTCAGCACGATGATTTTCGGCTCCTGATCGCCGGTGACCAGCTTCGCGATTTCGTGCATACGCTCCGGCTTGCCCACCGACGTACCTCCGAATTTCATTACTTTCATGAGGGATTGTTTTTTGCGGGGCGAAGATAATCTGTTTCACGCAAAGACGCAAAGGAGCGCCAAGGTGCAAAGAGAGATATTGGTACTATCCAAATGCAAACAGGTGCCAGGAATAAATTCCTCGCACCTGTTTTATTTTTGAATACTTATTATTATTTCTTTGCGCCTTGGCGCTCCTTTGCGACTTTGCGTGAAATATTATTTCTTAATCAACTTCTGCGTAAACACATTATTATTCATCACCACCTGCAGAATATAAATCCCTGTTGACAAAGATTCAAGGCGGTCGATCGGAATGCTGTTTGTTCCCGCGCCCAGTGAAATGTTGCTGTAGGCAACCAGTTTACCGGCGTTGTCAAACAATCTGTACACCGCGGTGGTGGTGCCGGCTGAATAAACGCTCAGCGTGGCGCTTGATACTACCGGGTTCGGATATACGGAGATCGCTGTCTTCGACTGATCCAGTTTGATCGGAACCACTTTGCTGTACACATATTTACCGTCTGCATCTACTACCCGGAGGCGGTAGAAAACCGTGGTGGCAGTAACACCAGCCAGGTTATCGGTATAGGTATAGTTGTTTACTGAGCTGCTGCCATTCTGATCAGCGGCAACCTGTCCTACCGGACTGAAATCAGCCCCGTTTTCGCTGCGTTCGATGATGAACTCGCTGGCGTTTATTTCGTTGGTTGTTTTCCAGTCAAGATCAGCGTTGTTGGCACTTGTATAAGAAGCGGTGAAATTTAAGATCGTCACCGGCAAAATAGTGATCTGACAGGTCTGCATGTTCGGAGGCAAGGCAGAAAACGGAAAGGTCTGTGTATTGACACCGTTGTTACCACCCGATGCACCAAAGGCGTCGGTTGCATTGGTACCGATACTGATACCTGCTGCTCCGGTAACTGCTGAGGAAGAAGCGTTCAGTGCGGCGTTAGAAAAGATCACACCGCCACCGCCACCACCGCCCGGACCATGCTGGGTTGCACCCACTGTGCCCGGATAGTTTGAACCGCCATTACCGCCATTTGCAAGTGCCGTAATACCAGACTGACCGGAGTTTGCATAGATCAGGATAGAACCACCTGCACCACCACCGCCAGAAGCGTCATTCAATACGGTGTTGTTGGCATTTCCACCCAGCGCTGTAACAATACCGGTACCGGTGATCGCCGTAGCGTTGACGATGATCAATCCACCGCCGGCTGCACCGCTCGAAGCGATACCACCACCCGGTGTACCTGTACCATCGTTTGTATCACCGGAACCACCACCACCACCCATGATCAGGCGGGAAGGGCTCGCATATGTTGTTGTAGGACTAGCTGTTTTAAAAGATGAACCACCATGTCCACCGGAGAAACCAAATGAATACCAACCGTTTCCTCCAAGGCCACCGGCACCACCGTTACCACCGCCACCACCACCAGCGTTCTGGTTGTTGGAAGTAGGATTACTATCCGTTGCACCACCACCGGCGTTGCCGGGAGCACCACGGGAATAGCTACCACCGGGATAACCTTCCACTACATTATCGACTAAAGCGTTGTTGTTATTAATATATCTCGGAGTACCTGCGATACCTTCTCCCTTACTTCCATCAGGACCGAAGGTTGAGGTGGTATAGTATTCAGTTTTGACTGCGGTAGAATTACCACCACCCTGCTTTCCACCACCACCGCGGAAACCTGCCGCATCTGCGGAAAGCGTCATACCATTCATGTTCAGCGTATTCACCGCGTTTATCACTAACACACCACCTACTGAGCCATTCCATCTTGGCGCCGAAACGGTACTGCCTAATGTAATATTATAGTATGTACCTACGCGGATAACCTGGTAAGTATACTGACCGGCCGTAGCAGACGCTGCACTGTTCGTATAACTGTAGGTAAGACCTGCTGCCAGGTTAAGGGTACCACCCGCTGTGGTAACACTGTTGGTAGCGGTAGCGAATTCCATATGACCCGCCTGCAGGTTGGTGGCGATTAATCCACTTCCCAAACCCGTACCATCACCGTATCCGGCATTTGTATTGGAAGCAGGCAGCGTAAACATCGCACCCTGCATCTGGATAATCAGAACGATATCACCATTGGCAATCGCCGTAGAACCAAAATTTGTTCCCGTTCCGGAAGCTCCGACAGTAATCGAAGTGGCGCCGGCGGCAACAGAAGATTGTGTTCCGGGAAAATATGTACCGGGATTGGTTGTTAAGGTTGTTGTTCCGCTGGTGGGACAAGTCTGCGCAAACGTATTCATCGTAAGCAGCAGTGATGCTAATGAGAGCACGAACAACTGCTGTCCGGCTTTAAAAGCCCTGCGGCTTTTTGCATTAAACATCTTAAGTAAAATCTGTTTCATAGGTTCGGTTTTGAACTACCAGGTAATTTCAATTGGCATACCAATTAATGAGTCCCTGATTCTTAGTCGTTTAACTTTTGCATCTCTCGAATTGATTCCCAAAGAGAGAATGCGGTTCCGGATTTGACAGTGATTAACCTAACTGAAGTGATTTTTTGCTGCTATATGTGATTGCTCTGCAGCTAAAACGAAGTAATAGGCGCCCTTTGTATGGCATTCGAAAAATGCAGGCATCTAAATTTGAGCATCTAAGGGTAATAACTTATTTCAATCGATAATTATTGTCTGAATTCCCAAAATAAGCCGATTATCTGGGCAAGTGGAGTCCAAATCTTTCTGCAAGCGTATTCAAGTCATCTATAACGGGTAGCAGTAGTGGTATGCCGTCGATCCGCCGGATGATTTCTATTTCTCTTTCAGGATCACCGGGCACCAGTACACGTGGTTGTCCCGCAATGGGAATTGCTCCCCGAAAGCGACGGAGCCATTGATCCATGTCTTTTTTAAATTCATCTGCGGGCCGGAATGCGTCGATTCGCATCGCACCAAAAAAATGGCCGATTCCTTTTCCGGGCATGTTTTCCGGCATGGGAACATAGGCCGGAAAGGGTGGAACCCAGGGCCCGAAATTCGCGCCGCTAAGCACGCCGGAAAAAATATCTACAATCGATCCGAGGGCATAGCCTTTATGGCTGCCATGCACGCGGTCGCCGCCCAGCGGCAGCAATGCTCCACCTGTTTTCAGGGCATTGGCATCCGTAGAAACTGCACCGGTTTTATCCTGGATCCAGCCTTCCGGTGCCGATTCATTTTTGCGCTGCAGGATTTCAAGCTTTCCGTTTGCGGCGGTGGTGCTGGCGAAATCAGCAACGAACGGCTGTTCCGTACCGGCGGGCACGGCCACGCAAACAGGATTCGTCCCCAGGAGTCTTTCTACGGAAAATGTCGGCGCCACCAGGGCACTCGCATTGGTCATCACAATGCCGATCATATCAGCTGCCAGG
>CAZZYD010000284.1:0-4777 GCA_964658175.1 uncultured Puia sp. | reverse complement strand
ATCATTCCACCGCGACTACGGTGTCGCCGGTGACGTAAACTCGAGTTCTTCGTAGCTGCTGACCGGATCACAGGTACAGATCAGGTTACGGTCTCCATACGTATTATTTACTCTTGCGATCGAAGGCCAGAATTTACTGTGACGGGTAAAAGCCAGCGGAAAGGCAGCCGTCTGGCGGCTGTAAGGGTGGTTCCATTCGTCGGCCGTTATAACGGCCTGGGTATGGGGCGCGTTTTTCAGCGGGTTGTCCGTTTTATCCAAAGCGCCGGATGCCACCGCCTGGATCTCCTGGTAGATACCGATCATTGCTTCGCAGAAACGGTCCAGTTCGGCTTTGTCCTCGCTCTCCGTCGGTTCGATCATAATCGTTCCGGGAACAGGGAAACTCAGGGTTGGCGCGTGAAATCCGTAGTCCATCAGGCGCTTGGCCACATCTTCGGCCTCGATACCGGCATCCTGTTTAAATGGGCGCAGATCCACGATAAATTCATGCGCACAGGTATCGTTGGTGCCGGAATATAATATCGGATAATAGGGCGCCAGCCGCGCCTTCATATAGTTTGCATTGAGGATCGCATAGCGCGTGGCATTTTTAATACCTTCCGAACCGAGCAATTTGATATAAGCATAGCTGATCAGCAGGATGCTGGCGGATCCGAAGGGCGCCGCGCTGACCGCATGCGTCTGGTGATGACCGTTAGACGATGCGTGCCGGGGTTGCGTGGACCAGTGACCCGGAAGATGATCCTTTAATCTTTTGTTTACGCAGATCGGACCCATGCCCGGTCCGCCACCGCCATGCGGGATTGCAAAGGTTTTGTGCAGGTTCAGGTGACAAACATCGGCTCCGATAAAACCGGGACTGGTTAACCCCACCTGTGCATTCATATTCGCGCCATCCATATATACCAGCCCGCCGTGATCATGAATCACCTGGCAGATATCTTTGATATCTTCTTCAAATACACCATGGGTGGAAGGATAGGTGACCATCAGTCCCGCCAATTGGTTTTCAAATTCTTTCGCCCGCAGCCTGAGATCTGCCACGTCGATATGCCCGTCCGCATCACTTTTGACCACGACCACCCGCATGCCGGCCATCACGGCGCTTGCCGGGTTGGTGCCATGGGCGGAAATGGGGATGAGCATGACGTCCCGGTGCGCATGACCCTGTGCGTTATGATACGAGCGGATGGCCAGCAGGCCGGCATATTCTCCCTGGGCGCCGCTGTTCGGCTGCAGCGAGGTGGCGACAAAACCGGTGATCCGGCTCAGCCAGTCTTCCAGCTCCGTCACAATCTGCCGGTAACCTGCCCACTGAAAGGCGGGTGCAAAAGGGTGGATACTGCTGAAGCCCGGCCAGCTCACGGGAATGAGTTCCGTGGCTGCATTGAGTTTCATCGTGCAGGAACCCAGCGATATCATGGAGGTATTCAGGGAAAGATCCTTGTTTTCCAAACGTTTCATGTAACGCATCATCTGGCTTTCGCTGTGATGGGTATTGAATACGGCGTTGCCGAGGAACGATGATTTCCGGATCAGCGCAAACGGAATGTTTTGCAATGCTTCAGCTGTTTCAAACACTGCACCCGTTAACTCAAGGGCCTTATGTTCCGCAAATACGGAAAGGATATCCTGGATATCCCGGCGCGTGGTGGCTTCCGAAAGCGACAGCTGCACCCGGTGCTCGTTGACAAAAAAGAAATTCATCTCCCTGGCTTCTGCATACTTGCGGAGGCTTTCGGCATCGAGGACCGCGACGCTGACGGTATCGAAGTAAAATTCATTCTTCGTTTCAAACCCCATTTCCTGCAAGCCGTGCGTGAGCGCCTGGGCGAGGATCGAAATGCGTTCAGCCATGCTGCGAAGTCCATCGGGACCGTGGTAAACGGCATACATCGCGGCCATATTTGCCAGCAGGGCCTGTGCCGTGCAGATATTTGAAGTCGCTTTTTCGCGTTTGATGTGCTGCTCGCGGGTCTGCAGCGCCATGCGGAGCGCGCGGTTCCCCTGGGCATCGATGCTGACACCGATGATCCTTCCGGGGATCGCTCTTTTAAAATCGTCTTTGGCTGCAAAAAAAGCTGCGTGCGGGCCGCCAAAACCCATGGGCACGCCGAATCGCTGGGCACTGCCAACCGCCACGTCTGCATCCAGTTCGCCAGGCGGTACCAGCAGAGTCAGGGCCAGCAGGTCTGTGGCAAAAGCGATATAGGCGCCAACCTGGTGAACATCTTTAATAAAACTCCGGTAGTCGTGGATAGCGCCATTGCTGTCAGGGTATTGTACGATCGCACCAAAATAGGTTGCGTCGATTTTTGCCTGCGTGAAATCACCTGTAACGATTTCAATCTGGAGCGGTTCTGCGCGGGTCCGCAGGATATCTTTGGTCTGTTGAAAAACAGCCTGGTCGACGAAAAAGCGGGGAACGGTCACATGCTGATGATCCCTGTTTTTCTGGTTGAAGAACATTGTCATGGCTTCGGCGGCGGCGGTGCCCTCGTCGAGTAACGACGCGTTGGCCAGCGGCAGCCCCGTCAGGTCGCTGACGACCGTCTGAAAGTTGAGCAGGCTTTCCAGTCTGCCCTGCGCGATTTCCGCCTGGTATGGGGTGTACTGCGTATACCATCCCGGATTTTCAAAAAGGTTTCGGAGGATCACGCTGGGGGTGATCGTATCATAATACCCCTGACCTATAAAATTCCGAAAGATCTTATTCTTTGCCGCGATCTGTTGGAGCAGCGCGAGGTATTCGTGTTCGCTGATGGATTCGGTCACTTCCGGTGTTTGCGGCAACCGGATGCTGGCAGGTACCGTTTTGTTGATCAGCTCATCCAGGGAAGAAACCCCGATGGTGGCCAGCATTTCACGGGTTTCTGTTTCGTTTGGACCAATATGACGCTGGCTGAACTCACTTTGCTGTATTTCGAAAAGATTCATAGTTGCGCGTAAAATTGAGGGTAGAAGTTGCGCAAAGGTAGGACGAATCGGTCGATTTTATACAGGCCGGGCGGTCCTGGAATCGGAGACGGCGGCTTGCTCGGAGGCCTGCATTTGACGGCTGGTTTGACGGCTCCCGTCATGGCTCCAGCCCGGCGGACCGAACACATAATTCCATTTTTCTTTCCAGCCGATGTCCTTGCGAACCACATCGTCACGGATATCTTTCCACTCGTGAAAAACCAGGTCGACGGGATTTTTGGGCTGCCGGTCCTTGGTAAGACCGTATTTCTTCTGCTGATAGGCTTCATCCGGCAGTTCCGCCTGAAAAGTGCCAAACAACTGGTCCCAGACGATCAGGAACATCCCCATATTTTTATCGAGATACCGTGGATTGGAAGCATGGTGCACGCGGTGGTGGGAGGGGGTTACCAAAATATATTCCAGCCAGCCCATTTTGCGGATCAGCTCCGTGTGGACGAATATGCCCCAGATCTGGGTAACGGAATAAATGAAAAGGATATCAACGGCTTTAAACCCGAGAAATCCGAGCGGGATGAACCAGATGAACCGATACAGCGGCTGAAAAGCGGAAGAGCGGAATCCCACGGTAAAATTCATTTTCTGACTCGAATGATGGGTGACGTGCACGGCCCAGAAAAACCGCACTTCATGGTCTATCCGGTGCAGCCAGTAGTAGAGGAGGTCTTCCGCCAGCACCAGCAGCAGCCAATAGCTGATACCTGTATTCAGTGAAATCAGGCGGTGGTCGTAACAATGGGCCAGGATGGCGACATAAATAACCCTGAATGCCAGGTCGATGCCGCCATTGAGGAGCATCAGGAATACGCTGTTCACCGTATCTTTCCAGCTGTAGAGTTTCCGGTGCTGCACATTACTCAACAGGATCTCCGTTCCGATAATAACAATGTATACTGGAGTGCTGATCAGGACGAGTAACTGCTCGGGGAACGATCCGGCCATCCTCAAATGTAATAAACACCGGATATTATCACGATATCCCGCATCACAATTAACATGGCAAAAGTATTTGTAACACAGGAAAACTGGGAAAAGATCACGCACGAACACCACAAACTGTACAAGCAGTTCCTGCAGAAGGCAGACAAGAACAAAACCCTCAAACAGCTGCCTGCGCTGCATGAGGAGGCATTTGAAAAGATGGACTGTCTCAAATGCGCCAATTGCTGTAAAAATTATTCGCCACGGTTCAAAACCCCGGATATCAAACGGATCTCAAAAGTATTGCAGCTCAAGGAAGGGGTGTTTATCGAAAAGTATCTGCGCATCGATGACGATGGCGACTATGTAACGGTTACGCTACCCTGTCCTTTTCTGGGAGATGATAACAAGTGCTCGATCTACGAAGACCGGCCGTCTGATTGCAAGAGATTTCCGTACACGGACGAAGACGTGTTTTTTAAACGGCCACAGCTTACCATGAAAAATGCGGAATTCTGCCCCATTGTGGTGAGCGTGCTGGAAGCACTGCGCTGATCAGATCACTTTTTCAGAAACTTCTTCGTAAGCGGCCTGCAGACATCTTTCTATCCCGTCTCCCTGCCATTCAGTGACCCCCGGAATCGAGGTGGATTTGATAAAATCGGCCTTGCTCATACCCGCCTTCAATTGCTTTTGGGCAAAGTCCATCAGTGCGGACAGATAATCCTGCATGGCTTTGAGATCTGCTTTTTTTCCGGTGACTTTTTCCGGGTCGAACGCATGACCGAAAATAAAAATGGTATCGTTGTCAAAGGTGTTCAGCGATTTACCGAGCACCTTGATCCAGCTGTCGATGGAAGTACCGGCGCTGCGG
>CAZZYD010000283.1:0-4820 GCA_964658175.1 uncultured Puia sp. | reverse complement strand
CCGGATAAAAAATGCATCAGATAAATTCGCTTTTTTCATCAATCCCCAGATTTGGAATGAAAAAGAGGAATTGATGCCCAGTTTCTGGACGGCTAATTATTTTTCCCTCGCCGGAGGCGCTGACATCACGGTTATGGTAAGCTGCCCGAACGCCCTTCTGCCCATTTCGCCCTTGCTGAAAATATCCGGTTTGAACAGTCCGTTGGGTACTTTGGCATTGAGTGTTGTTAAATAAGAGGGATGATGTAGCAATGATGTATGGTTTTTTACCATATATCGGGGTTTTAAAGCGGAATGATGAGGTATTGATGTAGCGGAAAATGCTGATGCGTTGTATTTGTCAGATAGATTTGGCAGACAAAACGATTCATATGAAACTGCTCAGTATTCTGACTGCCTGCTTGCTGCTCTTGCATATTTCCTCTTCCGCCCAACAACCTGTTGGAATTTTTGACGACCACAAAGACGTTGGTTATGTAAAAATCGCCGGATCTACGGTCTACGACCCCCTCACACAGGTTTATACCATTAAAGGTTCAGGTTCCAACATCTGGTTCAACGAAGACCAGATGCAGTTCGCTTATAAAAAAATGGCGGGTGATTTTATCCTGACCGCTGATTTTGTGTTCACGGGAGAAAAGACAAACGCCATCGGCCATCGCAAGATTGGCTGGATGATCCGGGAGTCCGCCGCCGCAGATGCCGGCAGCATGAATGCCTGTAAGCATATTGACGGACTGATCGCCATGCAGTGGCGCAGTCTGCGGGGTGCTTATATGCGTGACCCTGAAGACGAAAGGTTCTGGGCAAAAAAAGCGCCTGAAACCGTGCAAACCATCCAGCTGGAACGCATCGGCAAACTGATGACCATGCGCATCGGCATTCCGGGAGAACCCCTCCAGGAAGTCGGCAGCCATGTGATGGATGAAATGAAGGACTCTGTGGTGGTGGGTATTTATATATGTGCCCACGATTCCAATACCCTGGCGGAAGCAAAAGTATGGAATGTGCGGATCGACCAGCCGGTGATGAATCCTTATTTTCCCAATCCGCTGATGGCAAAGGCCATCGATAAAACGGTGATGGGCAGCCGGCTTGAGATTCTCAATGTCGAAGATGGAATGCGGACGGTGATTCATGAAGCACCGGGCCGGTTTGAAGCGCCGAACTGGATGCCCGATGGTAAAAAACTTTTATTCAATGAAAACGGATCCCTCTATACGATTCCGATTGAAGGAGGCACACCGGAAAAACTCAATACCGGAACTGCCGCGAAGCTGAACAACGACCATGGCATTTCCTTTGACGGAAAAACACTGGCGATCAGCAGTTCCCGCGAGGGCCAGCCGGGCGGCGGCTCTACCGTTTACGTGCTACCGCTCACCGGTGGCGAGCCAAAACTGCTGACACCGGAAACACCTTCTTACTGGCATGGATGGAATCCGAACAATAAGGAAGTGGCCTATGTCGCACAGCGCGGAACAAAAATTTATAACCTATACAAAATGTCCACCAGCGGTGGCAAAGAAATCCAGCTAACATTCAATACTTCCGGACATGTGGATGGTCCTGAATATTCCCGTGACGGAAAATGGATTTATTATAACGCAAATCCTACCGGAACGATGCAGATCTGGCGCATGAAGCCGGATGGTTCAGGCAAGGAACAGGTAACATTTGATGAATACCACAGCTGGTTTCCGCATATTTCACCAGACGGGAAATGGATCGTATTCATTTCTTTTCCGCCGGATATCGATCCCAATTCACATCCTTCCTACAAGCGCGTGATGCTGCGGCTGATGCCATATGCAGGCGGCGCCCCGAAAGTGATCGCCTATATGTATGGCGGACAGGGAACACTCAATGCGCCATCCTGGTCTCCCGACAGTAAAAAAATTGCCTTTGTCAGCAATTCCGGGAAATAATAATCACGCGCTCACTTAAGATGTAGTGATGATGTGGACGTCTCAGCCAATTTGCCCTGAACAGAAGACCGGTGATGTAGTATTGATGTAGGGGTAAATGTGTATACAAAGAAAATTGAACGATAGATTTGAATCGTTAATCTTTTTATAAACCGTTTTATTTTTCATTCAAAACGATTGCTTATGCCAAAGAAAACCATCAGTATTAAAAAATACTGTCTGTTGCTGACAGTATTGATTTTTTTCTCCACCGGACTGCTTGCCCAGCAGGTAGTAACCGGAAAAGTTGTGAACAATGCCGATAAACAACCGGTTGCGGGAGCAACCATTCAGGTAAAAGGCACGAAAATTTACACGCCGGCAAAAGATGATGGAAGCTTTTCTATCAGCGTGCCGAAATCAAACAGCGTTTTAGTCATTTCTGTGGTGGGTTTCGATTCACAGGAAATTCCGGTGAACGGCCAGTCCGATCTCGGGACCATTTCTGTGATTCAGACGAATTCATCGCTGAACCAGGTAGTCGTTACCGGTTACACCGCACAACGTAAAAAAGACATTACGGGTTCAGTGGCCGTGGTCAACGTATCAAATCTGAAATCTGTTCCCTCAGGAACAACAGAATCATTGTTGCAGGGACAGGCAGCCGGTGTGACGGTTATTAATACGGGTCAGCCGGGCGGGATCAGCAACGTGCGTATCCGCGGGATCACTTCCACCGGAAATACAGATCCGCTGGTGATCATCGATGGTACACCGGGAAGTTTGCATGACCTGAACGTTAATGACATCGCTTCGATGCAGGTGCTTAAAGATGCTGGTGCCGCCGCCATTTACGGGGTGCGGGGATCCAACGGCGTTATCGTAGTGACCACTAAACGCGGCAGATCAGGAAAGGCACAGATCTCTTATGACGGTTATTATGGTACCCAGCGTCCGATCAAAAAAGGTTATGACCTGGCCAATCCAACTGAAACAGCGAATGCGTTGTGGAAAGAATATACGAACGATGGCCTGACGCCTACCAGCAAACAGTATGGTAACGGTCCAACGCCTGTCATTCCGGATTATATCACGCCAGCTGGCGCAAAAGAAGGAGATCCGGGTACTGATCCGGCAACCTATGCCTTATACACGAACCAGATCACCAAAGCCAATAAAAATGGCACGGACTGGTTTCATGAAATATTCAAACCCGCGCTGATACAGAGCCATAACGTATCCATGCAGGGTGGGGGAGATAAGTCGGCGTATTTCCTTTCGCTGAATTATTTCGATCAGCAGGGAACGCTGATAGAAACATATCTGAAAAGATATAGTGCCCGTATCAACACATCCTTCAGTCTGCTCGACGATAAGCTCCGGGTGGGAGAAAACGCCTACATTTTGTACAAACAAAATCCGGGTTATCTCAACCTGCCGGGTGTGAACAATGCCAATGCCATCGGATCTTCTTCCAGGGAACCGGGCATTATTCCGGTGTATGATATCAAGGGAAATTTTGCCGGTACGGGATCTCCCGATCTGGGCAACTCGCCCCAACCGGTAGCCATTCAGAAACGCCAGGCAAATAATACAAACAGCGACTGGCAGATCAACGGAAACATCTTCGCTGAACTGACCATCGCAAAACACTTCACGGCGCGGACCAGCATCGGTGGTGCCTTCGATAATTTCTATTACAACAATTTCATTTATACAGCCTACGAAAACGCAGAAAACTCTGCCAACCCGAACAGCTACCAGGAAAATTATGGATGGAACAGCAGTTATACCTGGACCAATACGCTCAATTATACCAATGTGTTTGCTGAAAAGCATCATCTGACGGCCTTGATCGGACAGGAGTATATCAACAACAACAGCCGTTCGGTGACCGCATCGAGAGGTAGTTATTATATCACTGATCCGACCAACCTTACGGTAGATCCAAACCTGTTTACGTTGAATTTCGGTTCTCCGGGCAGTCAGACCAATGGCAATGGAAATACGAATTTGCCAGGACTCACCACGCAGCAAACACCGTATCAGCTGGCGATCTATTCTTTGTTCGGCAGACTCGATTATAATTTTGATGATAAATATTATTTGAGTGGTACGATCCGGCGGGATGGAGCATCTGTGTTCGATCCTTCTCACCGGTATGGATATTTTCCATCCGTGACCGGCGGCTGGAGAATTTCAAAAGAAAAATTCATGCAGGGTGTGACCTGGCTGAATGACCTGAAGATCCGCGGCGGCTGGGGTAAGGCTGGTTCGATCAATAACATTAATCCGACCAATGCCTTTACCTTGTTTACGATCGCGGCGAATCAGTCCTATTATGATATCAACGGTTCGAGCAGCAGTCCATCGCTCGGTATCATCACCAGTCAGTACGGTAACCCGGCTACTTCCTGGGAAGAAGATGCGATCACCAATATCGGATTTGACGCGACTTTCCTCAACAACCATTTCGACCTGACAGCAGAATGGTATAAAAAATCCATCAGCGGACTGATCTACCAGCCAACTCCGGCCGGAACGATTGGTGGTGCCCTGCCTCCCTATGTAAATGCCGGTAATATCTCCAACCACGGGATTGACCTCGCATTGACATATCATGGAGCAGTAAGCCGGGATTTGAAATTTGATGTGACGGGAACATTTACTTCCTATGACAATAAGGTGGTTTCGCTGCCCAACGGAATTCAATACTATGATTTGCCGTCTGGCAGTCCGACACCGAATGGAAGACTTGCCCCGGGACATCCGGTCGGCGCTTTCTTTGGCTATAAGGTCATCGGCCTTTTCCAGAATGCGGCCGATGTGGCGAAATCAGCTACACAGGATGGCGCTGCCCCTGGCCGTTTTAAATATGAAGATGTCAACAAGGATGGGAAGATCGACAACAGC
>CAZZYD010000282.1:0-4831 GCA_964658175.1 uncultured Puia sp. | reverse complement strand
TATTTAATCCCTGACTCGTCGCGGCGTTGCGCATCCGTTGCGCCGTCGCGTGAAACTACAGTATAAGCACGATCGTCCCCCCAATAATCATCAACGCCCCCAACGCCGTCTTCCAGCTAATCACTTCACCCAAAAAAATCACCGACAGGATGATGGTAAGCGCCACGCTGAGTTTATCCACAGGCGCTACCTTGGAGACTTTTCCCATTTGAAGCGCCTTGAAATAAAATATCCAGGAGAGGCCGGTCGCGAGGCCGGAGATCAGCAGAAAAAATAAATTATGCCTGGACAGGGCAGGGATGCCCTTTTGTTCTCCGCGAAAAAAAACGATGCCCCAGGCCACCAGCAGGATCACGACGGTGCGGATGGCCGTCGCCAGGTTTGAATTGACATGGGTGATGCCAATCTTTGCGAAGATCGCCGTCAGCGATGCAAAGACCGCCGATAAAATCGCATACACCCACCACATCTATTGTTTTGTTTTTGGTTTTTTCTTTTGTGCATCCGGTGGAAAAGCACCTTCGGGCTCACTTACATTCTGTTCATTATATCCCTTCTGCGCCGCCGTCGGATCGGTTCTTTTCTCCTTCGGAAAATCATTCTTTTCATTCTTTGGTGAATGGGTGTTTTTTGCCATGGGTTTTTATTTTTCCATTGCAAAGGTCTTGCCATTAGACACCATTCACGGGATCAGAAACTTCAGACAAACCGGATTGGATATTTTCAATTCCTGTCCCGTGGCGGTCAGTCGTCCGTTCATTGGATCGATCGTGAACACGACGATCTTGTCACTGTCGCCATTGGCGGCCAGCAGGAATTTTCCCGTCGGATCGATCACGAAATTCCGAGGGTGAATGCCCTTGGTGGAAACGATCGATGGCAGAGCCAGGCTGCCATCTTCTTTGATCACATACGCCGCGATGGAATTCTGGTTACCGCGGTTGCTGGCGTATAAAAACTTTCCGTTGGGACTGATATGAATATCCGCACTGGCGGGTTCGGGCTTGATCCCTTTGGCATAACTCATATACTGGCTTACGGGGGTGAGTTTTCCCGTAGCGGCATTAAAAGAAAGCTGGTCAACGGTGCCGGACAATTCGCCGATGAGGTAAGCAAAAGGTTTGGTGGGATGGAAGACGATATGGCGCGGACCGGTGCCAGGATTGATCGTCGTGATCGAATCAGCCGCACCGGATAAAGGCGTGGCGAGTGAAGCATCGAATTTATACACGTATTCCCGGTCCTGACCCAGGTCGGCCACAGTCAGAAATTTTTCGTCGGGGGTAAAGATCACGGAATGGATATGCGGCTTTTCCTGGCGATCCGTGACGGGACCCATATGACCCTCATGCTGGATCACCTGCGCGGCGGGAGCAATCGATCCGTCGCCGTTGATGGGGAAGGCCGCCAGGTTGCCGCCGGAATAATTGGCAGCGAACAGCCATTTATTTTGTTTGTCGACCGAAACATACGCAGGATCTGCGCCCATACTCGGCTGGCTGTTCAGCAAACGCATCTTGCCCGTGGCAGGATCAAAAGAAAAAGCCGAGACCATGCTGTTCTCTCCGGATTCATTGGTGGAATAAAAATGCTTCCCATCGGCCGCAATGGCCAGGTAAGAGGGATTTTTGGTGGCGACACTGTCCACCACCGTAAACTGCGCGGTGCTGCTATTAAAGCGATACACATAAACCCCCGCGCTCCCGCGGTTGGTGTAGGTGCCGATAAAAAGATAAGGATCCTGGGAAAAAGCGTTTACTGACATAAGTAGAAGGCCCATGGCCAGCGTTTTTTTCATGCGTCTCAAATTTGGAAAATGTCCTGCAATGTACAATAAACAGTTTATGCATTATCAGGCAATAAAGAGAGGGGGACCTGCCGTTATAGGGGCGTAAAAATCCAATCCCTGATGAACAAATTGCTTTGCGGCTTCCTGCTGCTCTTCAGTGCCTGCCAGTCCGTTCCAACAGCCAATATTGCATACAACGCTACAACCCCTGCAACCACCGAACCTTCGGCGCCCGCAACGGCCACGATCGCCGCAAAACCGCTGAGTGCGCATGTACCCGCACCGGCCATCATCCTTTCCCGCAAACAGGTGCCCGTGCTGTGCTACCACCAGATCCGCGACTGGCGCGTGACGGATTCAAAAACCTCCAAGACCTATATCGTTCCACCCGCTGCCTTCCAGGCACAGATGAAAATGCTCGCCGACAGCGGATACCATACCATTTCGCCGGATCAGCTGTATGCCTACCTCACCGATGGGGTGCGCCTTCCAGCCAAACCGGTCATGCTGACTTTCGACGACACGGACCTCGACCAGTATACCGTGGCGCTGCCTTCCATGAACCAGTACGGATTCAAGGGCGTGTTCTTTATTATGACCGTATCGCTGGGTCGTGCGCATTACATGAGCCGCGAGCAGGTAAAGACATTATCTGACCAGGGCAATGCCATTGGTTCGCATACCTGGGATCACCACAACGTAAAAAAATATGCCGGCAACGACTGGGTCCTGCAGATCGACAAACCAACCAAACAACTGGAAGCGATCACCGGAAAAGAAATCCGGTTCTTCGCCTATCCGTTCGGACTCTGGAACCCGGCGGCCATCCCTGAATTAAAAAAGCGCGGTTTCAACGCGGCATTCCAACTTAATGAAAAGATGGATCCCAACGATCCGCTGTTCACGATCCGGCGCATCATCGTACCGGGAAACTGGACCGGGAGCACGCTGAGCAGCTGGATGAAAAGGGATTTTTAAGATGGGATAAATGCCGTTTCTTCGCGGCATGTTACCCGAGGACAAGGCGGTCATGTTTCGCAACCGGCTGGCAAAAGTCTACCGGCATATCAGCCGCATTGCCCGTAAACAACAGGTCTCCTGTTTCAGGATCTATGACCACGACCTGCCCGAATTTCCTTTTTGTATCGAGCAATACGGCGGGCAGATCTATATGGCCGAATACCGGCGCAGTTTCCGGATGGCGGAGGACGAGCATGAAAGCTGGATGAGCGATTGCCAGGCGATCGTGGCGGAGATCACGGGCATTCCCGTAGGCAATATCATCGTCCGCACCCGCCAGCGGAAAGAAGGCCGCCAGGGCCAGTATCAGAAACTGGAAAATGAAAAAGTATACAGCATCGTGCAGGAAAATGGTCTGTCATTCCAGATCAACCTCACCGACTACCTGGATACCGGGCTCTTCCTGGATCACCGGGTAACGCGGGCGCTGGTGCGCGACCAGGCGAAAGACAAAAAAATCCTCAACCTGTTTTGTTATACCGGTTCCTTCTCGGTGTATGCAGCGGCCGGCGGCGCGGCGGAAGTGGTATCGGTGGATCTGTCCAGGACCTACCTTCAATGGGCAAAGGAAAACATGGCGCTGAATGGATTTGCGGACCATCCGGCGCACCGGTTTCTTCAGGAAGATGTGATGGCCTACCTCAAAACGCTGCCACCCGATTATTTCGACCTGGTGGTGCTAGATCCGCCCACCTTCAGCAACAGCAAGCGGATGGACGATTTCCTGGATGTGCAAAGGGATCACCCGGTATTGATCAATGATTGCCTGGCCTCGATCAAACCCGGCGGCACCCTGTATTTCAGTACCAATTTCAGCCGCTTCCAACTCGAATCTTCGGCCATCAGGTCACGGGAGATCAGGGACATCACGGCCATGACGACGCCCTTCGATTTCCAGGGCAAACTCGACCGCTTCTGTTTCCGGATCGGTCGGATCTGAAAGGATTGATTTATATCAGACAAACAATTCTCCGTGCGGCCGGTTATAGCAGGTACACAATCTCCCCATGCGATTACAAATCCTCGAACGCACCCAGTTTCTTCCCATTCCGCTGGCACAGGCCTGGGATTATTTTTCGTCACCGGTCAACCTGCCGGAGATCACACCGGCTTATATGCGGTTTAAGATCCTGAACGTATCGGGTGAGGGGAAGATGTATCCCGGGCAGATCATCAGCTATACCGTGCGGCCGGTTGCGGGGATTCCGCTCTATTGGGTTACGGAGATCACGCAGGTCAGGGATCAGGCATTTTTTATCGACGAGCAGCGCTTCGGTCCGTATGCGTTCTGGCACCACAGTCATTTTTTCAAGGCAGTAGAAGGTGGTGTGGAGATGAAGGATCTCGTGCATTATAAAATACCCTTCGGCATTTTCGGAAGGATCGCCCATGGGTTGTTTGTAAGGAAGCAGCTGGAAGGCGTTTTTGATTATAGGAAGGAGGTGCTGGAGAGAAAGTTTGTGTAAGGTTTTGTTTTATGCAGTTAGTTTGTTTCACGCAAAGACGCAAAGGAGCGCGGAGACGCAAAGGGATTCCCCATCCTTAACCTTGCCTTTGGTAGCCCCGGGCGTCAGCCAGAGGGTAAATTCACCCATCTTGAACAAATAGGGATTAGTCACCAAATCTATCTCACTCATCTCCGCACAGCATGATGGTCCAGGAAGGATTAGGCAAGCGACTTCAGCTCGACGATCAACAGCTCATGCACATTAATCAAAGAAATTGACCTAATTTTCCGTACTAATAATTATAGAAAACGTTCTATTATCAACCGCAAAATCCGATATTTATTTGCCTAAATTATTTAGTTTCTAATTATATCGTTAACTCTATGACTAATAACAGATAATGGTAAACAATGGATGTTTGAAAACAAGTGTTTTATCCATAAATTGTCTTGAAACTGAGCGTATTTCAACCAACCCATTCTTGCGTCATGACTCATGAATATTCTCGTTGATTCCCAATATTTTCCCCCGGTTGCCTTGATCAAAACTTCGTTTGGTCAAACGCATATCGTTT
>CAZZYD010000281.1:0-4835 GCA_964658175.1 uncultured Puia sp. | reverse complement strand
GAAGCGCCGATGGCGCGCACCTTTCCTTCTTTGATCAGGTCCGTAAAGGCCCCAAGACTTTCCTCCAGCGGTACCGTGGCATCGTCGTCGTGCGATTGATACAGGTCGATATAATCCGTCTGCAAACGCGTCAAAGAAGCTTCCACCGCGCTGCGTATATATTTTTTTGACAATCCTTTTTTCCCCTCTCCCATCGGCTTGCCGACTTTCGTCGCCAGCACCACCTGCTGCCGGTTGCCGCGCTCCTTCATCCACTGACCGATGATGGATTCGGATTCACCGCCTTTATTGCCGGGTGCCCAGACGGAATACACATCAGCGGTATCGATGAGCGACATCCCGCCGGCGATGAACGCGTCGAGGACCGGAAAAGATTTGGCGCGATCGATCGTCCAGCCAAATACATTTCCGCCCAGGGCAAAGGGTTGGACCTCGATGCCCGATCTGCCTAATTTCTTTTTTGCCATAGCTGTTTTTTTAGATTACAAATTTCCGGACAAAAAGTTATCCGCCTGTCGAAATGCTGTGATCCGAAACTATCTTTACCCTTTATTATGATTGCCATCCCCGAATTCCGAGCGGCCACGGTTGCCGATATACCATCGATCCGTTCCATGGTTGAAAAAATATGGCCGCTGACCTATGGCGATATCATCCCTGCGGCACAAATTGATTATATGATCGCGTGGATGTACGATGCTGAGAAACTGGCGCAGCAGATGGATACAGGAAATCCATTTATCATGGCGATCTATGAAGGCGCCCCGGTGGGGTTTGCCGCGTACAGTCCGCTTTCTGAAACCGGATCCTTTCACCTCGACAAGCTTTACCTGCTGCCGGAAATCCAGGGAAAAGGAATGGGGAAAAAACTTTTGCAGGAAGTGATCACCGGTGTCAGAAAACAGGGTGGCAACAAATTATTACTGCACGTCAACAGGAAAAACAACGCCAGCCTTTTCTATAGCGGAATGGGCTTTGTCATCATCCGCGAAGAAGACAACGATATTGGCGAGGGTTATTTTATGAATGACTACGTGATGCAACTGGATCTGTAAACAAATCTTCTAAGCCGGAAAAGGTTGCAATGCTTCCGGTGTTTTTCCCATCGCCGCCTGTTTCATCTGATGGGTGACGTCTTTGCCCAGGTATTTTTCGATGCGGTGTTCCGCCAAATAGATCAGCGGGGTCAGGATCAGGGCCATGAAAGATTTGTAGGAATAGTTGACGAGACAAATCGCGAGCACCTGCTGCCAGCTCCAGTTGTTGCCAAGGTAAAAGGCGATGTACAGCACGATGAAACTATCCACCAGTTGAGACACGAAGGTAGAGCCGGTGGAGCGGAGCCACACATGCTTTTCGCCTGTCACCCGTTTGATGCGATGAAAAACGGTTACGTCAACGATCTGGCTTACCAGAAAGGCGGTAAGACTTCCCAGGATGATCCACATCCCCTGTCCGAATATGGCGTTGAAAGCATCCTGCATATCGGGCACATTGCTGGTTGTTTTGGTATGGATCCAGAAACCTGCCGGCGGAATATGGATCGCCGCGTAGAACATGATGAAAGCGTAGGCGATCAGGGCGATGGCGATATAGGAAATTCTCCTCACCGCCCGCGGGCCATAATATTCATTGACAATATCCGTCATCACAAATTCCAGCGGCCATAAAAGCACGCCGCAGGTGAGATTGAAGGAAAGTCCCTTCTGACCAAAAAGGCTGAAAGACACAGGCGTAAATCCAAGCAATTTTTCCAGCGAAAAGATCTTCCCGCCGATACATTCAGCGATCAGGGCATTGGCGACGAAAAAGGCCGTAAAAAAAATGAATAGCTTGGTCGGTTTGTCTTTCAGGATCTGATGGATCATTTCAAAATAAAAATTAGCTGCAACACAAGAAAAATAAAATTACTAAACCCTAACCAGGCGGGAAGCGGCGGCCATGTTTTTTTCCGGATCAGCCACCCGCCCAGCCACACATTGACCACGACATTCAAGACCACTGCCAGGAAAAACCCCATGACGATGACCAAAGAACTCAGCTCCTGGTCGGTCTGGCGCCGGGTATGCAGGATGAACAGGGCGATTAGAAAACAAATATTGCAAACAAAAGCTGCTTTTGAGAAATGCCTGAACAAGCCCATCCTTCAAAAATCAACATTTCTGATTAAAATACCATTATTTTGCCTGATTAATTATCCTGTTTCGTATGAATGCATCGTGGTTCAAAAAAGCGCTTCCCCACCTCATTGCTGTTGTTGTCTTCCTGCTGGTTTCCATCATCTACAATCGTCCCGCGCTGCAGGGCAAAGTATTGTACCAGTCTGATGTGATCGGATATAAGGGCATGGCCCAGCAGTCGGTGGAATACAAAGCGAAATACGGACATTTTCCCCTTTGGACAGAAAGTATGTTCAGCGGTATGCCCGCGTACAATATCGCACTCGAAGGAACATCGCGCGTCACCATCGGCTATGCGTTCTATCTCTTTAACCTTGGATTGCCCAAACCAATCTATTTCTTTTTTACTGCCTGTGTCTGTTTTTATCTCCTCACGCAGGTCCTCAGCCTGAATAAACTGATCGGCGTATTCGCTTCCATCGCCTTTGCGTATGCCAGCTTCGATTCGATCCTCGTGGCGTCGGGGCACGATTCTGAGATCATGGCACTCAGTTATCTTCCCGCCGTGATCGCAGGCGTACTGCTCATCCTCCAAAAAAAATATTTATCGGGCGCGGCCCTCACGGCGCTGCTGTTTGGTATACAGGTCAGCACGCAACATTTACAGATCATTTATTACACCGGCATCATTACGGCATTTATTATTGTGGCCTACCTGGTGCATACATATAAAAATACTTCGGTGAAAGACCAGGTCATTGCCCTGGCTGTAGTGGCTGGATCGCTCCTGCTGGGCTTTATGAATTATGCGCTGGTGATGTTTCCCACCAAGGAATATGCCACGGAAACCATGCGTGGTGGAAAGTCAGAGCTCAGCCAGGCGGATTCCAAAAATAAAACCAAGGGCGGGTTGAACAAAGATTACGCCTTCATGTGGAGCTATGGCATCCGCGAAACACTTACCCTTTTTGTTCCGGGCATGTCAGGCGGCGGCTCTTCCGCCAAAGCGCTCACCAGCAATTCAAAGATGGGGGACAAATTAATGGAGCTCGGGATACCGGAAGATAACGCGCTCGGCATCGCCAACTCGACCATGTATTGGGGTGAACAGCCTTTTACCGGAGGCCCCGTTTATCTTGGCGCCGTACTTTGTTTTTTATTTATCCTCGGTATCGTCTATGTCAAAAGCTGGCATAAATGGTGGATCCTGGCGGTGACGCTGCTCGGCATCCTGCTCGCCTGGGGTAGTAATTTTTCCGGATTCAATTATTTTCTATTTGACCACCTGCCACTCTACAATAAATTCCGGGCGCCCACGATGGCGCTGATCATTCCGCAATTTACCTTTCCGTTATTGGCGGCCATGGGGTTGCAGGAGATCATCCGCCCGAATGCTGCCGCCGCTGAGCAATGGAAAAAATATAAGACAGCACTGATCGCCACGGGTGCGCTGATTCTTGTTACACTCATCGCGTATCTCGGCAGCGATTTCAAAAGTGACAAGGGAGATGCGAATTTCCGGCAGAATTTCAGTGGCAAGATCAGCCAGTCCATGTCACAGGGCAAGCCGCCCACCCCTGAAATACAGCAACAGGTGAGCGTGGTGATGAAAGGGATCATGAACGGTCTGGTGGAAGACAGAAAATCCGTTTTTCTCAGTGACTTTATCCGCAGCGTGGTACTCGTGCTGATCACTGCTTTGTTTGGCTGGCTGCTGCTGTCCAAGCGAATCAAGGCTGACTATTTCCTGGTGGCGGTTTTATTGCTGAGTTCGTACGACCTGATCGCCGAAGGAAAAAAATATCTGAATGACGAAACCTATGTAGACCCGGAAAATATCGAAGCCGCTTTCAGTCTTTCCACGGCCGACCAGATGATCAATGCGGATCCGGATAAAAACTTCCGGGTACTGGATGAATCGGGGGGCGATCCCTTTCAGAACTCACACGCATCCTATTACCACAATTCTGTCGGTGGCTATCATCCGGCAAAACTGGCACTGTACAATGATATCATCGAACGCCAGCTGAGCAAGGGAAACCAGATGGTTTTCAACATGCTGAATACCCGGTATATCATTCAACGCCCGCCGGGCGCACAGGAAGACCAGGCGGTTCGGAATCCCGGCGCCTTCGGTGCCTGCTGGCTGGTGCAGTCCATCAAATACGTGAAGAATGCGGATGACGAAATGACCGCGCTCGACAGCACCAACACGCGTGACACGGCGATCGTGCAGCAGAATTTTAAATCTGCGATTCCGTTCGAACCCGTAAAAGATACCACGGCCTCCCTCCGGCTGCTGGAAAATCTGAACGACCAGCTGACCTATGCATTCAACGCGGCCACCAACCAGTTCGCCGTTTTCAGTGAAGTGTATTATGACAAAGGATGGAATGCATTTATCGATGGCAAGCCGGCGCCATACGTAAAAGTCGATTATATTCTGCGCGGCATGGCCGTACCTGCGGGTAAGCATACCATTGAGTTCCGTTTTGAACCGAAATCTTTTGCGACGGGCAATACGATCAGCATACTCGCGGCCATCGGCACGTATCTGCTGATCATTGCGGCTTTTGTGGCGTGCTGGAGAAACAGGAAAATCACCGTAGCATGATCTCGTCATGGCAACCGTAATCAGTCTGGTCTCCTATCCATTTTTGCCGGCAAAAAACGGCGGGCAAAAACACATCGCGCTGTTTTATAAATATTTTTCAG
>CAZZYD010000280.1:0-4944 GCA_964658175.1 uncultured Puia sp. | reverse complement strand
GAGGTCAGCCGGGTCTTGCCAAAGGCAAGCATCCGCGTGGTGGATGGGGAGATATTTAGCTGGTATGGGAGCCGGATGCTACAGGCAGCTGCCTATTTTCGCACGCTGCATCAGCAAACCATTACATGATGGATTATTTGCGCTTTACGGAGATTTCCTTCTTCACCTGTTTCAGGAAAAAGCCATGGGCTTTCCCGATCAGCGTGCTATAGGATGCGTGGGCAAAGCTTTCCATCCGATGGTCGTCTTTGTCAACAAGGGACAAAGACATGAGTCCGTCCTCGTCTAAAGACAGCGCCACATCATACTTCAACAGGATCTGTTTAAGCTTGGTGGTATTGCGCATAGCAATGCCTGCTTCATTAAAATGAATGAAGAAAACAGCTTAACATAGCGCGCATACAGGGGGAGAAAATATATCCGGCCGGAGGCGGCAGCGCTTTGCAGCGGCTGCTTAAGTAAAAGACACTGAACTGAATATCGTAGCCGGAAACACTTAGAAAAACTGAAAAAAGATTGGGTACAATCTTCTTCAGGCTAAGGAGCCTGGTTGGCATTCAGGAATGCAGATGCAAAAACTTCAGATAAAAACCGCGCCCTTGCGTAATCAGTAACTACGGAAGGGCAGCGGAGAATCAACCTTGTAAGCTTACTATATTAATACCGGTTGCGATCTTTGTTATAGCCACCGCCGCCACTGCGACCGCCGCCTCCGCCGCTACCGCCACGGAAACCACCACCGCCGCCACTGCCGCCTCTTGGTTTGTCTTCGGCCAGTTTAACAGTAAGTTCTCTGCCTTCAAGTGAACCACCGTTCAGCGCCTTGATGGCAGCTTCACCTTCCGCATCTGTTGGAAATTCAACAAATCCGAAACCGCGGCTCTTACGGGTTTCTCTATCCGTAATCACTTTCGCGGAAGTGACTTGACCATAGGCTTCAAACATTTCCTGTAATTCCTGGTCATCAACATCAAAGGGTAATCCTGCGACAAAAAGTTTCATTTGAAAATAATTTAGACAAAAGTAAGATAGTTTACCATTCAGCCATAGTTTATTTCCGGCCGGCTAATTCCAATGCCTGCCAGGCATTCACCACACCACCGGAAACACAGGTGGCTGAAAACGGAATACTCATCAAAATCCCTGCCTGGCTTTTCACGATCACCGGATGAGACACTTTCACCACCGATGCCAGGATAATTTCTTTAACCTGCACAGCGGAAAGTTTCGGATACCGGCTGCGGATCAGCGCCGCCAGGCCACTCACCACCGGGGCGGCCATGCTGGTGCCACTATAGGTGACATATTTATTACCGGGTGCAGAAGAATAAATGTCCACGCCGGGCGCAAATACATCCACCCCCGTTTTCCCATAATTGGAAAAAGACGCAACCAGCGTTGAATCGTCCATCCTCCCGGAAGCGCCTACTTCAATCCACGCACTGGCTTCCCCGCTGCCATCGGCATATTGCCGGTTGGGAAAATGATCGGTTGAATCGAGGTCCTTGCCTTCGTTGCCCGCCGCATGCACCAGCAGCACATCCTTGCTGATCGCGTATTTAACGGCTTCATCCACGGCTTTTTTATCCCAGGAATATCCCTTGCCAAAACTCATATTGATCACTTTGGCGCCCATATCGGCCGCATACCGGATCCCATTGGCGACATCCTTATCCCGCTCATCGCCCGTGGGCACCACGCGTACGGCCAGGATCCACACGGCATCGGCCACACCCTTTGTGCCCAGCTGGTTGTCGCGGTCCGCGGCAATGATCCCCGAAACATGGGTGCCATGGTCAGCTTCGGGCCCGGTGACATCCGGGTTGCCATAATCAGATTCCCGGTCATTGTCGTAATGATCGCCCACCATCGGCCGCGGATCAAAGTCGATATTGAGATAGTAATCCAGCTGTTCGCGGTAATGTTTGATGGCCGCATCGATCTGGGCAGATTTAAAACTCGCGAAGTCCGGATTTGTTTCCAGCGCCGCCACGAGCAGTTTTTGTACATAGGCTTCTCCCTGGTCGGCCGGTGCATATTGTTGAAAATCGCTGCGGGTCGGATGCTCCACACCCATTTTGCGGGTCATGAAAAGCAGGATGCGCCGGAAATTCTCCGTGCCGTCCAGGTTTTCCTGGTTGTTGACCAGGGCCGTATTGTATTCGGCTAGCATGCGCCGGTATTTCCCGGCCCCGGCACGATATATTGCGGTATTGGTATCGCCGGATGGATGGTCATAGATCGCGCGCTGCCGGCGGATCAGTCGCACCAGCTCCAGGTTATCATATCGCACATCGCCTTTGGAGGATCCGATAAAATTCCATCCATGAATATCATCCGCATGGCCGTTGTGGTCGTCGTCGCGCCCATTGCCTGCGATTTCCCGGGGGTTGGTCCAGATCACTGACCGCAGGTCTTCCTGCATAGTATCGACCCCGCCGTCGATCACGGCCACCAGCACACGCTGTTCCTTTTTCGCCGGCTTGTCACGCAACAGGGTTTGATACGCTTTCTCCGCGCTGATACCGAACACACTGTCCTTTTGGAGATCGAGGTTTTGCCAGTTGGGATATTGGGCGGCACTGAGCAATACAAGACAAACGGCGGCGCACGAGAGACAGATCTTTCTTTTCATCGGGGGCATTTGGGTGGGTAAAAGTACATCCGGCCTGGCAGAATCCCCGCCCGCCCGATGCTGAATCCCGGAAAAAAATCCATTACAAAAAAATATTGATGCGTGCAAGTGGTTACAATCCCTTTTTTTGAGGCAACTACCCTTAGTAAATGAACGTTTAACCATGGAGTTATTCACAAAGGACACTTCGGACAGGTTGGAAAAACTTCTTGATATCATAGCTGGTTGCGCAATACAGGATCGCAAAAGTCAGCAGGTTCTCTATGAGCGATTTTATGGAGCCTGTCTGAAAACTGTTTTCAGGTACGTCGACCTGTACGAACAGGCCGTGGAGGTGACCAATGACGGATTTGTGAAGATGTTCCGCAGTTTCGGACGTTTTGAGATCCGCGACAGGGAAAAGATCGAAATTGTGCTCATGGGCTGGATGCGGCGCATCATGATCAATACGGCCATCGATTTCCGCCGCCGGCAGAAGCACCTGCCCGAAACATACCAGATGCAGCAGAGCGCCTGGGATTATGAGGACAAGGGGCAGACTTCCGACATGAACACGAAATACAAGGAATTGATCAATATGATCCGTGAACTGCCCCCGGCTTATAAGCTCGTGGTCAATCTTCACATGATCGAAGGATATTCTCACCAGGAGATTGCAAAAATGCTGGGCATCACGGTTGGCACTTCCAAGTCCAACCTTTTCAAAGCCCGCGCACATTTGCAAAAAAAACTCTCGGTAGATAAACAGGAACCGTTTTATGTCAGACTTGAACAGCAGTGATTTGAATGATTTATTCAAAAAGGCAGCGGAAAACTATCCGCTGAGGACGGATAGTGCCGACTGGGATAAGATTGCCCGCGCGCTGGACGAAGAGGACCGCGACGCGGGTGCCGTACCGGAGCTGATCGAAGAAAGCGGACGGAGCCGGAAAAGATACCTCCTGCTGTTGCTTTTGCTGCCGATGCTGGTGGTGGGCTACCTCACTTTCCGGAATACCGGAAACAACGCCGGCACGGCCACCCGTGACGCTGACCGGGAACAAAAAAATGTGCTCCGCAGCGCTGGTCATGATGCCGGCACAGCAGCCACCGCCGGGTCCGCCAGAGATATTCCGTCCTCCCTGAGTCAGGATGCCAAAGCTGCGTCCGCAGGTCAAACGCCGGAAACAACCAGTGCAAACACAGGCGGCAGCAGCACAGGCTTGAAAGATAAAAAAGGAATGCCATCCGGATACAACGAACTGAACGGAACATCTCCGGATAAACTTGCCGCCACCGATCCGAAAGCAGCCTATGTTCACCGGACGGGTTCGTTCAGGAACGCGCAAGCGCGGAGTCGGCAGGCAAATCAGCAACGTCGGGGTTTTGATGCGGCGGGATCGCAAGACGGGCTATCGGCAGAAGACAAACTCTTTACGGAAAATACGAAACCACTTTCTGTACAAACGAACCCCTATACCGCCGGATTGCCCGGATTATGGGAACTGACAACGGCAGACGATAACCTGCGGGCAGGGTTTGTAAAAAAACCAGCCGCAGCAAAGGCAGACAGTTCAGCCGTCGCAAAACAAAAAAAGAAATCACCCGCCACACGGTATTTCTATGGTGGCGTGCTGGCGGCGCCGGATATCAGTACGGTAAAATTCCAGTCGGTGAAAGGCGTCGGCGTCACGGCGGGCCTCCTGCTCGGCTACCGGTTTTCGAAGAGACTTTCTGTAGAAACCGGCGCATACCTGGATGTTAAAAAATATTATTCGAAGGGAGAATATTTCAGCAAGAAAAATGTCTCCAACCTGAACGGGGTGGACCTGCTGAACGTGAACGGCGATTGCAGCATGATCGAAGTGCCGGTGAATATCCGGTACAACATTCATAACGGTCATAAGAATACGTTTTTCGCCACCACGGGGCTCTCGACATATTTTATGTTTCATCAGTCTTACAATTATGAATATTATGTAAACGGATGGACAGGCGACAACAAGTATGACTACAACAAGGGAATGCAGAACTGGTTTTCAATTGTGAATGTTAGCGTCGGCTATGAGCATGAGCTGGGAAAAATAGGTTCGCTCCGGGTAGAACCCTACCTCCGGATTCCGCTGTCGGGCATGGGGACGGGCAGTCTTCCGATCCTGAGCAGCGGGCTGAACCTCGGCCTTATCCGAAAATTTTAATCACATTTCAAGCAGCCAATGATGCCAAAAAAAAGGATCTTTTTTCTGGGGGGGATCGTCTTGCTTATCCTGATTGCCTGGAAAGGATGGAACATGTATCATCAGCCGCGACAGGGCGTATCCGGTCAGCAG
>CAZZYD010000279.1:0-4945 GCA_964658175.1 uncultured Puia sp. | reverse complement strand
TCCCATTTATGCAACTGATTGTACATATATGCATCATTACAGATTAAGTGCAAAAAAAGTATCCTTCCAAATATTCATTACAGCTTTTTTGTTGTTCGCGGGCGGAGCAGCCCTGGCCCAGGATGGGAAAGCGCTGTTTCAAAGCAATTGTGCGTCCTGCCATAATCCCCTGAAAGTTGTCACCGGTCCCGCCCTCAAAGGCGTGAGCAGCCGGGTTCCGGACAAAAAACTGCTGCATGCCTGGATCAAGAATAACAACGCGGTACTGGCCTCCGGCAATAAATATTTCGTTGATCTCTACAATCAATATGGCAAAACGCCGATGAACACTTTTCCGGGTCTTGCAGATCCTGAAATCGACGCGATCATTAAATATGTAGATACCTATCCTGAACCAGGTCCGGGCGCCAGCGGCACTCCGACCAATCAGGGCGCCGCTTCAGAATCCGATAACAGCCTGTTATACGGCATTCTTACCCTGATCCTGGCGGTTATCATGCTCGTCCTGCTTCGGGTAAACAGCAACCTGCGCAAACTCTCCGACGATAAATCAGGCATTCCTTCCCAGGAACCGATTCCTTTTTACCGGAACAAAGCGTATATCACCGTTATCGTGCTGATTCTCTTTACGCTTGGTGGCTATTATGTGGTGCAGGCCGCCATCGGCCTCGGCCGTCAGCAGGGCTATCAGCCGGAACAGCCGATCTTTTATTCCCATAAAGTACACGCGGGCACCAATCAGATCAGCTGCCTCTATTGCCATACCGGTGCCTGGGAAAGTAAGCATGCTACCGTTCCTTCCCTCAATGTATGTATGAACTGTCATGCGGCGATCAATGAATATAAAGGAGCGCCCCTCACCCGGGAAGACGGAAGTTCTGTAGATGCTACGGCAGAAATACAGAAGATATATATGTACACCGGCTACGATCCGAAATCAGGGAAGTATACCGGTCCGGAAAAATCCATCGAATGGACCAAAATTCATAACCTGCCGGACCACGTTTATTTTAATCATTCCCAGCATATCCGCGCAGGAAAAGTGCAGTGCCAGACCTGTCATGGAAACATCACCCAGATGGATGAAGTAAAACAGTTTGCGCCACTGAGCATGGGATGGTGCATCAACTGTCACCGTACGTCAAAAGTGAATTTCCCGGATTCCGCTGGCAACAACGGCAATAAATTCTATAGCATTTACGAGAAATTTCATAGCGATCTGAGGACAGGAAAAATGGACAGCGTTACCGTGGAAAATATCGGCGGGACTGAGTGCCAGAAATGTCATTATTAATAGAATGGTTGGTCTTCCAAATCAGACAATCTTCAAATTGGACAAATGAGCGACAAAAAGTACTGGCAAAGTTTTGGGGAATTAAATAATACCGATTCATTTCAGGAATCGGCGGCCAACGAATTCAGCGAGGACCTGGTGACCGAAAATTTTGACGGCAAGGGACTGCTCGATTCAAAAACGCCGCGCCGTGATTTCTTAAAATACCTCGGATTCAGCACTGCCGCCGCCGCACTGGCCGCCAGTTGCGAAATGCCCGTACGGAAAGTGGTGCCTTACGTCAATAAACCTTCCGACATGATTCCGGGTGTGGCCGATTACTATGCTACCACCTATGTTTCCGGCGGCGATGCCGTTTCGATCGTGGCAAAAGTGCGCGACGGAAGACCGATCAAAATAGAAGGCAACGATTTATCCTCCATCACCAAGGGAGGGACTTCTGCCCGTGTACAGGCATCCGTCCTCGATCTGTATGATACCGCCCGTTTGCGCTATCCTGTGCAGATGGAGAAATCAGGTCCGCAGGAAATACCAAGTTTTGATGCCTTTGACAAAATGGTCGCCAACAGCATGTCAGGCATGACGGGCGCTGCTGTGTTGCTCACCAGCACGATCACATCGCCTACGACCAAAGATATCATTGCCGCTTTTCTTGCCAAATATCCGGGCAGCCGGCACGTACAGTATGATGTGGATTCCTTCAGCGGCTTATTGCTCGCCAGCGAATCTGTCTATGGCAAAAAAGCGATTCCATCCTATCATTTTGACAATGCTGCGGTGATCGTGAGCCTCGGTGCCGATTTTCTCGGAACCTGGCTGTCTCCGATTGAATACGCAAAACAATATGCAAAGGGAAGAAAGATCAATGCGAAATCGCCCGAGATGAACCGGCATTTTCAATTTGAATCCCTCATGTCCCTGACCGGCTCCAACGCCGATGAACGCTTTACGCACAAGCCTTCTGAAACCGGCGCGATCGCGCTGGCTTTACTGGCAGGGGTTGGCGGTACGGTTTCCGCGCCGGCGCTCTCAGAAAAACTGAAGGCGGGTGTGGCAAAAGTGGCCAGGGAATTAACAGCTGCCAAAGGCAAAGCCCTCGTGGTGTCCGGCAGCAACAATGTGCATGTACAGGTAATTGTGCACGCGATCAACGAAGCGATCGGCGCCAATGGAACGACCGTTACCTGGGATGCGCCCCTGCTGGTTCGTCAGGGAATCGACAGCGAATTCAATACGCTGGTAACAGATATGAATGACGGTAAGGTCGGCGCATTGATGATATACGATGTGAATCCGGCGTACAACTATTTTGATGCACCGAAATTCAAGGCGGGACTGGAAAAAGTCAAGACTACCGTTTCTTTTAATGACCGGCTGGATGAAACCACCGAGCTCTGTAAATATGTACTCCCTTCACCCCATTTCCTCGAAAGCTGGGGGGATGCGGAAGCAAAATCCGGTTATGTATCCATGATGCAGCCGGTGATCGCACCGCTTTTCAAAACAAGGCCTTTTCAGGATTCGCTGATGTTGTGGAGCGGAAATAAAACAACCTACGACGAATATTTCCGCCAGTACTGGATTGGTAAACTGGGCGGCATTGAAGCATACGAAAAAGCATTGCAGGATGGTGTGGTGGAAAAACCCGCGACGCCTTCCGCCGGCGGTTCCTTTACCGCGGTAAAAGTTTCCGAAGCTGCCGCGGGCATCTCTGCGATCAAACCCGGCGCCGCGATCGAACTCGTGCTTTATCAGCAGGTAAGCATGGGCGTTGGCGGACAGTCGAACAACCCATGGCTGCTGGAACTTCCGGATCCCATCTCCAAAGCGAGCTGGGATAACTACGCCATGGTGTCTCCCAAATTCCTGAAAGACAATTTTAACATTGACCTCAGCGACCGCCGCCAGGCTGATAAATTTGAAGTACATCCCGACCGTCAGGTGATCAAAATAAAATCCGGCGGAAAAGAAACGTCCCTGGCCGTGATCGTCGTTCCCGGATCTCCGGAAGGCGTAATCGCGATCGCCGTTGGTTACGGAAGGAAAAGCGCCGATGCGAAAAATACCGCCAGCTATATCGGCCGCGCGGTGACCGAAGCGGGACAGAACGCCTTTCCGTTTGCCACCTATAACGGAACCACGATCGAATGGGCGGCAGATGCAAGCTTTGAAAAGACGGATGATTTTTATAAGATCGCCCAGCCGCAAACGCACAATTCATACGAGAAACGCGGCGCGGTGGTGAAAGAGATGAATTTCGCGGAATTTCAGAAATCACCCGACGAAATCATCAACGAAAGAGAAGAAGAAGCAAAAAAATTCGGCGGTCTCGAAGACTTCGAAAAAGCCGGAACGCTTTATCCATATTATGACAAGCCCGGTATCCACTGGGGCATGTCCATCGACCTGAATTCCTGCATCGGCTGCGGCGCCTGCGTGGTGGCCTGTCATGCGGAGAACAATGTACCGGTCGTGGGAAAATCGGAAGTGCTCCGTTACCACGACATGCACTGGCTGCGCATCGACCGCTATTACAGCGGTAACCTGGCTGATTCAGACAGCATCCAGACGATCTTCCAGCCGATGATGTGCCAGCATTGCGACAATGCGCCCTGCGAAAATGTTTGTCCGGTTTCGGCAACCAACCACAGCAGTGAAGGCCTGAACCAGATGGCGTATAACCGTTGTATCGGTACCAGGTATTGCGCCAACAACTGTCCGTTCAAAGTGCGTCGCTTCAACTGGGCCGATTATACCGGCGCCGACAGCTTCCCGAACAACCAGGACCAGAAAACAGTGGGTGTACTCGATGAAGCCGTGCACATGATGAACGAAGACCTTTCCCGCATGGTGCTGAATCCGGATGTAACGGTTCGTTCCAGAGGGGTGATGGAAAAATGTTCTTTCTGCGTACAGCGGCTGCAGGACGGCAAACTCAAGGCAAAAAAAGAAGACAGGGTGCTGAAGGATATGGTGGATATTAAAACGGCTTGTCAGCAGTCATGCCCGACAGAAGCGATTGTATTTGGAAATATCAACGATAGCAAGAGCGCAGTGGTGCAGTCCCGGATCGATAACAAACAGCGGATCTATCATGTACTCGAAGAGTTGCATGTGCTGCCGAATGTTACTTATCTGGCCAAGATCCGCAATTCGGAAGCGGAAGAAGTAAAAGCGTAGGTTAAAAAAATTGAACGATTTTTTATGGCTTCATTTATGTACGAATCGCAGGTAAGAAATCCGTTGGTGGAAGGAGCTAAGTCTTACCACCAGATCACGGAAGATATTCTGCGCCCGATCGAAAATCGTCCTTCGAGACTCTGGTGGATCGGATTTCTGATTGCATTGGGTCTGCTTACCTTTGGTGCTATTTCCGTGACCACCGAAGTCGTTTACGGCGTTGGCCAGTGGAACCTGAATAAGACCATCGGCTGGGGTTGGGACATCACGAATTTCGTTTGGTGGGTGGGTATTGGTCATGCGGGTACGCTGATCTCTGCGGTTTTGCTGCTGTTTCGCCAGCGCTGGAGAACAGGCGTGAACCGCGCGGCTGAAGCCATGACGATTTTCGCGGTAATGTGTGCCGGCCAGTTTCCGATCTGGCATATGGGTCGCGTATGGATGGCCTTTTTCGTATTTCCTTATCCCAAT
>CAZZYD010000278.1:0-4948 GCA_964658175.1 uncultured Puia sp. | reverse complement strand
ATTGAAATGCAGGAAGGGAATCTTTGGAAATACTGTTCAGGAGTTTCAGCGCCCGTTCACTGTATGGAGACTGAGCAAACCCCTGCACGGCGATGAACATATACAGGATGAAAGACAATATCTTTTTCGTTGAATACATGTTTTTTAATTTATAGACAATCATGAAAGGAAAAATTATATTGAAATTATGAGTATCAGATCAATGGCGTTTTAAAATGACACATCTCCTGAACGACAAATTCGTCTTCAAATGCCTTTTTCAAAATGACATTTACCCCTTTGGAAGCCCAGAGGTACATCAATTTTTTAAATAGGAAATAATCTTTGGCATTGTTAATGATGAAAACGCAGTCAAATATTTTTTCATTGCACCGGTAAGAAATTTTATTATTGTCTCCCCTGCTTTTCACCTTGATCTCACCCATCGTCCCGCGATCCCTGAATCTGAATCCGGCAAAGGATTCCAGATACACCACCGCTGAACTGATAAACTGTATATCATGTACATCACCCCCATTTTCTAAGCCTCCGGAAGAAAAGACCAAAGCGCCTTCCACCGGAATTTTAGCCTTAAAAAGAGGATTGTTTGTGTATTTGACATAAAAAGGGATAAACAAAAGAACACAACCGATGATAATAGAGGTGGACAGACTAAAGGAAGATGTTAAAAATGAAATCAAAGACCAGAAAAACACAATCGCATAAACACAAAAAATGCCAATAGCGACCGGATTAAGTCTGTAAACAGACAATCTTACATCAGCTGACAAGGCAGTCGTTTCGATATCCGTTATTTCCTGAAATAAAAGTTTTTCGTCTTGCCTGTTGACCGTTACATCAACGACACGGTCTTCATAATCCGGTTGGCTATTTTGGGTTATGGTGAAAAATGGGCTTTTTCTTTGAAGCAGAAAGACAGCCCGTTTAGAAATAATATCGGTTCGCAGAAATAAAATTGTTATAATCAAAGAGGCTATTATGAACACCGTTAAGGTAGAACCCCAGATGCTTGCAAAAGTATTTGTTCGAGATACCGATGGTTTGAAGGTGAGGTATCTGATCTCAATCGTTTTTATCCAGGGAGGATATTGATCTTTCAGAAAACGATCGGAATAGATATCATATCCTACTGAATATTGGGCATCTATCCACCCACGCGCATACCCCTTGTTATCATCAAGTTCGGATGATCTTTTATAAATCACTGCCGTTGCGGTACGGCTGAAAATCCAGGCAGATTGATAAAATACACAGCAGAGCAGCAATCCTGCCATGATCCGGAAATACAATTGTTTTTTGGTAAGTGTCAAGCTATTTTATAATTAAAATACTTTGGTACAGCCGGTTAGATATTAATCATATCAATTTTATAAAGATAAGCTCCGCATTTTGCTTTCGAGGCAGCCTCATGAAGCCATAATTAATATGCCATTTGCTAAATTATTTAGTATTATTGTAGCCCCGCTAAACAGCAGGTGAGATAAAAAATTCGATGCATGAAACAAAAAACGATATTCTTTCAAGATTAAAAACAGAAATTCTTTCCCTGGAAGGACTGCCTGCTCCCAAAGAAGCCGACCACCGGCAACTTGGTTTGGCGGCGATGCGATCGTCTTTTCCACATGGAACTTTTCCACTGGCTGCCATACATGAATTCGTTACCTCCAATGCAGAAACGACGGCGGCTTCAGCAGGATTTATCAATGCCATCCTTGGGTCGCTGTTAAAAAGTTCCGGAACGGCACTCTGGATCGGACCCGGAAGACAAATATTTCCGCCTGCGCTTCTTCAGTTTAACATCCGGCCCGAATCCATCATCTTCATAGACCTTACAAAAGAAAAAGATATCCGCTGGGCGATGGAAGAAGGTTTAAAATGTGACGGACTCACCGCGGTGATCGGCGAATTGAAAGACCTCGATTTCACGACATCGCGACGTTTTCAACTGGCCGTCGAAAAAAGCAGGGTAACCGGATTTGTGTTGCGGCCCGAATTAAAAACCTTTCATGCGAATGCCAGCGTTTCGCGCTGGCGCATCAGGCCGCTTCCTTCTGTCAATGACCATTCTTTGCCCGGTATCGGATTCCCGTCCTGGCATGTTGAACTGCTCAAAATCCGCAATGGCAAACCGGGTGAATGGCCATTGGTCTGGGCCGCCGGTGAATGGCAATTGCTGGCCCCGGCCGTTGATTCGATTCCATTCCAGGAAAAAAGAAAAACAGGTTAGGATGGCACAGCGCATCGTCATCATCTGGTTCCGTCGCTTAAAGACGGATTGGTGCTGCATCCGGAATCCCCTGCTGAGAAAAACTCCTTTTGTTTTGTCAGTGGCAGATCACGGACGGATGGTCGTGAGCGGAACCAATTCGCTGGCAGAAAAAGAAGGTATTTTTCCGGGTATGGCTGTGGCCGACGCCCGGGCTATCTGTCCCGCCCTGGAAGTGGTGGACGATCATCCAACGCTCAACAAAAAATTACTCCGTGCGCTCGCCGAATGGTGCATCCGTTTTACAGACAGCGTAACGGTTGGCATGGACGATGACCTGATCCTGGATGCCAGCGGCTGCGCGCACCTTTGGGGCGGAGAAAAAAATTATCTGCAGGACATCGAAAAACGGTTGATAAAATATGGATATGATGTTCGCTTATCCATGGCCGATACCATTGGCATGGCATGGGCCGTGGCCCATATTGGATATCCAGCGCAAATCATCTCCCCGGGCGGCCAGCAGGAGGCGCTGCTTACCATGCCGCCGGCTGCCCTGCGCTTACCTCCGCTGATGACGGATCGTTTGGAAAAACTTGGATTGTATCAGATAAAAAATATCGTTCAGATCCCCCGGGTTGCGCTGCAGCGGCGCTTTGGAAAAGAACTGACTTGCAGGCTGGACCAGGCGATGGGCACTGAAACAGAACAGCTTTTTCCCCTGCACCCGGCAGAAGCCTGTCTGGAGCGCCTTCCCTGCCTGGAGTCCATTGTCAGCGCCAAGGGAATTGAAATCGCCCTTCAGCGATTGCTCCAAAGCATGTGCGACAGGCTGCAGCGGGAAAATATCGGCATCCGCAAAATGGTTTTTAGCGGTTATTGCGCGGATCATACCATCACGAAAATTGAAATCGGTACGCACCGCGGATCGAACCAGCTGAATCATCTCTTCAAACTGTTTGAACCAAGGATCTGCCAGATGGAACCATCGACAGGGATTGAATTATTTCTGCTCGAAGCCACCAGGACAGAAAAAATTTCTCCTCACCAGGAAATACTGTGGAAAACAAAGGAAGAAATTCCGGAAGCGGATTTTGCAGCCTTGCTGGACCGCCTGAGTAACCGCATCGGTGCCGCACTTATTTCCAGATATGTTCCGGACGAACATTATCTCCCCGAAAAATCATTTAAAAAATCGATCGTCCTCACCGATAACGCAAAGGTCCATTGGGCGGTTCCCCGTCCCCGTCCCCTGCAACTGTTACCCAAACCGGAATTGGTAGAAGCAGCGGCGCCGATACCTGATTACCCGCCCATGCATTTCCGGTATAAAGGAAAACTTCATAAAATAAAAAAAGCCGAAGGACCTGAACGCATCGAATCCGAATGGTGGATCCAGGAAGAATCCCACCGGGATTATTATATGCTGGAAGATGAGGAAGGCCAACGGTACTGGCTATTTCGTTCCGGTCATTACCAGGCAGAGAAAAAACCCTGCTGGTACCTGCATGGCTTTTTTGCTTAATCATTTGCATGAACTACACGGAATTACAGGTCACCACCAATTTCAGTTTTCTCCAGGGCGCCTCCCACCCGGAAGAATATATTGCGCAGGCTGCCCGGCTTTCATATCCTGCGATCGGGATATCCGATGTAAACAGCTTTGCCGGAATTGTGCGGGCGCATGTGGCGGCCAAAGCAAAAGACATCCGGATCCTGCCGGGTTGCCAACTCAGGCTGATGGACGGTACCCGGATCAATGCGTATCCGACCTCAGTGGAGGGTTACCGGGAATTATCAGCCCTGCTGACGAGGGGAAACCTGCGCGCAGAAAAAGGAGATTGTCATTTAGAGAAAACAGATGTATTCGAAACTCTGACAGATGTCAGATTGATCTTTCAGCCGCCGCAGGTGCTCGATGCCCATTTTCATTTTGAGCGAGATTTTAAAACGCGACTGCAGGAATTCCGAAATGTATTTGGCAATAAAATTTACCTGGCTGCCACCCGTCGGTATCTGGGAGATGATGCGAAACAATTTTTCAGGTTGTCGGACATAGCCAGGGCCTGCGATCTTCGCCTGGTGGCCACCAACGATGTATTTTATCATGCACCGGAAAGGCGGCCTCTGCAGGATGTGCTCACCTGCATCCGCGAAAAATGCACGATCCAGGAAGCCGGATTCCGGTTACATGCCAATGCGGAAAGACACCTGAAGCCGGCCGCAGAAATGGAAAGACTGTTCAGGCAATATCCTGACGCGATCCGGTGTACGCAGGAGATAGCAGAAGCCTGCCAGTTCTCGCTGGATATGCTGAAATACGATTACCCGGAAGAAATCACGAGCGAAGGCCGTACGCCGCAGGAAGAGCTCGCCCATCTTTCCTGGCAGGGCGCCCGGGCAGCCTTCGGTGATCCGGTGCCTGAAAAAACATCCGCGGCCATTCTTCATGAACTCTCATTTATCAATGAAAAGAATTATGCCCCTTATTTTTTAACCGTCTACGATATCGTGCGGTATGCGCGGGAACAAAATATCCTTTGCCAGGGCCGGGGATCGGCGGCGAACTCCACGATCTGCTATTGTCTGGGCATCACAGCCGTCAACCCTGCCAAATTCGACCTGTTGTTTGAACGTTTTATTTCTTCGGCCAGAAATGAACCGCCCGATATCGATGTGGATTTTGAACATGAAAGACGCGAAGAAGTGATCCAGTATATCTATCGGAAATATGGGCGCGAC
>CAZZYD010000277.1:0-4970 GCA_964658175.1 uncultured Puia sp. | reverse complement strand
GAAAAAAAACGATCGAGCGATCGCGCAGAGGCCTACCCAGATAAAATAAATCGGAACATATACCACGCTGAAGGGCCAGTATTCCCAGTGAAACAATCGGATAAAAAATGGCTGCCGGAAAAAACCGCCGGAGGGGCTGATCATGGTGTTGCCGGCATTGAGGTAGTAAATGGCAGGCTGACGGATTTGGCGTCGCTGGCCGGCAGCGATTCGTATTGCATGCGTGCGCCGTCAGGAAATATTTCGAGCGCCGTAATGCTGACCGTTCGGAGTTGTTCGCGCTGCATGCGGATATCATTCACCGGGTCGCCTTCGCCACCATCCCGGTGAAAATCCAGCATATGTTCTGTGGAAGGCGACGGATCGCCGCCGATCCATGTACGAAACCAGGACAGTCTTTTTTCGGTGGCGGCAGGGTCATACAGGGTGACGGAGGACCAGATATGCGCCTGCGTGGCGTTGAGTTCCACCAGTGATTTCAGCTGACCATCCCATCGGCAATCATAGAGCCGGTCCTGTTCAAAAATTACAGCGGTAAATGGCTCGATCCCCGCATAATCTGTTTTATCAAATCCGAGGAAGGGCGATGCTGACGCGGCGAGTTCAAGCAATACCAACCCGCGGCTTTTGCGGTACGGAGGCTGGTGCACGTGTTTTTTCCAGGCGCCGTTCAACAGGACAACGGCGTTGCGCCGGTCGCTGACGGCAATCCATGAACCGCCGGCGTTGCCGTCTTTCGGATACAGCAACTGCGTTTGGAGTTCGGGTAAAAAATAAATGGCCGGTGGCAGTGCCGGCAAGCGGTCGACTTGTTCATCGCGGCTGGATATGATCAGGGTCCTGTCCTGCGAAGGAATAAAAGTTACTGTGCACATTCCCGTCGATGCTTAAGGGTGGATGCGGCAATGCCATAGTCGTCGGAGATTTGGATATCGCTGACTTCCCGCAGTCCGACACGGATCAGGGCCATATGGTGAATGGTATGTTCAAGGTTGTATGTCAGTTCGCGGTAATAATTGCTGTCGATCAGCACCGGATCGGGGCAAAGATCATCGTAATAGGTGGCCAGCTGCAAAGGTTTGTTCTCCCGGTGGAGCGCGTAGAATACTGCAGTGAGCAATTCGGTCGCGTGGGCTTTAGAGGTTTCGATGGCTTTATCCCTTTTCCGTTTTTCGTAGTCTACCAGGCCGGACTCATAACCAATGTCGAGGCAGTGAAACATTTCGATGATGTGGCGCACATGCTGGCCGATGGTGCTCCCGGAAAGGTGCACACAAGGCTGGATAAACTGTTCCTGCGATAGCTGCTGCAGCGAGTCTGCCAGCTGCACAAAAACATTATTTACTGCTTTCAGCATGAAGTGTTTTTTAAATATAATCAATTTTATTCTGCGGCCACACTGAGATTTACTTCCAGGTTATCGGCGACCGTGCTTGACCCGCCGATGTCAAATTCCCTCCGGTTTATTTTGAAACTCCCGGTGAACAGGTAGCCGCTTCCTTTCGCCGTGGCCGTAAACGGAAAGCTGATTTCCTTCGTGTGTTTCTTGATGGTCAGTTTGCCGGTAACGGAATATCCATCCCCCCGGCCCTTCTGCACTTTTTCAGATACGAAGCTGATCAGCGGAAAGTTTTTCGTGTCGAAATATTCAAATCTGCCCAGGTGCCCATCGCGTGTTTCGTTACCGGTATTGATGCTTTCCGATTTGACATTCACATTAAAACTGGCCGCTTCGGGTTTTGCCGGATCGAAGCCGATGGTCCCTTCGATTTCTTCAAAATGTCCGTCCACGGTAAATCCAAAGTTCTTGATCTTAAACTCCACTTTGGAATCCTTCGCAATGGGTTTCAGCTGGGCAATGCCGGCGACCGACCCGAGGACCATTCCAGAAATCAGCAGTATTTTTTTCATAGGCCTAAATGTAGGAAATCCCTTCTGTGGATGCGATTTCTCAGGCCGGTTTTTTAACCAGCTGATGCCGGTATATCAGGATCAGCGCGGCACAACAGATAAAGGTAATGAGGGCATACATAAACAACCAGATATCCCCATCAAAATAAATACCCAGTTTGGTGAGGTGGAAGAAAAGTGCACCGCTCATCATCATGAGCCCGAGGACCGCGCCGTAACCCGTATATTTCGGAATCAGGATCAGGATGGCGGCGATAAGCTCAATGACGCCGGTACCGATGCGGCCCCAGGGTTCCATGCCAAGGATGGTGAATAATTTCACCGACTGCGGATGCGCCGTAAATTTAAAATAGAGGGTTTGCAGGAGGATGATGGCGGCCACCAGCCGGAGCACCCAGATAAAAACAGTGCGAACATTCATGTGGTTGGTTTTATAAATGAAGGGTTTATTTCAGGAGTTTCTGCCAGTTGGCATCTGCATGGCCGTGCAGGTTCACTTCATCCTTATTCCAGGTCTTCAGGGTATTGTTGAAAAAATGGTTGTAGAACAGGAATAATTTTCCGTCGATGATCTTGAAAGTTTCCGGATCCACTTCCACTTTGGAGCCATCGTTTCCCATCGCGTAAGCGCACCAGCCGCCGTATTGTGGTTCATATTTAGCGGGACTTGCCTTGAAGAGGTCACGGTCTGCCGCCGAAGCGAAATAGTAGGTCACGCCCTGATCCGCAAATGAATTGGCCGCATCGCCCTTGACGGCTTTATGCTGGGTAAAATAAGCGACAGGGTCATAGCCGCTGATGGCCACATCGTTTTTCAGGTTGAATTGTTTTTTTCTAAAGGCCGCGTCCTGGGAAAAGCCGGCCGTGCTGATCAGGAGCAGGCCAAGAACGAGCAAGGGTTGTTTCATTTGATTCATTTATCAAAAGTAGTATTCCCCTTCACCTCAATTTGTCAGTTAATTGACACCCACGCGTTTTTGAATCTTTTTAACATTGAGGAAGCAGATCTGCTGGCGGTTATAGGAAAGGATTTCTTCCGTCTCGAGTTCATTGATCATGGTCGTCACGGTCTGCCTGCTCGATCCGATCAGGTTGGCAATGTCTTCATGGGTGAGGTAATTGGGAATACAGAATCCTTCCGGACGGCTGTCGCCGATGTTTTGTTCCACCAGCTGGTAGAAGAAATGGATCAGTCTTGTCTTGACATCTTTATTCAGGAGGTTCTGCAGCCTGTTTTCGATCGTGCGCAATTTGGAGCCCACCTGTTTACTGAATTTGAGGGCGAGGTCAGGCCGATTTTTCAGCAGCTTTTCAAAGTCGTCGATATTAAAGGCGCAGATACTTACGTCCTGGCGGTATGCCTGGGCGAATTCGCCGTGGAGGTTGTTTTTTTCCAGGGTCACCTGGCCGAACATCTCCCCTTTCTGAATGATTTCCTTGATCTTTTCGTTGCCGTCTTCATCGATATTGCCGATCCGGATATAACCTTCCTTGACGAAATAAAGTTTGTTGTGGTTATAGGCTTCGAAATAAATATATTCTCCTTTGGGCACTTCGATGAAATGGTGTTCGATATTCAAATTTTCATAATCCTCATCTGACAGGTGACACCAAAGGTCATAGTTCCGTATCAGCAGCATTTTGTCCGTATCGCTCATAAACTTGATTATGCATAAAAATACCATTTACTCCGGTCATTCCCGCCGGCCAATTTGCCTTAGATTTACAATGCATAAACTTGCAGTATGGAAGTACCGGAAATGGCAGCATTGGCATCGCGCGGGGAAACGCCGGATATCCTGTTCTGGGTGGGCTGCGCCGGGAGTTTTGACCAGCGCGCGCAAAGGATCACCCGGGCCTTTGCCAGCATCCTGAACCAGGTGGGCATTAAATATGCGATCCTGGGCAAGGAAGAAATGTGTACGGGCGACCCGGCGCGGCGGGCGGGCAATGAATTTCTTTTCCAGATGATGGCCTATCAGAATATCCAGGTATTGAATAATTATCAGATCAAAAAGATCGTCACGGCCTGTCCCCACTGTTTTAATGTCTTCAAAAATGAATACCCCGAGCTGGGTGGCGACTATGAAGTGATCCACCACAGCGTGTTTCTGCAGCAGCTGCTGGATGAGGGCCGGGTGCGTCTCAAAGAAGCCGGCAGCTTCAAAGGCAGGAAGGTCAGCTACCACGATAGCTGTTATCTGGGCCGGGCCAACCATATTTATGAGGCCCCCCGCAAAGTGCTGGAGGCGCTGGATGCCGAACTCGTGGAAATGAAACGCTGCAAAAGCAAGGGACTTTGCTGTGGCGCGGGCGGTGCGCAGATGTTCAAGGAAGAAGAAAAAGGCAATAGCCGGATCAATTTCGAACGTACGCGGGAGGCGATCGATACCGGTGCGGAGATCATCGCCGCCGCCTGTCCGTTTTGCAATACCATGCTCACGGACGGTGTAAAACAGGAAGAAAAGGAATCGGCCGTCCAGGTGATGGATATCGCCGAAATGATCGCAGCCGATCTACTGATTCAATAAAACTGCCGCATTTTTCCCCTCGCAGCAAAGCAGGTCCAGCACCGAAAGGTTTGGTAAAAATCCTGTGCGTTCTTCAAAGACCTGCCGGTATTTCAACGGTTCGGTTTTCCTATAGTTTTTCGGCATGAACCGGTTCCGGAGATCCGTCCAGATTTCCGGGTCATAGATCTCCCGGTAATCCTCCGTCAGCGATACCCTGATATCCCAGTCGAGTTTTTGCTTTATCCATTCAAAACAGGCCAGGTTCCAGTCCAGCAGAAAGTTCGTGCGCCGCTCCATCAGCGCGGCCAGTTCGTCGCGGTAATATTCGAACCAGGGTGAGCGGTTATAATTCGAAAGGATCGTTTTCCAGTGCTGGGCCTGCCATGGCTGGTCGTTTGAAATCCGCACGTCTCTGGCGGGCACCTGCTGGTTGCGTCCCATGACGAGTGGGATAGAAAGAGATACTACGCCCTCGGCGCCGGCGACCAGCATGCGGTTGCGAAATCCCATTTTGCGATGCCATTCATATTGATCAAAAACGATATG
>CAZZYD010000276.1:0-4985 GCA_964658175.1 uncultured Puia sp. | reverse complement strand
CCCAGGTTGGATGCCTTGATGAGCAATCCGATGCGGACGCGGCTCACACTTTCATTATAGTGGATCAGGCTTTCATCATCCCCGCGGAACCACTGGATCATCAGGTATTCGTTTCCTCTCTGTCCGGGTTTATACATCAGTTCGCTCATCAGGCTGCCGTTCCATCAGTGGGTACCCTTCCTGCCGGTAACGTCAAGCATCCATTTGTGCGGTTCAATGATCCAGGTGAGCTTCGCTTCACCGTAACCGATATACTCCGGCAGATCGGGGTTGTCATCCTTGTAGCCGAAGGGCAGCCAGGTCTTGGCGTAAATTTTAAATCTGGAAGAAAAAGATCCGAGGTAAGAGAGGGCGAGGAAATTCCAGCTGCGCGATTGCGTGCTGTCCCTGCCGTTGGATTCGTGTTCGAGGGAGAGGACGGCGATGCCGAGCAGGTCCTGGTCTTTGAAGAGTAATTTCCCCAGTCCCACGCCGGGGTTATAATTTGTTTCCCGGAAGGGACTTGATTTTTCAAATACATTCCAGAAAGACCGCTGGGTGTAGGTGAGAAAGAGATAGGTATTGAAAGGCAGGATGGCGTTGGTGAGTTTTTGTTTGATGCTGATCTGGTACTTGAGGTCCGAGTTTTCCTTGGTGGGCGTGGTGTTTACCGCCGTTCCGAGAATAAAATAATTGTCTTTGTAGATGGTGAATGCGGGCGAACTTTTCAGGATGGCGTTTACGGAATCCCGGCTCACCGGCTGGGCGTAAAGATTTTTAAAAGGGGAAACGGCTATAAAAAAAGCGATCAGGGCAAAGTTTTTTTTCAGCATCCGCTTTGGTATAATTTTTTTATATTCATAGTTCAAAGTACAAGCATTATGATCAAATTTCACGAAATCAGGGTGGGCGATATTGTAAAAGCGGATTACGAAGGCATTCAGACCTTGGGCGATGTGGTGGAGTTGGATCATGATGATAAAACCGTTTGTGTAAAGACCGGCGATCAGCAGAATTATTATACACCGGACGATCTGTATCCGGTGCCGGTGGATGATGAAATCCTGAAGCAGTTGAATTTTGAAAAGATGGTCAATCCCGACCAGTCTGTAAAATATATGCACGGGCCCTTCCGGCTCCTGATTCCGAAGGCGGGCGATTTCAGTACCTTTGAAATCTGGTACCGGGAAGACAAAAGGCATATCGGCCACCCGCTTGGGGTGCACGAGTTGCAAAACCATTACCACTCCATGACCAAGGTAGATTTGACCTTCGCCTGAGTATTGGTTTTCAATTGGTTATACATTATAACTTTCCCCGCCCGGGGAACGGTCATTTATTTCCCCTTAAATTTTATTCTTTCGCTGAGTAATATTATCTTTGCGCTCCCAAAATAGTATGGCTAAACAAGCGCTCATTAAACAGGATGGATCCATTATCGAAGCTTTATCCAATGCTATGTTCAAGGTAAAACTTGAAAACGGGCACGAAATACTGGCGACGATCTCAGGCAAGATGAGAATGCATTATATCCGGATTTTGCCGGGGGATAAGGTGGGGGTGGAGATGAGTCCGTACGATTTGACCAGGGGAAGAATCATTTTCAGGTATAAATAACCGGCCGATTATAAAGCAATTTTTATGAAAGTAAGGGCATCCATTAAAAAGCGCAGTGTTGACTGCAAAATCGTACGCAGAAAAGGAAAGCTGTACGTGATCAACAAAAAGAATCCCCGCTTCAAACAGCGCCAGGGATAATCACGCGCCAGTGAAACCAACATTCGATTACATTAGAAACTAAAAATAAAACATGGCACGTATTGCCGGAGTAGATTTACCAAAGAACAAAAGAGGGGAGATTGGTCTCACCTATATTTTCGGAATCGGTCGTTCCACGGCCCAGTACATTTTGAACAAGGCGGAGATCAGCTTTGACAAAAAAGTGAACCAGTGGAATGATGACGAACTGAACTCGATCCGTAACATCATCACCAACGAGCTGAAGGTGGAAGGATCCCTGCGTTCTGAAGTACAGATGAACATCAAGCGTTTGCTTGACATCGCCTGCTACCGCGGCGTACGTCACCGCAAGGGCCTGCCGGTTCGTGGTCAGCGTACCCGTACCAACAGCCGTACGCGCAAAGGAAAGCGCAGAACAGTGGCCGGTAAAAAGAAAGCACCCAAGAAATAACTGAGGCCTCCGGGCTGTATTATTTAATTATAGATCACCTTTTCGGATTATGGCAAAAGCACAGGTAACCAGCGCAAAAGCCGCTGCAAAAAAAAGAGTTGTAAAAGTGGACGCGTACGGGGATGCACATATCTCTGCGAGCTTTAACAATATCATCGTGAGCATCACCAATAAACAGGGTCAGCTGATCTCCTGGAGCAGCGCCGGCAAAATGGGATTCAAGGGATCCAAGAAAAATACGCCGTACGCCGCCCAGATGGCTTCTGCCGATGCTGCAAAAACCGCCCTGGACGCCGGTCTGAAAAGAGTGGATGTATTCGTGAAAGGACCTGGTTCCGGCCGCGAAGGGGCGATCCGTTCCCTGTCAAACAACGGGATCGAGATCGTCATGATCAAGGACGTAACGCCCCTGCCGCACAACGGCTGCCGTCCGCCAAAAAAACGCCGCGTTTAATTTCAATTATTATAAAGCTGGCCGGCATTTCATTTTAAGATTTTTTATAATGCCGTCCGGGAACTCAAAAATCTACTGATACATTATGGCACGTTACACTGGTCCCAAGAACAAGATCAACAGAAGGTTCGGAGAACCGATTTTAGGCAATGGCAAGTACCTGGATAAGAACAGCGTCCCCCCGGGACAGCATGGCGCCACCAAGAAGCGTAAAACGCCGGGTGAATACGCCCTCCAGCTGAAGGAAAAACAGAAAGCAAAATATACATACGGTCTGCTGGAACGTCAGTTCCGCAAAACTTTTGAAGAAGCCGCACGCCGCAAAGGCGTTACCGGTGAAAACCTCATCCGCCTGCTCGAAGCAAGGCTTGACAACACCGTGTACCGGCTGGGTGTTTCCCCTTCCCGCCCGGGTGCCCGCCAGCTCGTTACCCACAAGCATGTAACGGTCAATGGCGAAGTGGTGAATATCCCTTCTTATCAGTTGAAACCAGGAGACATCGTTGGCCTCAAGGAAGCTTCCCAGGGTAATACCGGCATCACGGCCGCTTTCCGTGGCAAGAACGCCAAGATCAACTGGCTCGACTGGAACGAAGGCGAAATGAAAGGCACTTTCGTTTCTTTTCCCGAAAGAGAAAGCGTTCCTGAAAACATCAAGGAACAGCTGATCGTCGAGTTGTACAGCAAGTAAGCCGTACCCGGGATACCCGTTATTTTTATCAATTTCGTTAAATCGCAAATTTAAATATGGCCATTTTAAATTTCCAGAAACCAGACAAGATCATCCTTCAAAAAGCAACCGATTTTGAAGCCCAGTTCGAATTCAAGCCGCTGGAACCCGGATACGGTGTCACCATCGGAAACGCCCTTCGCCGGGTGCTGCTGAATTCCCTCGAAGGGTATGCCATCATTGGCGTCAAGATCGAAGGAGCTGATCACGAATTCGCTACGCTCAAAGGCGTTACCGAAGACGTGGTTGAAATCATCCTGAACTTAAAGCAGGTTCGTTTCAAAAAGAAGGTTGATCATGAAGTGGCACAGGAAAAAGTTACGTTAAGCCTTAAAAATAAAACTGAATTCACCGCTGCCACCATTGGCGACGCCCTGCCCAGCTTTGAAGTCATGAATCCGGGACTGCTGATCTGCACCATGGATGCTTCTGCCCGCCTGGACATCGAAATCACCATTGGCAAAGGCCGCGGGTATGTTCCGGCTGAAGACAATAAACCAAAGGATGCCATCTTCGGATATATCCCGACCGACGCCATCTTCACCCCGATCAAAAATGTAAAATACCTGATCGAAAATACCCGTGTGGAACAACGCACGGATTTTGAAAAACTGCTGATGGATGTGTCTACGGATGGTACCATCCACCCGGAAGAAGCCGTTAAACAGGCTTCCCGCATCCTGATCCAGCACCTGATGATCATCACCGACGAAAACATCACTTTCGACAACAAGGAAGAAAAGAAAGAGGACCTCGTGGATGAACAAACCCTGCAGCTCCGCAAAGTGCTGAAGACGCCCCTGGAAGACCTCGATCTTTCCGTACGTGCCTTCAACTGCCTGAAAGCAGCAAAAATCAACAGCCTGAGCGAACTGGTTACCTACGAACAGGAAGACCTCATGAAATTCCGCAATTTCGGACAGAAATCCCTGGCTGAAATCGAACAGGTATTGCATGAAAGAGGCCTGCATTTCGGAATGGACCTCAGCAAACTGAAACTCGACGACGAATAAGCTGTCAACGACTATTTTCACATATGTCTTGTAATTCCTGACACGGTACAAGGCTCAAAAAAACACATGTCATGCGTCACGGAGATAAAATCAACAACCTCGGCAGAACAGCTTCCCACCGGAAAGCCCTGCTCAGCAACCTGGCCTGTCAGCTGATCGCCAACAAGCGGATCGTGACAACCCTCGCCAAGGCAAAAGTGCTCAGGACCTATATCGAACCCCTGATCACCAAAGCAAAAGACAATACCACGCACCAGCGCCGGATCGTATTCAGCTACCTGCAGGATAAGGAAGCGATCGTAGAACTGTTCGGTGACATCGCTACCAAAGTGGCCGGTCGTCCGGGCGGTTATACCCGCGTCATCAAACTCGGCAAACGGGTCGGTGATAATGCAGAGACAGCCATGATCGAACTGGTGGATTACAACGAAATCTACGGTAAGGGTAAAGGCGAACAGAAAGACGCCGGCAAGAGAACCCGCCGCGCAGGTAGCAGGAAGAAAACGGATGCAGCTGACGCACCGGTTACCGAGGCAAAAGCAGAACCTAAAGCGGAATAAGCATATTGTTTCACGCGACGGCGCAGCGGATGCGCAACGCCGCAACGAATTTTTAAAA
>CAZZYD010000275.1:0-4989 GCA_964658175.1 uncultured Puia sp. | reverse complement strand
GTCTTTCCACTTTCACTTTTTCCGCCACCTCATCGGTAGGGACTTTATACATCGCCAGCTCCTGCCATACAATTTCGTCATTGGTATTATAATATGCCTTCAGCACTTCCACCTGTTTCTCGATCTGCCGGCACAGCTTTTTCACCACGTCCTCCGTCTCATTGATGACGATCGTAAACCGGTGGATACCTTCGGCTTCCGACGGCGAGGTATTCATGCTCTCGATATTGATCTTTCTCCTGGAAAAAATGATCGCGATCCGGTTCAGCAGCCCGATTTGATTTTCGGTGTAAACACTTATGGTATATTCCTGTTTCATGATAATCCTTTTATGGTTTAATCGCTACAACGCGTAATCTTTTATAATCGGCCCACCAGCTTCCATCCCGAAACAGCGTGGGTTTTAGTTTTTCCTGTACTTCATCCAGCAAGGCATCCACCTGCGCTTCATCGATTCCTTCAAGAAAGGCGTTGCCGAACATCCGCAGCCAGTCTTTTATTCCGGTTTCACTGTCCTTCAGTTCGGTCTCACGGTCGAAATGGGCTGCGAAAGTGACGCGGAAACCCTGCTTTTCCAACAGCCCGCTGTATTCACTCAGGGAAGGAAAATAAAAAATCCTCCGGCCGGCCTGATCACTGTATCCGTGCGCCAGCAGGGCATTTTGTAGTGTGGACAGGATCAATTCCACATTGCCCTTACCACCCATTTCCAGTACGAGCCTGCCACCAGGCTTCAGGTTTTCATAGATCTGACGCACGGCCGCAGCTGCATCGGTTACCCAGTGAAGGGTTGCATTGGAAAAGATCGCGTCGAATGGCTGGTCGAAATGAAAATCCGTGGCGGACATGACACGAAAATCCAGGTCGGGATAGCCCCGCCTTGCCTTATCAACCATCGCTTCCGAGCGATCTATGCCGGTGACAGACGCGCCCTGGTCAGCGATGCGCTGCGCGAGCACACCCGTGCCGCAACCGAGGTCCAGTATGCGTTCACCGGGTGCCGGCTGCAACAGGTCAACGAGTGCTTCGCCGTATTTCGATACGAAAGCATGTTTGTCGTCGTAGAGCCCCGCATTCCATTTCATATCTGTCGCCACATTTTCCATTCAAAAGCTTTTATAATGTTCAACTGCCGGGAATGGATCGTAAAACCCGTGCAGGATTTTTTTCCAGTCAGCATAGCGCTCGTGCTTTCTGAATCCTTCTGTATGGTCTTCCAATGTTTGCCAGCGGACGACCAGTAAATATTTATCGGCGGCTTCCATACACTTCAGCAGTTCGTGGACAATATATCCTTTCATCGACTGGATAATCTCCTCAGCCCGGCGGAAGGCGCCTTCAAAAGCAGCGCTTTGATCCTTGACAATATATAAAACAGCGATCTCCGTGACCATATTACTGTTTTAATTTTACAGCGATGATGATGCCGGTCGACCAGTTTATTTTTGTCAACTGCAGATCCGTTCGTTTTTCCAGGTCACCAATGAACCGCGCGGCAATGGCATCGTGACCTTCCGGCCAGTTCGGCTGCGGCAGCATATCATCGAGCAGATAAATGCCGCCGGGTTTCAGCAAGGCCAGGGTCTCCTCCAGCAAATCGTATTTACCGGGCATCGCATCGGCAAAAACCAGGTCGAAGCCCGGACCCTGGTAATTTTTCAGCCATTGATATCCATCTGTACATACAAATTCAATCCTCGGATCGGGCAGGTTTTCCTTCGCCACCGACTGCAACAATTCATTGTTGTCGATACTGACGAGTTTTGCTTCGCTATCCATGCCTTCCAGGATCCAGGCCGTAGCGAGTCCGCTGCCGGTACCGAGTTCCAGGATGCGGCCACCTGGTTTGGCGCTCACCAGCGTTTTGAGAAGACTCCCGGTATACAGGTCGGAAGCCATGGTAAACGACAACGCCTGCGTGGCCAGCAGGATGCTGTTATACTGAAGCGGTATGTTGATGACTTCGTCCTTCACAAAATTATTTTAACCTGATTTCGCTTACGCTGCAACCCTGTGGTACCATCGGAAATACATTGTTCTCTTTGCCCACCATCACTTCGAGCAGAAAGGATGAATCGTGATCCAGCATTTCCGCCAGCGCATTTTTCAGATCCGCTCTTTCGGAAATGCAGCGCCCGTCGATATGATAACCTTTGGCCACTTGAACAAAATCCGGGCTCTGGATATCGACAAAAGAATATCTCCTTTCGTTGAACAATTCCTGCCACTGTCTCACCATACCGAGAAAGCGGTTGTTAAGGATCAGGATTTTTACGTTTGGCTTACACTGCATGATGGTGCCGAGTTCCTGCAGGGTCATCTGAAATCCACCGTCGCCGATGATTGCCACGACGGTCCGATCGGGTGCGCCGAATTTTGCACCGATCGCGGCCGGCAGTGCGAATCCCATGGTGCCGAGGCCGCCTGAGGTAATATTGCTTTTGGACTGATTGAATTTTGCGTAGCGGCAGGCCACCATCTGGTGCTGACCCACATCTGTTACGATCACTGCATTGCCCTTCGTGAGCTTATTCAGTTCGTCGATCACTTCACCCATCGAGATTTCATCGGTGGACGGATGCATTTCCGGGAAGATGCATTCCTTGTCTTCTTCTGCCTGATAGTCCTTGAACTTCTGCAGCCATTGCGGATGCACCCTGGACTCAATCAGCGCGGTGAGCATCGGAAGGGTTTCTTTACAGTCACCCCATACCGGGACCGTCGTCTTTACATTTTTATCTATTTCTGATGGATCGATGTCCAGGTGGATCAGTTTTGCCTGTTTGGCATATTTGTCGAGGCGCCCGGTAACCCGGTCGTCGAATCGCATGCCGATGGCGATCAGTACATCGCATTCATTGGTGAGCACATTCGGGCCGTAATTGCCGTGCATGCCCAGCATGCCGACGGCCAAGGGATGATCCGTTGGAATGGCGCTCATACCGAGGATGGTCCAGGCCGTCGGAATGCCCGATTTTTCGATGAACTGCAGAAATTCTTTTTCGGCCCTGCCGAGGATGACACCCTGTCCGAAAATCACAAAAGGTTTTTTCGCTTCGTTGATCAGTTTGGCTGCCGCCTCAACATAAGATTTGCGAATGATCGGTTTGGGCCGGTAGCTCCGGATGTGTTCGCATTTTTTATATCCTTCAAAAGGGAATTCCTGTATCTGTGCGTTTTTCGTAATGTCGATCAGCACCGGGCCCGGACGGCCGCTGCCGGCGATGTAAAAAGCCTTGGCCAGTACTGATGGGATTTCAGTGGCATCCGTTACCTGGTAATTCCATTTGGTTACAGGTGTGGTGATGTTGATCACATCCGTTTCCTGGAAGGCGTCGGTTCCAAGCAAATGCGCATATACCTGACCGGTAATACAAACCAGCGGGGTGCTGTCGATCATGGCATCTGCGAGGCCCGTGACAAGGTTGGTGGCACCGGGTCCGCTGGTGGCAAATACGATCCCTGTTTTACCAGATGTGCGGGCATAGCCCTGGGCTGCATGAATCGCGCCCTGTTCGTGACGGACCAGGATGTGGTTGAGTTTTGATTTATAGTCAAATAACGCATCATAGATCGGCATGATCGCGCCGCCCGGATATCCGAAGATCACGTCAACATCTTCCTGCAGAAACACTTCCAGCACCGCGGCGGAGCCAGTGAGTGTTACCGGTTTGGTTGCCTGGGGTTGTTTCTTGTCTTTGGTAGCCGTGAGTGTTTCCATTGCTCTTTCTTTAAAAAATATTAAATCATTTTGTTCTTCCATTTTCTGTACCCGTTGATCACTCGTCCGTCACACAGCCTTCGGAGGCATCTTTTACCGAGCGCGCATATTTGTACAAAACCCCTTTGGTGGCTTTCAGCGCCGGCTTTTTCCAGCCGCGTTTTCTTTCGTTGATCACGCCGACAGAAACTTTCAGCGTAAGGGTATTTTTGGTAGCGTCTATTTCGATGATGTCATTGTCTTCCACAAAGGCGATGAGTCCGCCCTCGAATGCCTCCGGGGTGATATGTCCGACCACAAATCCGTGGGTGCCGCCGCTGAAGCGACCGTCGGTGATCAGCGCTACGGTTTTGCCAAGGCCCGCGCCGATGATCGCGCCGGTGGGTTTCAGCATTTCAGGCATACCGGGTGCTCCCTTGGGACCGATATTCCGGATCACCACGACGTCGCCGGCGTGTACGCGTCCGGATTGCAATCCCCTGATCAGGTCGTGTTCGCCGTCAAATACGCGGGCCGTGCCTTCAAACCGTTCGCCTTCCTTGCCGCTGATTTTGGCGACACTGCCGCCGGCTGCGAGGTTTCCGTATAATATCTGCAGGTGACCGGTCGCTTTCAAAGGTGTTTCCAGCGGCATGATGATTTTCTGCTCGTCGAAATCGAGGTCTGGCGCGGACGCAAGGTTTTCGGCAATGGTCTTGCCGGTTACCGTGAGGCAGTCGCCATGCAAGAGGCCGGACTTCAACAGGTATTTCATTACCGCCGGAACGCCGCCATATTTATGCAGGTCCTGCATGAGGTATTTCCCGCTGGGTTTAAAATCCGCGAGCACGGGAATCTTATTGCTGATTGCCTGAAAATCATCCTGTGTCAGTTTTACGTCGACACTCTTTGCCACGGCGATGAGGTGAAGCACGGCATTGGTGCTGCCACCGAGCACCATGATCACCGTAATGGCGTTGTCAAACGCTTTGCGGGTCATGATATCTTTTGGCTTGATGTCTTTTTCGAGCAAGAGCCGGATCGCCTGACCCGCCTCTTTGCATTCATTTTGTTTTTCCTCACTCAGTGCGGGATTGGAAGAAGAGTAGGGAAGACTCATGCCCATCGCTTCGATGGCGCTCGCCATCGTGTTGGCGGTGTACATGCCACCGCAGGCGCCTGCGCCGGGGCATGCATGTTTTACGATTTCCTTAAAATCATTTTCCTCCAGGTTACCGGCGATCTTCTGACCGAGGGCCTCGAAGGTAGAAACGATATTGAGGTCCTCG
>CAZZYD010000274.1:0-5016 GCA_964658175.1 uncultured Puia sp. | reverse complement strand
CTGCCGGAAAAAATTTCGCGTATATTTTATTGATCACAGTGAAGTCATTTCCCGACACCATAAAGATGGTGGTTTTAATAATTTTTGGAAGACCGCTACCGGCCGCTTCAAGGATCGTCTGGATATTCCGGAATGCCTGCCGGGCCTGCTCTTCAAAACTGGCCGGAAGGGTAGTGGTGGCTGGGTCGATGCCCGTAGTGCCGGAAAGAAAAATCAGGTTGCCGGAAATGACCGCCTGCGGAAACACCGTGCTCGTTCGCGGTACTTTCGGGGTGTTGAAAGATTGTTTCAAGTCCATGACAGCTTGGTTGTCCGGTCAAATTACGACAATATTTTGTTCAGCGACATGGACTCCAGGATTTCGAACAACCAGCCAAAGCCGATCAGGAACAAACACAAACCAAGAATTTTCCTCCCGCGGGGGACAGGTTTGTATACCCGCATAATGACAAGTCCGAAATAAATCAGGCCTGGCCCAGAAAAAATGAACTGCATTCTTGTCCAGTATGCACCCAACACTGGTAGTTGCCCCTCATGGAATAGCCTTGAGTATAATTGTATAAAGAACGGATACAGGAGCGGCAGACATATCCCATAACTCAATGGCAGGCCGATGGATGGCGGCAGCCCCACGATCCTTCGCTGTTGATTTTTTGTCACCCCGCAAAGATATTCATTGAAGTCATTACCGGCAGATATCCTGTACTCAAGCGGGATTTGCCAGCGGCCTCAATTGGTCGATTATTAGCCGGCGTTGGACGAGTTTGAAAGCAATTGTTGATGCGCGCGCGGACATTCACTCCCGAAACCGTCATCACCATGAAAAAGAAAGTCTGGACATCCCTTTTGCTGCCGCTATTGCTGATGTTGCTCAGCCATGGCAAGGCAAAAGCGCAGTTTTTTCAGGGGCTGCTCAATACGGTCAAACAAACAGCCCAGGGGCGTGCCAACGCCAAAGCTTCCCAAACCACCAACAATGCCATCGACAAAGTGGAACATCCCGTGCCCCCGAAATCCAATCCGCCAGTCACCCCACCGAATACGGTTCCTTCTTCGCCCGCCGGAGCAGCAGGAGCACCAGCCGGCAATGGATCAGCTAAGCCGAACCCGCCCGGCGACAAAGACTCCGACAGTAGTTTTCTCACCCTCAGCGTATCAGCTGACCGCATCATATCGGGTACGGGGTTAACGATCAGCGGCACGAGTCTCCGGTTTGGCGATATGAAGGATGTGATCGTTTCCGTGAGCGACGGCGATCACAAGTTGTCGGCCAACGTGCCACTCACCGACAGCGGCCACTATGCAAGCTTCCAGTTTTTTCGTGATGCGGGAGATTATACAATCACCGTACAGAGCAGCAACCGGAAATCCAGCAAATCCATCACGATCGGCGTATTCGATCTCGGCGACATGGACAGCATCGTAGTAAAGCCCCGCGCGGAAATGGAAAGGGCTTATGACGATGTTAAAAAATGGACGGATCAGATGAAGGGACAACTGTCTTCCGACGACGGAACGAAACTGCAGGGACAGATGGAAAAACTCTCCCGGAAAAAAGATATGGCATTTAAAGTTTTTGATGACATCGGACAGATGGGCAAGACCATGGATAAGATTAAAAAACAATTGAGTGGATCCATATCACCTGAGTTATCGAAAGACCTCACGGCACTCACGGACGACCTGTCGCAGGAAGCACGGCAAATGAAAACAGCCAACGATGAAGCCGAACACAAATCCTACGACAATACCATCTGTGAATATATCCAGATGATCAGCGAAGCCTGCGCGGCTTTCTCTACGGTGGCGGCTTTTTTCGACGGCGAAGGAGAGTTGAACCTGGAGTTAAATTCCATTACCAAAGCGGTGGCGCTTGACAAGGGCGTGTCAACCGGACTGGGTTCGCTCGCCTCGGCGGGTGGCGTGGGCGATGGCGAGAAAGGCATGTTCCAGGAACTCGGAAAATATTGCGCATCTGCCCGATTCGATGCAGAATCCCTCGGTCAGGTGATGAGCAAAGCTGGATTTACGGGTGACCTGGTATCGATGTGTTCCGATTTCTTCCTGAAAAAATACTGTGGCACCATGTCCGGCAATTTCAGCCAGGATTATCAATGCACGTATACCAACAGCAACAAAGTGACCTGGTGGGAATACGCTTATCACAACGAAGCCACGATCAAGCTCCGGTATTTGCGGAGCGCGGCAACGCCCACGATGATTAAAATGAAAGGCAATGAGTGAGATGGATGATTTCAAAAATGCCATGAAGAACCGTGCAAAACTCTATTCGGTTTGTCTGCATGTGCCTGCCACGGCGCCTGTGGCAACCAGCCAGGCCGATGCGACAACCAATTTCGGTGCGGTGGCCAGGGCCGTGGTAACGCCGGCCTATTTTAATATTCCGATCGATGCCGATTATAATCCGCAAACCGGCGAATTAAAGATCTACTGCAATGATGCCATTGTAGATTACAGCGATCAGGTGGAATATACCTATTGCTATATCGTGATTGCGGCCGGCATTCCGTTGACCAGCCGGGTGGAATTCCCCATCGTGAAAGCGAGGCTCAGCATCGGCAAGGTGATCGAGAAGAACAACGATTTTAAAATGATCCAGGGCGCCGATCACAATATGTCGTTTACGAAAAAAGCTGATTTTGAATTGAATGCCGGATCACCGATCGCTCACCATATCAGTTTCAACGTATCCGCTAAATCTGACTAATCAACCTTAAATAAATTTTTATGAAATCCTGCAGTCTTCTTGTTTCCGCCCTCGCCATGATGTTATTGTTATCCGCCTGTTCCGGACAGCCCGGCCAGGCCAGCAGCACGCCGGATAAATCGGCGGCTCCCGTGCTTCCTGATACGGCGAAACTAAAAGCCGACCTGGATGCCGTGATGGCCGGCATGGCCAATCCCAAACAACCCGATACCACGGCGATGAAAAAAGCTGGTGCCGATGTGTTGAACACCACTGCCGATATGTTGTCTGATTCCGGTATTGACAGAATGGGTGGCGATGACAAGGATCCTGGCGTTGTGGCGGCCAGGCGGGCGATGAAGAAAATGAGAGATTCAATGGGCATCAATACGAGTATGCTCGACAGCATGCGTCAGTCGGCACAAAAATTAATGCCATCCAAACCCTGACACATGCCAGCAGATCGCCTATGCCTTAAGGGGCAGTGGGTGGTTTGATTTGAGTTGCCTGCTTATTCAGTTCTGCCGCATCCTTTGCAGAAATGGCAGAAGGAGTTATGGGCGTTGCTAACGCAGACCCGGTTTTACTAACGGTCGCAGGTGGCGTTACGCTTGCGGTCGCAGGCGCTTTGCTGTCGGCTGTTTTAATGGGAACGGTTGATTTATGAGCGGTGTCCGTGTTACTGAAAGAAGAAGCTGAGGCATACTGGCCGCCTGCTTTGAGCGGTACGATTGATTTTTGAGCGGTGCTCGCGTTGCCATTGGTTGTCGTGGACGCCGTACTGGCGCCGCCTGTTTTCATCGGGAGGTTGGCTGTCCGTGCAGCAGGTCCGGAGGATTTCGTCGGGATCACGGCATGAATGGAAGTGGTGCTCATTCCAACATTTTCTGCGCGCAGCGGTGGTAATTGCCTTGCCGTCTGTGCATGCACGGCAAGCGACAAAATCAAAAAAACAAGACAGTGAAGAGCTTTCATTTTATATTTTTTGATGGGTTATTATTTTACGTTCACTAACACTTTTATTTTTCCCAGACCCGATGTGAATTCTTCCAATGCCTTACCGATGGCCTGACCGGCCTTGAGTTTTTCGAGGTCGGCTTTCATGGCATAACCCGGTCTGTTGGAAGTAACCAGCAGATCGCCGCGATGGATGGGGCCATTCTGATTGCAAACCTTGGTGGGGATCACGCCTACCACACCCATAGGTACTTCTGTGCTGAGGTCGCTGCCGACCGCTTTATCTGTGAGCAGTACACCGGGTTTGGTTGCATAGACACCAGCCACCAGCGTAGAGTATGCGGCGTCCGATTTCTCCAGGGTCCGGTCTGCACGGGTTGAAATGATCAGTACATCACCTGGTTCGTAGTTTGTTGAAATCCCTTCGACTGCAAAGGATTCAGCCAGATCTGCACCGGAATTTTGTGTGCCTCCGTTGAAAAAACCTCTACCGTTGTGATCGATCCGGGCCACGTCACCCGCATTGGTGGTAAAAACAGCCAGATCCCCGGAACCGTAATGGCTTACTTCCATGGCCGGACCTTTGTCATTGGAAAGTACTTGCAATGCAATGCCGAAACCGGTTGTTTCAGTATGTTCAAAAAATCCACCGTAACCACCCGTACCGGATGAGACCCCATAAATGCCGGCGGCACCGTTGTTTCCAAAGATGGTATTTGTTTCACCGCGCACGGCAGCACCGATCCCATTTGTATTTAATATCTCAAAATTAGCCGTATTGCCCTGTGAAGGGCTGCCAATAACGCCCTGACCTACGCTCGTCACTTCTAGCGTATTGTTCGTAGTTGCGGGATTTGGATTAGTAATGACAGCAACCGTTCCCAAACCCTGCGTGGTGGCAAACAATGCGTTCCCGTAACCTGTAGTTTCTGTGTGTTCGAAATAACCACCGTATCCGCCCGTTCCCGACCCGACGCCGTAGATACCGGCAGCACCTTCATTCCCAAAGATGGTGTTTGTTTCACCGCGGACAGCTGCGCCGACACCGTTTGTATTGTTTATTAAAAAATTAGCAGCGTTTCCCTGAGAATGGTCCGTAATAACGCCCCCGCCAATATTCCTGACTTCAAGTGAATTATTTGTGCTGGCTGCATTCGTGTTCTCGATGACGGCGACCGTTCCGAGTCCCAGCGTGGTAGCATATAACGCATTGCCATATCCGGTTGCCTCCGTGTGTTCGAAAAATCCGCCGTAGCCACCTGTACCGGATCCCACACCATGTATGCCGGCAGCGCCATAGTTTCCAAAGACGGTATTTGTTTCACCGCGCACGGCAGCACCCACGCCATTGG
>CAZZYD010000273.1:0-5040 GCA_964658175.1 uncultured Puia sp. | reverse complement strand
TACCATGTGTGGAATCGTCGCTTATATCGGTCCAAAGGAAGCATATCCCATTCTGCTGAAAGGTTTAAAGCGACTCGAATACCGCGGGTATGACAGTTCCGGGGTCGCCCTGCTGGACAGTTCGCTGAATGTCTACAAGAAAAAAGGGCGGGTATCCGAACTCGAAGAAAGCCTTGTCGGCACGAACCTGCACGCGCATGCCGGCATCGGGCACACCCGCTGGGCCACCCACGGAGAACCCAGCGACCGCAATGCACATCCACACCGTTCGGCCAGTGGACGCCTGGCAATGATCCACAACGGCATTATCGAAAATTATGCGCAACTCAAAAATGAACTCGTCCGGAAGGGTTATCATTTCCACAGCGATACAGACACGGAAGTGCTGCTCAATTTTATCGAAGACATCCTGAACAACAACCATTGTGAACTCGAAGAAGCGATCCGCATCGCGCTGAAACGCGTGGTCGGCGCTTATGTGATCGTGTTGCTGGATCAGGAACATCCCGATACGATCATAGCCGCCAGAAAAGGCAGTCCGCTGGTGATCGGGATCGGCAAGGGCGAACATTTTCTCGCTTCCGACGCTTCACCCATCATCGAATACACCAAGGAAGTGGTCTATGTAAATGATTACGAGCTCGCCATCATCAAATGCGATGAGCTGATCCTGAAAAACCTCGGCAACGAAAAGATCACCCCGTTTATCCAAAAGCTCGACCTGGAACTTACGGCCATCGAAAAAGGCGGCTATGATCATTTCATGCTCAAAGAAATTTTTGAACAGCCCGATACCATCTTCGATTGTTTGCGTGGAAGGCTCGATGCCCGGCAGGGTACGATCACGATGGCCGGCGTACAGAAAAACATCGACAAACTAACGAATGCCAGCCGGATCATCATCGTCGCCTGTGGCACCAGCTGGCATGCGGGACTGATTGCAGAATACGTGATCGAGGAGTGCTGCCGGATACCGGTCGAGGTAGAATATGCGTCTGAATTCAGGTACCGGAATCCGGTAGTGCATCCGGGGGATGTGATCATCGCCATTTCGCAAAGCGGCGAAACCGCCGATACGATGGTGGCAATAGAAAAAGCGAAACAGCAGGGCGCATTTATTTTTGGCGTGGTGAATGTGGTAGGCTCTTCCATCGCCCGCATTTCCGATGCCGGCGCGTATACGCATGCGGGACCTGAAATCGGGGTGGCAAGCACCAAGGCATTTACGGCACAGCTGGCCGTTCTCATGATGATCGCTTTTAAAATCGCGCGGGAAAAAAACAGCATCACCGAAGAACGGTATCTTGGCTTGTTAAAAGAACTGGAAGCCGTTCCCGATAAGGTAAGGGAATTGCTGGCCGGCAGCGAACATATCCGGTCGCTGGCAGAGAAATATACATCGGCGAGGGACGCGCTGTTCCTCGGCAGGGGTTATAATTTCCCGGTCGCCCTCGAAGGGGCACTGAAGCTGAAGGAGATTTCTTACATCCATGCCGAAGGATATCCGGCCGCAGAAATGAAGCACGGACCGATTGCCCTGGTAGATGACCAGTTGCCGGTGGTGTTCGTCGCCACGCGCGACGCTTACCATGAAAAGATCGTGAGTAATATCCAGGAGATCAAGGCACGCAAGGGCATGGTCATCGCCGTGATCAGCGAAGGGGATCTCATCATTCCGGATATGGCCGATGACACGATGATCGTCCCCGATGCCGACGAGTTGGTGGCGCCCCTGCTCAGTGTGATTCCGCTTCAACTTTTCGCCTGCTATATCGGAATGGCCAAAGGCTTTGACGTAGACAAGCCGCGGAACCTTGCCAAAAGTGTTACCGTGGAGTAAAACCATCTTACTGCATGAATGATATTAAAAAAATACCCATAAAAAAACTGGGCTACGACTTTATCCCCCTCGATTATATTCCCGAAGGGAAAGATGAATACTACCTGCGGTTTGAACAACAAAAAACCAGGATCAGTTACCGCCATCTCAAGCTGGATGAAATTGAAGTGCTGAAACAAAATGGCAACACGGCCGACAGCTGGACCAATGTGATGGTGCCTGATATTTTTATGCCGGAGCTGGTACAACGCTGTGCTTTTTTTGGTCTGGTCCGCATTGGAAAACTCGAGCCTTACTATCTGGAATTTCACAATCTCCGGCGGCCGGTGGGATTGTACAACAGCACCATCATCAGTTCGGATATTGGAAATAATGTTGTGATCGACAATGTCGATTTCCTCTCGCACTATATTATTGGTAATGATGTGATGATCGTCAACACCGCTGAAATCGAGACGACGGACCGCGCCAAGTTTGGCAATGGCATTCTGAAGGAAGGAGAAAAAGAATCTGTACGCATCAAACTGGAAGTCTGTAATGAGAATGGCGGCAGAAGTATCATTCCTTTCGATGGCATGCTGCCCGGAGATGCCTGGCTCTGGAGCCGTTACCGTCAGGATGAGGTGCTCCAGCAAAAATGGCTTGCCTTCACGGAAGATCTTTTTGACGGCCGCCGCGGATTTTATGGAACGATCGGCGACCGCACGGTGATCAAAAACTGCAAGATCATCAAGGATGTAAAAATCGGCTCGGATGCGTATATCAAAGGCGCCAACAAACTGAAAAACCTGACCATCAATTCCTCTCCTACCGGAAAGACGCAGATCGGCGAAGGATGTGAAATCGTCAACGGGATCATCGGTTTCGGTTGCCGGGTTTTTTACGGGGTGAAGGCCGTCCGGTTCATCCTGGCATCGCATTCCCAGCTAAAATACGGAGCAAGGCTGATCAATTCCTATCTCGGAAACAACGCCACCATCTCCTGCTGCGAAGTGCTGAACTCCCTCATCTTCCCCGCCCATGAGCAACATCATAACAATTCCTTCCTCTGTGCGGCTTTGCTGATGGGACAAAGCAATATGGCGGCAGGTGCAACGGTCGGATCAAATCACAATTCGCGCAGCGCCGATGGAGAATTGATTGCCGGCCGGGGTTTCTGGCCCGGCCTCTGCGTGAGCCTGAAGCACAATTCAAGCTTTGCTTCTTTTATCATTCTCGCCAAAGGCGATTTTCCCGCCGAACTGAAAATCCCGATCCCATTTTCCCTGGTCAGCAATGACGTTACCCGCAACGAACTGGTGGTGATGCCTGCTTACTGGTTCATGCATAACATGTACGGCCTCGCCCGCAATGCCTGGAAATATGCGGACCGTGACAAACGCACCGAAAAAATTCAGCTGCTCGAATATGATTTCCTCGCCCCGGACAGCATCAATGAAATCGTCGAATCCATCCGGCTGATCGCCTTGTTTACGGGCAGGGCGCTGCTGAAAAAGCAATCGTCGCCGCCCGATATGTCCGAGGCGGAAATCATCCAGAGCGGAAAGCAATGGCTCGATGCTGCAGCAGTGAGCGGCGATGAACCGGAAATCTTCGCGAGCGGTTTTGAAAACAGCGGGCGCCCTGTGCGGATCATCAAGGCCGCCAGGGCCTACCGGATTTTCAGGGAACTCGTCACGCACCACGCGGTCAACGAACTGATCAGACAGGAACCAACCCATCTTTCGGATATTCAACAAACCATTTCACCGACCACCAGAGAGTCGTGGATCAACGCCGGCGGACAACTGATCAGGCAGTCAGCGCTTCAGGCTATGATCGATGGCATCCACGCGGGTTCGGTGAATGGCTGGTCCGCCGTGCATGCTTTTTACCAGGCGCAGGGTCAGTCATATCCGCAGGATAAATTTCTGCATGCGGTGACTGCGCTGCGCGAAGTGCACCAGACTGATCTGGCAACTGCCAGTGCCGAAACCGTGATCGACCTGCTCAGACAATCCCTGCAAACCCGCGAATGGCTTTGCCAGGGCGTGTACGATTCCCGCGCAAAAGACTATAGCAATCCATTCCGCCAAATGGTCTATGGCAGTGTGGAAGAAATGGACCAGGTGATCGGCAAACTGGATGACAATCCGTTCATTCAATTCCAACAGCAATCCCTCCAACAGTACAGGCAAAAAATCGAGGCCAGGATAAAAGCCTGGACCAGCTGACATCAACGTTTTAGCCATGGCAGCGTACAGTGCGGCTGATGACCGTCGTTCATGGTCAGCACATACATACCATGCGCCAGTTTTCCAACCGGTATCGTAGCTACGTCCGCTGCCTGCCCGGTACCACTGCGGATTTCTTTTCCGTCCATCGAAAAAACAGCCCAATGAAACGTGTCGACTGGATGACCATTCCATTCAACGAAAACATCTTCTCCCCTTACCGGATTTCCAATGATCCTGCAATGCCTGACCGGCCCCCGATCCGCCATGAAGTGCAGGATGCTGCTGAGGTATATACTGCCGAGATCGTCGACAGCGCGCAACTGATAGAACTGTTCTTTCCCGCGTTGATTTCGCGCCCGGTAACTGTATACGCTATCGCTGGTCGCCGGAATAGAATCCAGCCTGACCATTTCCTGTATGGGTCCGCTCCACAATTCAAAGTACGCGACCGGAGCCGGCAAATCTGTTTTCCAACTGAAACAGATATCCGTATTCTGGGGCTGACCACTCCAGTCGATCCGCGTTAGCGGCAACGGATTTTCCAGGTTTACGGTAGAGCCAAGGGTAAAATCGGTACTGCCGACCGACGGCAGCATGGCGCTGGATACGGAACCGCCGCTGAAATCACCGGTGACGGCCGTGTTGCCGACATTATTCCATGCATCGCTTTCGAGCCGGGCGATGCTGAGAAAAGAAGGATCCGTCACCCCGCCGCTGGACGGAATCCGGTATGAAAGTTCAATCGCGCCCGATGCAGAAGCGCCTGTTTGCAGCTGCCAGTACTCCACCCCGGAGATATGATCCAATCCGGGCGCACAGCTGCCGCTGATCTCCCTCGGATTGGCCGCGACATATTCCGCCGTAAAATCTCCGGTTCCATTTTTTATTTCGAGCCAATGCAGCTGACCGTTTTTTCCGATGGGAAAAAGGAAATAGGGTGTAGCGCCAGGCCATATTTCCGTAACGGACCATCCACATAGGCAG
>CAZZYD010000272.1:0-5087 GCA_964658175.1 uncultured Puia sp. | reverse complement strand
TTTTCTACAAAGGATCTTGGAAAAGGATACGATACAACAAACAAAAAAACGGGTGACTAATTGGATTCTTGGTTTTTCGGACTTGGACTTGGTTTGGTTTTTCGGATACTGGTGCCTGTTGTATCATTCGCTTCAGATTCAAAATTAACTTATACACATATTAACAACAATAGCCCTTTTGCCTGATTTTAACAATACGGCATTTACGGGTGTCATCGTAATAATTCAGCTGGAAGGATCGTAGATATACGCACCCTGCGGTTATTCGGCAAGGTCAACGCGGCATTATTACCGGTCAGCGATTGCTCAGCGACTGTATCACATCGTACTTAGTCACGATATGATAGTCGCCGCTGTCGTCTTTCGACAGCACGGCGCCATTCTCTTTACTGATCAGCGCGCTGATCCGTTCAACGGGGGTATCAAATGATACAATGGGATAGGCGGGTTCGAGCACGTCGCGTACTTTTTTATTTTTAATATCCGGACTGCTGAGCAATTTGGAAAACAACCCGCTTTCACTGATGGCGCCGGTGAGCAGATCATTTTCACTCACGGGAAGATTTTCAATATTATACTGCTTCATCAGGTTGATGGCATCGCCCACGGTCAGTGACGGATCGATGGTAACCAATTTTTTCGTGGCCCGCGACCGCACGATGTCGCGGAAAGTTTTTACATCAAGAAAGCCACGCTCCATCATCCATTGGTCATTGTAAATTTTTGCCACATACCGGCTGCCGTGATCGTGAAAGATGCAAACGACGAGATCGTCTTTTTTCAAACTGTCTTTGAGTTGCATCAGGCCCTGCAGGCAGCTGCCCGCACTGTATCCGCAAAACAATCCCTCTTCTTTGGCAATGCGCCTGGCCATGACGGCGCCTTCTTTGTCGGTCACCTGCACAAACTGGTCAATCACCGACATGTCGTAGTTGTCCGGTACAAAGTCTTCTCCGAAACCTTCGGAAAAATAGGGATGTACTTCATTCATATCCACCTCGCCCGTATTGAAATATTTTGTCAGCAACGACCCGAATACATCCACGGCCCATACTTTGATGTTTGGATTTTTTTCTTTGAGGTACATCGCGGTGCCGGTCACGGTGCCACCGGTGCCAGCGGTACACACCAGGTGCGTGATTTTGCCGTCCGTCTGTTCCCAGATCTCGGGACCTGTGCCTTCATAATGCGCCAGGCGGTTGGCCAGGTTGTTATACTGGTTGCAATGAAATGAATTGGGGGTTTCTCTGACCAGCCGGGCCGCCACAGAATAATAACTGCGCGGATCCTCGGGTTCTACATTGGTAGGACAAACGATCACTTCCGCGCCTACGGCTTTGAGTATATCGGATTTTTCTTTGGACTGTTTATCGGTGGTGGTGAAAATGCATTTATACCCTTTGACGATCGCGGCGAGCGCCAGCCCCATTCCGGTATTTCCGCTGGTGCCTTCGATGATGGTGCCGCCGGGTTTCAGTTTCCCTTCTTTTTCTGCCACTTCAATCATCTTTACCGCAATCCGGTCTTTGATGGAATTTCCGGGGTTGAAATAATCGACCTTGGCCACCACGGTGCAGGGAAAGTCACGGGTGATCTTATTGAGTTTTATCAGGGGCGTGTGCCCGATGGTCTCAAGAATATTATTTTTGATATCCATAGCGTCAAATGTACAAAGACTTGTTTACGCCGTCTCAACGCGGCATTATTTATCCAGGGTCTCCAGCGCTTTTTTCACCACCGGGTCATGTTCATTCATGATTTCGTAGTAGCCTTCAGTTCGCCAGATCATACGGGCAAACATCGCTTTGATGCGGTCCTGCAGGATCTGCCGGTCGCCGGCCGATACGTTTTCGAGCGAGATCGTATCTTTTTTTGCGAAGCGGTTCAGTTCGTTCCAGAGCGCCGCCTGGTCATTAAATCCCTTGTCAAATGCGTCGGGCGTTTTAAACTGGTGGAAAAAACTGTTGTGCCTGACATAGTAGCTGTACACAAATTGATTGATGGTGCCATTCGCATACAAGGAAGTGATATCCGTCGAAAGCGTGTTTGTATCGAGGCCTATAAAGATATCTGGCGTGATGCCACCGCCACCGTACACGATCTTTCCGCTTTTGGTTTTAAATACCGGACCTGGATGCTTGCTGCTGGTATCGCCGTGAATGAGTTCGCCGTTGTGGTAGCGGTCCATCACTTCCTCATTGTACGCGTCCCTTCCTTTGTTATACGGTTTTTGAATGCTTCGTCCCAGCGGCGTATAATACCGTGCGATCACTAAACGCAGTTCGCTGCCGTCGCTGAGGGAAAATGGTTCCTGCACGAGTCCTTTCCCAAATGTCCTTCTGCCGATGATGGTGGCCCGGTCCCAGTCCTGCAGCGCACCGGCGAGGATTTCGCTGGCGGAAGCCGTACCCTCATCCACCAGCAATACCAGCTTGCCGGTTTCAAAGCTGCCTGGTTTCAGTGCGTTGTACTCTTTTCTCGGCGAGTGCACACCTTCGGTATATACGATCAGTTCGCCGTTGCCGAGAAATTCATCCGCCATATTTACGGCTTCATCCACAAAGCCGCCACCATTGCCGCGGATATCCAGCACCAGTTTTTTCAACCCTTTTTTCTCAAGCGCCGTCAGCGCATCCATAAATTCCTGGTACGTGGTGCGCGAAAATTTGTTGATCCGGATATAACCGGTTTCCGGGGTAAGCATGTAGGCGGCATCGAGGGCGGGCAGGGGAATGGTGCCGCGGGCAATGGTAACGGAAAGCACTTTTCCGTTGCGGAACATCGATGTATGCACTGTGCTGGCGCCCGGGCCGCGGAGGATATGTTTAATGCGTTCGGCGGTGATATGGGTGGCGGCCACCACGGAATCATTTACTGTAAGGAACTGGTCGCCGATCTGCAGTCCGGCCTTGTCACTCGGTCCCCCGGCCAGCACATTGGTGACATTGACCGTATCGCTGATGATCTGGAATTCGATGCCGATGCCTTCAAAATTCCCCTGCAGGTCCTCGTTCATTTCCACGCGGTCATCGGCGGGAATAAAATAGGAATGTGGGTCCAGGTGGGTAAGAATGCCCTGGATTGCTTCGTCGCTCATTGAATCGGTGTCCACGGTATCGACATATTTCCATTTCACGATATTCAGTACTTCCTGTACCCGGTTCAGCCGGGCAGTCTTCAGAAAGCCGCCGCTGATGGTATTGGGATAGAGCCGGAATCCGATAAACATCCCGATGACCATGGCCACGGCAAAAAGTAATGGGATCCAGACATTGAGTTTTTTCATTTACAGTACATTTCACAGTAGAGGTCTGCAAATTAAGTAAATGCCTTTTACCTTCATGCCGGAATTATTCCGGCGGGATTAGAAATCAGCGAACTATGGATGCAATGCTTATTGCCGACAGCGGGTCAACGAAATGCGAATGGTGCTACGTCTCCCAGGGGAAAAAAAAGATCGTGGAAACGCCGGGGATCAGTCCGTATTTCCTGGATGAGGTCCAGGTAGCTGCGGTGATCCGGGACCATTTATTGCCCGCCATGCCGACGATGAAACCCGTTTTGATTTTTTTCTATGGAACGGGCTGTGGTGCGCCGGTAAACCGCAAAAGAATCCGCCAGGCGTTGGCCCTGATTTTTCCGGCTGCCCGCATCGATGTGCAGGACGACCTGACAGGCGCCGCGCGCGGTGTCTGCGGCACCGGCAAAGGGGTCGTCGGCATTTTGGGTACGGGCAGCAACGCGGGCTATTATAACGGAAAGAAGATCGTCAAAAACAGTCCGGGCATTGGGTATATTCTGGGAGATGAGGGCAGTGGCGCATACCTCGGCCGGAAAGTGCTTCAGTATTATATGTACCGGACCTTCGATGAAATCCTGCTGGCAAAATTTAATGAGAAGTATCACACCACAGCGTCTGAGATTCTGGACGAAGTGTACAAAAAGCCGCTTGCCAACCGGTATATCGCGGGCTATGCGATGTTTCTGGCGGAAAACCGCGGGCACTATATGGTCGAAAATATTTTGGAAGACGGAATAAATGATTTCTTTTTCTACCACCTTTGTAAATTCGGGGAGGTTTGGAAAGTACCGGTGCACTTCATCGGCAGTGTGGCATTCGGCTACCAGGATGTGGTGCTGGAATTATGTAAATCCTATGAATGGGAGCCGGGAAATATCCTCAAAAAGCCGATGGAAGGCCTGATCCGTTACCATACAAAAAAATAAAATGGCTGTCGAGAAGATCACGGAAGCACAGGGCCCATACAGGCACCTGGAAAATATGTCGGTTAAGGAATTGCTGACTGCAATCAATCACGAAGATGCGGGCGTTCCTGCCGCCGTTGCCCGGGCTATTCCCCAGATTGGAAAGCTGATCGCGGCTGCCATCCTAAAAATGCGCGCCGGCGGCCGGCTGTTTTATATTGGCGCAGGCACCAGCGGTCGCCTGGGCATTCTCGATGCCAGCGAAGTGCCACCCACTTTCGGTATGCCGCACGACCGGGTGATCGCGGTGATCGCCGGTGGCGCACAGGCCATCCGTTTTCCGGTAGAAAATGCCGAAGATGATACCACCAAAGGATGGCAGGACCTTCAGGAGCAGGGCTGCAGCCCCGCGGATTTCGTGATCGGCATTGCTTCCAGCGGAACCACGCCCTACGTGATCAGCGCGCTCGCAAGTTGCCGCGAAAACGGCATCGCGACCGCCTGCATCACCTGCAACCCGGACTCGCCGCTGGCCGCCGAATCGGATTTTCCGGTGGAAGTGATCGTGGGACCGGAGATCGTTACCGGAAGCACGCGGATGAAAAGCGGTACGGCGCAGAAACTCGTACTCAATATGATTTCCACAGCCGTCATGATCGGTATCGGCCGCGTCGAGGATTCGCGCATGGTGAACATGCAATTATCGAACAGCAAACTGATCGAACGCGGTACCCGGATGCTGATGAGTCAGACCGGCATCGGAGATTATAATCAAGCCCGGGCACTTCTTTTGAAATACGGTAGTGTAAAGAAAGCATCAGAACATGCATAACATTGAGCCTTTTTATAACTGGCGCCACTTATATGTTAGTGAGGAGGAT
>CAZZYD010000271.1:0-5091 GCA_964658175.1 uncultured Puia sp. | reverse complement strand
ACACTGGCTGATGGAGGAAACCAGCTCAGTTCTACCGGAACGCTCAACCTCGTTTCCGGATTCGTGAAACTGGGGAGCGCCCTAACGGCCACGACCTGGCCGTCTTTTTCAACCAATAATATTTCAACAACCGGAACGGTAGAATATGCCTCAGGTGTTTCACAAACCGTGTCTGGCGTACCTACTTACCAGAATCTGACGATCAGCGCTGCAGGTGGAACCGTGGCTTCAGCCAACCTTACCGTGAACAATGTGCTGAACCTTGCTGCGGCAAATCCCTCTTCCACGCTGGGAGCCCTGTCTATGAACACTTTTACCTTAAATATGGGAGCCGTTGCTACCACCATTGGTACAGGAGATGTAACAGGAATAACGAAAGTGTCTACCATTTTACCGAATGTTACTTACACGATGGGCAACCAATATGTTTCCATAACTTTTCCCGCCGTGGGTACCCTGCCAAGTCAAATGAGTATCAAAACGACCATCGGCACGGCGCCTGGCTGGAGAACGGGTACGGTTTTGAGAACCTATGATTTTATACAAACCGGCGGAAGCGGTACCAAAGCGGTAATTACCGCGCACTATCTCGATGCTGAACTAAACGGAAACGCCGAAGCCAATCTGGTAGATTTTTCATTTCGTTTTGCAGGGTCAGTACTCACAGAACATGGAAAATCAAATTTCAACGGCAGCCAAAACTGGATTTCCTTATCGAATGTGGATGTCGCTTTTTTCAGTTCGGCCTTTGGCAATGTGCAATTGTCATTTGATGAAACAACTCTTAGCACACTCACCTGGAACGGATCAACCAGCACTTCTTGGATCACCGCCACCAACTGGACACCCAATGGAGGTCCTTCCACCAATACCGTTCTGATCGTTCCCGATGCGGCTACCACACCGCGCTCACCATCCATGCCGGCGACGGCCAGCAACGGATCGTTGACGATTCAGGCGGGTGGAATTGTAAATTCTGATCCAGGGGCGATGCTCACGTTGAATAATGCAGGACTCGCCTGGAGCAATGCCGGGACTTTTAATGCCGGAACGAGTACCGTACTGTTTTCAAATGCCAGCTCCATGAGTGGTACCACCAATTTTAATAATATTACCATCAATTCCGGCGCCTCCTTACAAATGGGCACGGACAATACCATGGGAATTGGCGGAATGATGACAAACAATGGAAGCTGGTCAACGGGCCTCTTGAGGAATACCGTAATCTATAACGGTAACAATCAAACCGTGCTCATTCCGAACGGCTCTACCGGTTCGTATTATAACTTCATGGTAAGTGGTACGGGAACCACGGTGTTACCCGCTACATCCCTGAACATTTTTGGTGACTTAACCATTAACAGCAGTATATCCACCAGCGGAAATACTCTTTCCATGAACGGCATCATCCCGCAGTTTATAAATGGCAGCGCTGCGCTCGCATTGAACAACCTGATCGTTAACAATGCGGTGGCCAGTATAACCCTGAATCAAAGTGTCAACGTTACGGGTGGACTGAGTTTTACCGCGGGACATTTGGCGATAGCCGGCAATACACTGACCTTATCCGGGGCGGTGACGAATACAGTCGCCAATGGTTTGACTGGAAGCGTCAACAGCAATATTGTGGTAAATGGAACGGTAAGTCCGGTGCTCAGTTTCGATCAAACATTTCCCGGAATATCGGACGCGCTCAATAATTTCACCATCAACAGCAGTGGACAGACGGTATCACTTGGAAGTAACCTGGAAATCAACGGAAACCTGTTATTCAGCGCCGGCAAACTAGCGTTGGGATCGAATATACTCAATTTAAAAAATACACTGACAAACACGGTCAGCGGTGGCCTGATTGGAAGCAGCAGCAGCAATCTGATCGTTAGTGGCGGACTGGTCAGTCCCTCGTTGTCTTTTGACCAGACAACACCCGGTGTAAGCAACATGCTTAATAGTTTTACCATAAACAGTACGGCGGAGTCAGCCATATTATCAAACCCGGTAATTGTAAGTGGAGCGCTCAATCTTACAGACGGGTGGATACAAACAAGCACTGCAAATAGTTTAACGATAACCGCAGCCGCGGTATTCACGGGCGGAGCGGTGAACTCTTTTATAAATGGACCACTGATCCAGAATACCAGTAGCACTGGAAATTATAATTTCCCCATTGGTAAGATTCCGAATTATGAACCAGTTACAGTAACTCCCGCAACAACTTCTGCCGGCGTATATACAGCCGAATTCTTCCTGGCCAATCCCCCAGCTGGCGCATTGGCCCCTTCTTTTATTGCGATATCGACTGACGAGTACTGGAATATCGGAAAAACCAGTGGTCCCAATGCAGCGATTACACTGAACTACCAGGCCGACAACAACTGGAGCGCCGGTAGTCCAACTTCTGCAGATCTGGTGGTAGTAGCCGGGCTAGCGGCGGGCACATGGACACCCCAGAATGGGGACGTAACAGCGGGAACCACGGCCAGTCCCCTGAAAACCATATTGCAAACTGTTTACGGGTCATACAGTTTTGGCTATGGTCAGAGCTCGGCATTGCCATTGACCCTTTTGTCATTCACGGGAACGCGGATGAATAGCGCCGTTGTACTCACCTGGATGACAGCGGGAGAATACAATGTGTCCCGTTTCGAAATTCAACGATCTTCCAGTATGACTGTATTTACCCCGGTCGGCGGATTGCCGGGCACAAACGGCTCTTCCAATAAAACCTATCAATGGACCGATGTAAATCCATATTCCGGTATCAATTACTACCGTCTAAAGATGATCGATCGCGATTCCATTTTCACCTTTAGTAATGTAGTGGCCATAGATATGGCAGACAATACAAAACAACTGATTGTATATCCGAACCCGGTAAGCGGGAATTCCGTTAACCTCTTAATGAACGGTCAACCCAGCGGAACGTATCATATCAATGTCTATAATACGGCTGGCGCAAAGATAATTTCCACGAAGATTGTTCATGATGGAAGCAATCGGGTGGAATCTTTCCCCGCAGGCACATCAATACCTAACGGAATATATTATCTTGATATTACGGATCAGACCAGTCATAGGACAACCGTAAAATTATATTTCTCAAGGTAGAAATGTCTTAATACGCGGGTTCGGCCCTCATAAAAGCGGGCTTATTCATGTACCTGGTCATCGACATGGAAACCTTCAGCGAGTAACCTTTTCCCGGTTTTGAAACAATCACGACAGTTCCATCGTACAAATCTGACCTGCTTCGGATGTTCTGAATACCCACTCCATGGGTTTTCATCAACTGATCGCTGCCGAATCCATTATCCGTAATCAGTAAGATGACATCATTTCCGTGCCTGGCCAGTTTAATGACGGCTTTTTCAGCCCCTGAGTGCTTTAATATATTACTCACCTGTTCCTGAACTATGCGAAAGATTGTGAGTTTCAGACCCTGACTGAGTTCCTTTTCAAGTATGTTCGTTTCACGGAACCGGATATGTATCTGATGCGCCGTCATCCGGTCGGCAATCAATACCCTTATGCTGTTGAACAGGCCGCGTTGCTCGCCCGGACTTCCCAGCGTCTTCGATATTTTTCTTATTTTATCAATCACACTGAAGATGCTGTCGGAAGCTTTTTGCAACAGATCCGAACGCACCTTGGTATCATGCTTGGCAAGCTCAATATACAATTTCGCGGCACCAAGAATCTGGTTTAGATTTTCATGCAGTTCTTTACCAATCTGCGCACGTTCACTTTCCTGAGCAGTTAATACCGCGTTCATAATTTCGCCATTACGGCTGAGACGTTCATTTACAAGTTTATTTTCCAACATGACCATTTCTGTAATGTCCTGTGCTGTACCATACAATCCAAGGAATTTTCCCGCTGCATCATATTCCGGTTTTGTTTCCAGGCTGATATATGTCATCAATCCGTTGGCTAGTTGTAAACTATAACGGAACGACAGGTTGTGTGGATAGTCTGATGCAGTTTTCATCAGATTGCAGGGGAAATCACCTTCTTTCGTTATAATCATCGAAAGCCATGTTTCGAGCGCGTGCAGGTTTTGTCCGGGCGGAAACCCATGTATCCGGCAGGCTTCGTCCGAACAACGGATCACTTTATCCCCGACGTTCAGTTCCCAATGTCCGATACGCGCCACCTGCTGCGCCCTGGCGAGCCTCGCTTCACTGACGCCAAGGTCCTGTTCCGCCTTTGCTTTGAGTTTTTTTTCAGAGGATTCATTTAATGCGCGGATGACTTTGAAATTGAGCGTGAACAATTTGTCTTTTAACACATAGTCTGTAAGTCCCTGTTTAATGAGTTCTACAGATTTCTCTTCTCCGATGGCTCCCGAAACAAAAATAAACGGTGTGCCCGGCACCATCGCCTGTCGGATGGCAAATGCCGCCGGTCCGTCAAACGCCGGAAACGAGTAATCTGACAGGATGATATCGGGAACAAATCGCTCCAGCGCACTGGTAAACTCGGTTTCGTTCTGCACGATTTCCGACACGTACCTAATCCCTTTATTCATTTCGTACAGGATCAATTCCAGGTCATTTTGGTCGTGTTCAGCAATTAGTATTCTTATTGTTCTTTCCATTTACTCACTATTTTGGCTCCTGATTTACAATCATCCAGTATAGTCCCAGGTCCGTGATGGCTTTTCGGAATTTATCAAATTCCACAGGTTTGACTACATAACTGTTTGCGCCGAGGTCGTAACATGTTTTTATATCCGGATCTTCTTTGGAAGAAGTGAGGATCACGACCGGGATTCTTCGAGTCCGCTCATCTGACCGTATCCGCTGAAGAACTTCTATGCCGCTTACTTTGGGCATTTTCAAATCCAGCATAATCACTTTGGGCATTTCCTTTATCTGTCTTCCGGCAAATAAACCTTCTCCAAAAATATAGTCCAAGGCAGCGGCACCGTCTTTTACATGGAAGGTCTTATTGGCCAGATTATTTATTTTCAATGCGTTGAGCGTCATCTCGGCATCGCTCGCGTTGTCCTCAACCAGCAGTATTTGAATATCCTGTGTCATTTTCCATTTGTTTTTAGCGTGAAATAAAAATCCGCTCCTTCATCCACCC
>CAZZYD010000270.1:0-5098 GCA_964658175.1 uncultured Puia sp. | reverse complement strand
ATTGAGGCGTTTACCGTCGAGGAATTTGTTCGTATAGGTGCCCGAGAAACCTACGCCAAACTGTTGCGTGCCATCGCTGTTCAGCGCTTTCTGATAAGCGGTAGAGAGAGTTACATAGTTGCTGGTGAGAATGCCGTTCGCGGTTTTGTCGGTCATCGCCATCAGTCCGATACCCCAGGAATCATTTTCCGGAAGTTTTCCCTTGAATATATTTCCATCCACTGATACGGTGGACGTAATGAATGCTTTGTTCACTTCCGGCCACTGGTTCCGGTAATTGCCTGCCACGCGCATGACGCCGTTGAATTTTCCCGTCAGCGCCGGATTCAGGGTAAGCGGTGAAGCGAAGAATTGGGAGAACGCGGGATCCTGTGCCCGGCTTTGAAAGCCGAGCAGAAATAAAAAGCAGGATATGATAATGCGGTATCTCATGATTTATCTCAGTAATTCAACGGTTCCTTTTAAAACGAATGTTTCCCCGGTATAGCATTCTACCTGTACCATATACACGTAGGTTCCGGAAGGCTGGTTGATGCCATTGAGCGTACCATCCCATCCAAAGCCATGGTCATTCACCTGGAAATCCTTTCTTGAAAAAAGCAATTGTCCCCAGCGGGAGTAGATTTGGAAATTCCGGATGATCCGAACGCCGCTGCCGCCCGGATAAAACAAGTCGTTATTGCCATCGTGATTGGGTGAAAATGCATTCGGCATCACCACCGCATGCTCGTTGCAGGTCAGGCGGATGGAAATATTCGCCGATGCGGTACATCCCTCAGCGTTGGCCACGGCGATCGTATACGTGATTTCCGAAGGGTGCACCAGGGTCGGGTGCGCACAGTCCGTGCAGCTCAGGGAATCTGCCGGCGACCAATGCCAGCTTACAACGTCGGGACTGGTGACCGGATTCAATACGGTGCTGCTGCCACCCGGCAGCGTGATCTTCGGTTCGATGCTGACCGTCGGCACAGGGGCAACAATTACCGTCAGCAGCGCTGTATCAATGAAACAATGATAATTATCTTTTCCAATCACCGTGTAGGTGGTGGTGCCTGTCGGTTTCGCGGTCGCCGTTCCTCCTTCCACATCCTCCAGTCCCTCGGCCGGCAACCAGCTGTAGGTTGATGCACCGTTAACGGAAAGCGGCACCGGATTGCCCGGACAAATGGTGGTGTCCTGACGGTATGTGAGCGAAATGCCGGGTACCACATGGACCGTGTCGGGCGCCGTTGCCACGCAACCGATGGGAGATGCAACCTGGATCTGCGCGATATAGTCGCCGGTGGCTTTGTAATCGAAAGAAGCATTGGCGATATTGGCGGTGTCGCCCGGCAAGCCGGTGCCAAAACTCCAGTGATAGGTCAATGGCATGCCGAGACTGTCAGCTACATAACTCATCACATGCGGTGAAAAATGCGCGATGCCGGTATCGCAGAGTATCGTGGCAGGACCGCCATCTACGTGCAGGGTATCCATCAGCAGTTGTTTATCGTACCGGAAGGTGACCTGGCAACCCGTGGAATCCGTCATAATCAGCGCCGGCGTGAAGAGACCGGGCACGATATAGATATGCGTCGCCAGTGTATCTTTTGTACTGATGATCGTACCGTCGCCAAAATCCCAGGTATAGGAGTCGGCGTAGCTGGCAGTGGCGTGCAGCGTATCGAGTGCCGGGATACAAGCCTGCAGGAGACTTGAATACAGAGTAGCATAAGGGCCCTTTACCGTAAGCGAATCCTGTGAGCTGGTGGTCAGGCCGTTGGCCGCGTAAGCAGTCAGGGTGATGATATAAGTGCCGGGAAGATTATAGGTATGGTTCGGATCTGGATTGTTATCGGCCGTACCGCCATCGCCAAAATCCCAGTGCAGACTGACGGCATTCTTGGTGGTGCTCACAAAATGGGCCAGCATCGGCGGGCAATTTGCGTGATTGATATACTGCGTGGTATAGATAAAACTCGCCGCCAGATTATTTACGATCACCACCTGCACGGAGGTATCGGCACAGGTATTGGTGGTGGTAGCCGATGCAATCAGCCGCACGGTATCATAGCCGATATTGGTGAATGTATGCACGACCGAGTCCGGACTGGTGGACGTAGACCCGTCGCTCTTAAAGAACCACTGGAAGGTGGCGCCGAGGTTTGTAATGGAGCTATTGTAAAAACTAACGGGTGATCCGGGAGCGATGTTCACCGGGTTCCAATAAAAATCGGCTTTCGATCCGAGGATGAGCACCTTGGTCACATTGCGTTTAACCGTTGCCGTGCAACCCAGCGAATCAGTGACCGTAAGCGTAGGAGTATAGTTGCCGGGAAATGCATAATAATGCATGACCGTGTCGGCGGTGGTGCGCGTTACGGAATTGCCGTCACCAAATGCCCAGGTCCATTTTACAATTGGAATTTGATTGGTGCCGCTGGAAGAATCCGTGAAGATGACCGGCGTGGAATAGCAGATATCATCCTGCGCGCCGAACACGCCGATCGGACCATTGATATGGATCGGAATATAATTGCTGGTATCGTAGCAACCGAAATAGGCCGATTTGATAATGACGCGGATGCTGTCTGCGCCCTGTTTGAGTTTGGTCAGCAAGCCGTTGTAAGTCGTGGCGAACCCTGTATTTCCCTGCGGCGACATGATGGTGCCATCGTTGTACTGCCACCAAACGATATTATAAAATGTATTCGATCCATTGGCTACGCTCCGGTAATTGGTATCCAGGCCCGAGATCGTCACCGGCAGGCTGCCGTTGGCGCAGATCGTATCCATGGAAGAACTCAGCACAGGCTGCTGGGCGGGCAATACAAATACCGGCGCGTTTCCAACCTGCGTACAGGTGCCAAATGTCACGGTAATGCTGGCGTTGTATTTGCCCGCGCCGGGATATGCATGTATTCGCTGAGGAACATATACGTAGTCGGTATCGTTGGCCGATCCGTCGCCATAAGACCAGATATATTCCGAGCCGCCGGTGGTTGAATCGCTGATCGTCACTTTGAGCCGGCTGCTGTCGCAGGTATTCATCGTTTGTAAAAAAGGCAATGGCGTCGTTTTTACGTAGCGGATGATGGTCGCCGTATCGGGCGCGCATCCCGGACTCGACGCAATGAGCGACATCGTATAGTTGCCTGCCGTATTGTAATAGTGGACGTGATAAATGTTGTTGTTGACATCCGTAGCGCCATCGCCGTAGATCCATTGATTACGGTATGAACTGTCGTCCAGGTTGGTAAAAGTTTCTGCCTGGTTATTGGTACAGGGCAGGGAGTCCAGCGCGGTAAACATCGCATGCGGTTTTGGATAGACGCGGATCGTATCCGGCGGAAAGGCCGTACCAGTACAGCCGTGGATGGTGACGAACGAAAGATTTACCAGATACGTTCCGGGTACGCTGTAACTGTGCGACGGAGTGGGACTGTTGGAAGTGGTACCGTCGCCGAAATCCCAGGTATACTGCGCGATCGTATCCTGTGAGATCGCTTTGAACTGGGCGTTAACCACCGCGCAGATGCTGGTGGAACTACTCAGCGTCGTATCGGCACTGATGGTTGCGGTCGGGTTACCTGAATTGACCGTTTCAGCCACCGTGCTGCTGCAACCTGCGGCATTGGTGACGGTTAACGCCGGCGTATAAACGCCATTGCTGGCATAGAGGAAACTAGGATTTTGCAGGGAAGATGTATCGCCCGGATTGCCGGTAAAGTTCCAGTGCCAACTCACTGCCGCCGAACTCGTATCCGTGAAGGCCACCAGCATCGGCGACTGGCAGGATGCCCCTTTATAAAAAGAAAATCCGCTCAGCACGGGGCTCGATGCCACGCTGATGGTCTTCGGCTGGGTCACCACACAGGTACCGAACGTATCGATGAGTTGCACCGTATAATTTCCCGGCGCAGCAAATGTATGCGTGACCGAAGACCCGATCGCACTGCCGCCGTCTCCAAAACTCCAGATGGTGGCGCCGGTTGCCGGAGGGTTGCTTTTATCCGTAAATGTAATTACGGTGCCCGTACACAGTGTCGGCGTCGTGGTGAAATCAGGTTTGAAATTCGCCGCATTTACATAAGCGGGCTTGATCAGTTGCGCCGAACATCCCTGCGGGTTGGTGACAAACAATTGCACACTGTAAGTGCCTTTGGCTGCATACTGATGCGATGGATTCTGGCTGGTACTGTTGGCGCCATCTCCAAAATTCCAGCTATAGCTCAGTGGTCCGGATCCCGTGGTCATATTGTTGAACTGCACCGGGTCGGAGATATTACACAGCGTGGTGGAGTCGGAACTGAATGCAGGAATGATCTGCGGCAGCACGGTGATGATATCCGTTTTTTTAAGCGTATTGCTGCAGCCGTTGCTGTTCGTCACCGTCAGGCTTACGGAGTAGTTTCCTGCGAATTTATAGATATTGGTAACGCCGGGAGAACTGGTGAGCAGGGTGTTGCCATCGCCGAAATCCCAGAAATAACTCGTTATGCTGCCATCACCCGGGGTGGCGAGGCTGGTAAAAGAGGTACTCAGGGGAATACAACCGACGGTATTGCTCACGCTGAAATCCACGACCGGTCCTTTGAAAACAGTGATCGTGACCGTCTTGCTGGACGTTGCGGCGCCATCGTGCACCGTGAGGGTAACCACATACAGCTGCGGGATGAAATACGTTGCACCGACGGGCGTGACGCCATCGCTGGTATTGACACTGTTGCCATTGCCGAAATTCCAGTTGTACGTGGCAGCCGGGGAAGCGCCGGTGGTTTTATTAGTAAATGTCACGGTGAGGGGGGAACAACCGGCCGATTTGTCGAGGCTGAAATTTGCCGACAACTGGGCCATACCAGGCGTTGAGCTCAATAAAAAGCCCACGAACATCAGGAGTAAATACCTCCTCCCTGGTGTTTGACAAAAAGCCATACGGGTTGGTCGTTGATTAGGATATTGGAAATAGACGGGCGGGTCAATCGTCCATTATGGTATTTTACCTTAATGTGACAACGTTGACACGCAGGGTATTAACGCGTAAGGGCAAGTATTTATTTGAATCAGCATTATTTCACAAAAAGACGCCAGGTTTCGCAAAGAGGCCAGGCATATTGAT
>CAZZYD010000269.1:0-5101 GCA_964658175.1 uncultured Puia sp. | reverse complement strand
TTAACGACCATGTATGACAAAGATATATACTGCAAAAAAAAGACCCGAATAAAAAATTAAACAACTGTTTAATTCATCCGCAAGCACTATTTTTGCATTCTCCTTGCTGCCATAGAAAACAACTGTGCGACTTTTATTGCTACTGATAGCGTTCATATCATGGAAATTATATGAGAAGATTTTTTTTATTCCTGGCCATTCTCTATTCTGGTTTCTCTTTCGGTCAAAAATTTGATACCTCGGGCGGCGATGCCAATCTCCAGCAATGCATTAAATATGCATTGGCGCACCAGACCAACATCCGCCAGTCAATGATCGACGAAGAGATTGCTGACCGCGGCATCAAGTCCGCGCTTTCCGCCTGGTTACCTCAGGTGGGGTTAAACGCCAACTACCAGCAGAATTTTCAGTTACAGACTTCTGTTTTTGGTGGACAGGCCGTCAATATCGGGGCGTACAATACCTCCGGCGTATTGCTGGGAGCCTCGCAAACCATTTTCAACCGCGATGTATTCCTGGCGCGGCAAACCGCGCGCGACGTACGAACCTTCGCCAAACAATCCACGGTGACCACCCAGATCGATGTGGTATCCAATGTGAGCAAGGCGTTTTATGATGTCCTCCTTTCTAAAGAACAGATCCAGCTGTATGATTCAGACATTGTGCTGCTCAAAAGGAATCTGCTGGATTCGTACAATCAGTACAAGGGCGGTATTGTGGACAAGACCGATTACCAGCGCGCCACCATCTCCCTGAACAATTCACTGGCCCAGCGTAAAATGGCCCTGGAGCAGCTCAAGTCGAAGTATGCCGTTCTGAAACTTTATATGAGTTATCCTTCGGATTCTGCCTTGCGTCTTACATACGACAGCGGAGCGATGAAACAGGAGATCACGCAGCTGGACACCAATGCGGTGATTGACTTTCACAACCGGATCGAATACCAGCAACTTGAAACCAACAAACGCTTGTTCCAGGCAAATCTCGCCTACCAGAAAAATGCCTATCTGCCTACCGTGTCGGCGGTCGGGGAGTACAACCTGAACTATTATAATAACGAGTTTTCGAAATTATACAATGATAATTTTCCAAACTCCTACGCCGGGGTGCAGCTCGCGTTTCCGATATTTCAGGGAACGAAAAGAATCCAGCAGATCCGGATTGCCAAACTGCAGCTGGAGCGACTCGAGTACAATTTCACATCGCTGAAAGATTCCATCAATACGGAATACGTGCAGGCCTTGTCTTCGTACAAATCCAACCTCAACAATTATTACCTCCAGCGCGACAACCTGGAGCTGGCCAGGGAGGTATACCGGGTGATCCAATTGCAATACCGGCTGGGTATCAAAACCTATCTGGAAGTGGTAACCGCGAACAACGACCTGTTTGGCGCACAGATCAACTATACAAACGCATTATATCAGGTGCTCAGCGACAAAATCGACGTGCAGCGATCCCTGGGAACCCTGGCAATCAACCCATAAATTACAGATGACTATGACACATACTTTTTACAGGATCGGAATGCAATCCGCCATAGTGATTCTTCTCGCATCCTGTGGCAGCAGCAAGGACCAGCAAAAACAGGGTCCGCCGCCCGCCACCCCCGTAACCGCCTATGTAGTAAAGGCCGGCAACGCCACGTATTTTGACCAGTATCCCGCTACGGTGACACCGTTGACACAGGTGGACGTAAAACCACAGGTATCCGGAAATATCCTTCGCATATTTTTTCAGGACGGGCAGCATGTGAAAAAAGGGCAGAAGCTGTATGAGATCGATCAGCAGCAATACCGCGGCGCTTACGATCAGGCCGTGGCCAACCTCAATGTTTCCAAAGCCAATCTTGCCAAATCACAGCAGGATGCCGACCGGTATACGCAGCTGGCGCAACAGGACGCCATTGCCCGCCAGACCCTGGACCATCAGCTTGCAGACCTCGAGAGTTCGAAACGCCAGGTGGAAGCCGGAGAAGCGAATGTGAAAAGTGTTGCGGCAAACCTAAACTATTCCCAGATTTCTGCGCCGATGGATGGCACGATCGGCATTTCAAATGTGAAAGTGGGAACGGCCGTTTATCAGCAGACGCTGCTCAATACCATTTCAGCGGATAATCCGCTGGCCGTTGACATCGCCATCGATCAGTCACAGATCCCCTTGTTTACGAATTATCTTCAGAAACCACCGGCAGCAAAGGATTCGGTGTTTACGATGCAATTACCGGATGGCACCATTTACCCCGTTCCGGGAAAAGTATTGTTGCTGGACCGCGCGGTAGACCCCACCACCGGAACGATCAAGGCGCGGCTGCTTTTTGCCAATCCGAAAAATCTGCTCAAGCCCGGCATCACCACCAATGTTCGCGTGAAACACGATGCCGGTGAACAAAGCCTGCTGATACCATACAAAGGAGTGCTGGAACAGCTGGGTGAATATTTTGTATTTGACATCCAGAACAGCCGGGCATTGCAGCACAAAGTGGTGCTGGGAACAAAAATCAATGATCTCGTCGTCGTGAAATCCGGCGTAAAAGCGGGTGACAGCATTGTGATCGAAGGCGTTCAGAAATTAAAAGACAGTGCAATGGTGAATACGGCGACGCATGCTGCGCCGCCAGCTCAGCCAAATGCCAGCGGAAAGTAAGAACCTGTTTAAAGCAGGGTTAAAAAATAGTAAGCTATGGCTTCTTCTACGAATGTATTTCTCAGACGGCCGGTAACTGCCATTGTTATTTCAGTCGTGATATTGTTGGTGGGTACCCTGGCGATCCTCAGTATGCCGATCAGCCAGTATCCCGATATCACGCCGCCGACCGTTCAGATCACGAGCAATTTTACCGGTGCCGATGCACAGACGGTTGAACAAACCACGACGACTGCAATTGAAACGCAGGTGAACGGGGTGCCGGGCATGCAGTATATGCAGAGTAACAGCGCTAACAACGGTCAGTCACAAATTACCGCCACCCTGAATATCGGGGCGGATCCGAATATCGTGGCCCTGGACATTCAAAACCGGGTGGGTATCGCCACACCAACCTTACCGACCCAGGTGCAAAAGCTGGGGATCACGACCCTGAAAAGAAACCCGAGCATCCTGATGCTCGTCGCGATCTTTTCTCCCAAAGGATCTCATTCCATTCCGTTCATGGACAACTACGCGAATATCTATGTCCGTGACCAGTTGCTCCGTACGCCCGGGGTGGGGGATGTGTTCAGCCGCGCGGATAATTTCAGTATGCGCATCTGGCTGCAGACGGACAAGCTCGCCCAGCTTGGACTCACCTACAACGATATTCAAAACGCCATCAACGAGCAAAACCTGCAGGTGGCCGCCGGTTCTGTTGGCTCTCCGCCGCAAAGCAGCAGTGCCGCCTTCGAGTTCACCGTATTCACCAACAGCCGCCTGACGACGGAAAAACAGTTCGGCGATATCGTGGTTCGTTCCAATCCGGATCAGAATTCCATCGTTTATCTGCGCGACGTAGCGCGGATACAGCTCGGTAAAGTAAGTTATACCAGCAACTCCTTTGTAGACGGAAAGCGGGCTTCCTATCTGCTCGTGTACCAGGCACCGGGCAGCAATGCGCTGTCCACCGCGCAGGGCGTGTACGACGCGCTGGCGAAAATGAAGAAATATTTTCCGGCAGATATCGACTACATCGTTCCGTTCGAATCCATTTCGGTGGTGAAAGTTTCTATTTCGGATGTGGTGAATACACTCCTCATTGCCCTTTTGCTGGTGACGATCGTCGTATTCCTTTTTCTGCAAAACTGGCGTTCGACGCTGATTCCTGTACTGGCCATCCCGGTCGCCATCATTGGAACGTTTATCTTTTTTATCCCGCTCGGTTTTACTATCAATACCCTCACGATGTTCGGTTTCGTACTGGCCATCGGGATTGTGGTGGATGATGCCATCGTGGTGGTGGAAGCGGTACAGCATTATATAGATACCGAAAACCTCACGGCCAAAGACGCTACCAACAAAGCCCTGCACGATATATCGGCGCCGGTGATCGCGATCGCGCTCATCCTGGCCGCGGTATTTGTGCCGGTCGGATTTATTCCCGGACTCGTGGGCCGTCTTTATCAGCAGTTCGCCATCACGATCGCGATTTCCGTACTGATCTCGGCTTTCGTGGCCCTGTCCCTCACACCGGCGCTTTGCATGCTGCTGCTGAAGCCGCATCATATCGATGAAAAGTCGAAAGGCATCAACAAATTATTTTACAAATTCAATCAGGGTTTCGACTGGTTCAATAAAAAATATACCAATGGCGTCGCTTCCTGGGTTAGGCATGCGCCTCTGGTGCTGGTGTTACTGGCCTGTATCGTAGCGGGTGATGTATTCCTGTTCAAGAACAAACCGACAGGATTTATCCCAACGGAAGATGACGGCCGTATCTATGTGTCTTACGAAATTCCCGAAGCAGGATCCACGACGCGTTCGCTCGTGGTGTTGGACAGCATCATGAAGATCGCTTCCAAGGTGGACGGTGTGGCGCATGTGGCGGCGCTCGGGGGATTAAATATCCTGACCGGTGGTTCCAAATCGAACAGTGGTACGGTGTTCATGCAGCTGAAACCCTGGGATGAAAGAAAGGAGAAATCGCAGCAGCTGATGGGGGTCATCGGCACCCTGAATAAAAATTTCGCCGTGCTGAAAGATGCGAAGATCGTCGTGATCCCGCCACCGGCTATTCCGGGACTGGGCAATGCCGGTGGTTTTAGCATACAGATCGAACAGCGGCAGTCAAATGATGATATTAAGTCGTTCGAAAAAGTAGTGAATAGTTTCGTGACGGCGGCCAACAAGCAACCCGAAATTGCGGGCGCCTTCACGTTCTTCAGTGCGCATACACCGGGCTACCAGGTAGATGTTGACCGTGACAAATGTAAAAAGCTCGGGCTCAACATCGCCGACGTTTACAATACCATGCAGATGTATATGGGCAGCACCTATATCAACCAGCTTACCATTTACGGCAGAAACTTTTATGTAGTGGCGCAGGCTGATTCTAATTTCCGTAAGGACATCAACGATATCAAGGGATATTATGTAAAGAATATGGCGGGGATGGAAATTCCGCTGAGTA
>CAZZYD010000268.1:0-5125 GCA_964658175.1 uncultured Puia sp. | reverse complement strand
CGGCATCGGCACCGGCATCGGCAAGACGCTGGTGGCTGCCGTGATCACGGAAAAACTCCAGGCGGGTTACTGGAAACCCGTGCAGGCCGGTTTTGACGGCGGTACCGATAGTCAGTGGATGCAGTCGATGCTCACCAATACCCGCTCCATCATTTATCCGGAGCTGTATCAGCTGCGCATGCCGGCTTCCCCGCACATCGCCGCGCGGGAAGAAAACCGCCACATCGACCTGTCGAAGATCGTGGAAGCGGCCCGCCAGATCAAGGCATCGGGAGAACCTTTGGTGATCGAAGGCGCCGGCGGACTGATGGTACCGCTCAATGAAAGCGAATTCGTGATTGACCTGATCCGTGCACTGGAGGCAAAGGTGATCCTGGTGAGCCGCAATTACCTGGGCAGCATCAACCATTCGCTGCTCACGGCCCGCCTGTGCCGGCAGTTGGGGATACCGGTCCTTGGCTGGGTTTTCAACGACCAGTACCTTGACTATGAAAAAGAAATCGTGCAATGGTCAGGCTATCCGTCGCTCGGCTCCATTCCGTTTGGGGGCACCATCCACGCGGCCTGGGTCCAGGCCCAGGGACGGAACATCTCCCTCTAATTGCGTTATCTTTGAAGGGCATGAACCTGAACTATCCGTTATTAAAACCGGTCAGGATCCTTTTACTGCCTGTTTCGCTGATCTATGGTGTCATCGTGTCTATCCGTAACTGGTTGTTCGACCGGAAGCTCATCGCCGCAGCCTCCTTTAATATCCCGGTGATCTGCATTGGCAACCTCACGGTGGGGGGCACCGGCAAGTCGCCGATGGTGGAATACCTCCTGGCCGGACTGAAAACGACTTTCCGGATGGCGGTGCTGAGCCGAGGATACAAAAGAAAAACCAGCGGCTATGCCCTGGCGGAAGCAGGATCCACCGCGCTGGAAATCGGCGACGAGCCGATGCAGTTTCACGTGAAATTCCCGGACGTGACGATTGCCGTGGGCGAGGAGCGCGTGGTGGCGATCCCGCAACTGCTGCATGACAAACCGGATACGGAGGTGATCCTGCTGGACGATGCGTTTCAGCATCGCTCGGTCAAGGCCGGCTTCAATATCCTGCTCACGGATTTTCACAACCTGTTTACCCGGGACTGGTTCCTGCCCACCGGCGACCTGCGCGATCAGCGAAAAAGCAGCCGCCGCGCGGAAATGATCGTGGTCACCAAATGTCCGCCGGACCTGTCGCTCAAGGAAAAGAATGACATCACCCGGGAGATCGCCCCGGCAAAGGATCAGTCCGTATTTTTTTCCGCGATCAGCTATGGCAAACCTTATCATATCATCACGCGCGAAAAAATTGATGTCAACCCGCAGGCCGAAGTGCTGCTCGTGACCGGCATCGCCAATCCCGCGCCCCTGAAAAACTATATCGAAAACAGTTTTCATACTTATTACGAGCTTGCGTACAGCGACCATCATATTTTTTCGATTGATGATCTCCGGTATATCCGCAAACGCTTTCAGGCCATCACCCGTGAACCCAAACTGATCCTGACCACCGAAAAGGATGCCGTGCGCCTGCACAAGTTTGAACAGGAATTGAGGGATATACCCATGTATGTAATACCGATCGAGCCGTTTTTTTTGTTCAAAGAGGCAGGAGCCTTTACTGATATAATCACTACATTCATTCAAGATTTTCATGCGAAGCATTAAACATACCTATGGGTCATAAAAATCCCGACAAGAAAAATAAAAAAAGCGGCGGCAAAACATACAAGGGGACACTGGAAGTGACCCGATCGGGGATGGGATTTGTCGTTGCAGAGGGATTGGAAAGAGATATCCTCGTCAGACCCAATGATTTCAATACCGCCATGCATGGCGACACCGTGCTGGTGAGGGTTTCCGAAGGCGGCTCCAAAAGCGGTCGCGTGCAGGGAAATGTGGTGGAGGTGACCGAACGGAAACAAAGCGATTTCCCCGGCCATATTGAAATCAGCGAAAATTTCGCCTTTTTTATCGGTGAAACCGCCCGGCCGATGCCGGATGTGTATGTGCCGCTCTCCAAACTCAATGGGGCAAAAAACCATGACCGGGTGATCGTGAAGATCACCGAGTGGAATAAAAATAAAAAACCGGTGGGCGCCGTGCTGCAGGTACTCGATCCGTCAGATGAAAATGACCGGGTGATGAAAGAGATCCTGCTCGAAGCAGGTTTTCCCATATTTTTTCCGGATGCCATCCTGGAAGCATCTGCCGCGCTGCCCGAACAAATCGATCCGGCGGAAATCGCCAAGCGGAAAGATTTCCGGGAAACGCGCACCTTCACCATCGATCCGGCCGACGCCAAAGATTTTGACGATGCCATTTCATTCAAGGCCCTCAAAAACGGCCGGTATGAAATCGGCGTGCACATCGCCGATGTCAGTCATTATGTAATTCCGGGCACGCCGCTCGACGAAGAAGCATACCAGCGCGCCACCTCCGTATACCTCCCCGACCGTGTGAATCCGATGCTGCCCGAACGTATCTCCAACGAGCTCTGCTCGCTGCGGCCGAATGAAGACAAGCTGACTTTTTCCGCTGTGTTCGTGCTGACGGGAAAAGGGGATGTGGAAGACTACTGGCTTGGCCGGACGGTGATCCATTCAGACCACCGCTTTACTTACGAAGATGTGCAGCAGGTGATCGAAACAAAGACCGGCAAATATGAAGAGGATTTGTTGCTGCTTCACGGTATCGCGCAGCGCCTCCGCAAACAGCGGTTTAAAAAAGGCGCGATCAATTTCTCTTCCGTTGAAGTGCGCTTTAAACTGGATGAAAAAGGAAAACCACTTGGTGTGATGGTCAAAGAGAGCAAGGAGTCTCACCAGCTGATCGAGGAGTTTATGCTGCTGGCCAATAAAACCGTAGCCACGCATGTGAGCAAGCTCCGGATCAAGAAAAAACCGATCCCTTTTCCTTACCGCGTACATGATAAACCCGACAAGGATAAACTGACGCCTTTTATAGAGTTCGCAAAAAAGTACGGGCATCATTTCGATATAAAATCTCCCGAAGGCATCGCCTTATCTTTCAATACCATGTTGCAGGATGTCAAAGGCAAACCCGAACAGCACGTGCTTGAACAGCTCGGCATCCGCACGATGGCCAAGGCCGTGTACACCACCGACAATATTGGTCATTACGGACTCGGCTTTGAATTCTACTGCCATTTTACCTCGCCCATCCGGCGTTACCCCGATGTGCTGGCCCACCGGATACTGCAGCAGGTGATTGACAAAGAGGTCGAGGCAGATAAGAAACTGGACGAGCAATGCAAGCATTGCAGCGAACGGGAGCGGGCCGCGATGGAAAGCGAACGCGCCGCCAACAAATACAAACAGGTTGAATACATGAAGGATTTTGTGGGAGATGAATTTGAGGGTGTCATCAGCGGTGTCGCCGCCTTTGGCTTCTGGGTGGAGACCGTCGCGCATAAATGTGAAGGACTCGTGAGCATCAACAGCCTGATGGAATATGATGAATTCCGCCACATCGAATCCGATTATGCCCTCGTCGGCAAACGCAGTGGCCGGCAATTCCGGATGGGCGACCGGGTTACAATCAAGGTAGTATCCGCAAACCTCGCCAAACGCCAGCTCGATTACGAATGGGTGTTGACCGGCGGCAAAAAAGAATAAACATTTGAGACGCTTCGAAGCGCTTTCCGCAGCATTCAACAGCCGGTTCGAGACCGCCCATTTTCCTGCGGCGCCGGCCAATCTGTATGATCCCGCCGAATATTTTTTATCCCTGGGAGGCAAACGGATCCGTCCGGTGATGTGTCTGCTGGGCAATGAATTGTTCGCTCCTTTGCAGGAAGATGCCTGGACCATCGGCAACGCCCTGGAACTGTTTCACAATTTCACGCTGATCCACGACGATATCATGGACCGTGCACCTTTGCGCCGCGGGGAACCGACGGTACATATCCGCTATGGTGAGGCCTCCGCCCTGCTTGCCGGCGATGTGATGCTGGTTCGTGCTTACGAATACCTCAACCAGACGCGCACCGAAACACTGCGGCAGGTACTGCAGTTGTTTAACCGCACCGGAAAAGAAGTGTGCGAAGGACAGCAGCTGGATATGGATTTCGAAAAGGCCGATCGGGTGTCACTCGCGGATTATTTAAAGATGATCGAACTGAAAACCGCGGTGTTGCTGGCCGTAAGCCTGCAGCTGGGGTCTGTTGCCGGCGGAGCTCCGGCGCTTGATCAGGAACACCTGTACAGTTTTGGCATCAACCTCGGACTCGCCTACCAGGTGCAGGATGATTACCTCGACGCCTTTGGCGATCCCCTGAAATTCGGGAAACAGCCTGGTGGGGACATTCTTGCCAATAAGAAAACTTTTCTCTTACTCAAGGCGCTGGAATCAGCCAATTCGTCACAAAAAGAATCGATCACCCGCTTGATGCAGCATGATCTCCCGGAAAAGGTGGAAGCCATGCTGCAGATCTACCGCGAATGCCGGGTGGACGAGGCGGCCCGGGACGCAAAAGAAGCTTATACGTTACGCGCGGCGGATGCCCTGCAGGCCATTGAAGTGCCGGCGGCGGATAAGGATCCGCTGCGCGAACTGGCAGGATACCTGCTGCAACGGGATTTTTAACACCTGCGCATCGCTTACAATCCCACACGCGAAACGGGCATAAGTGCCATTCAATACCGATCGATCTGCCGCACCGTCGACCATCCCGCACCGTCATCCAAAGCAGTGCACGCCCGGTGGCATCACCTTCCATCGACTCGACGAATCATTGAATGGATGTGGGATTGATTATCTCATGCATACCCGCTAAGCCCTGTACGTCACACCTTCCAAAGCCAGGTCTGTGTTGGGGAAAACGGCGCTGGCTTCGAGCTGGAAATCATCCAGCCGGTCGTACTTGGAACTGAAATGACCGATGATCAGCTTCTTTACATTTGCCAGCCGCGCAATCGTGGCTGCCTGTACGGTCGTGCAATGGAATCTTTTGTTCGCCCTTTCTTCCAGGTCTTTCAGGTAGGTCGTCTCATGGTAAAGCAGATCCACCCCGGCAACCTTTTCCACGATCGATTCATCATACCCTGTATCGGCGGCATAGGCGTAGGATAAG
>CAZZYD010000267.1:0-5128 GCA_964658175.1 uncultured Puia sp. | reverse complement strand
ATATTGGATTTTAAAACGGGACTTGATTTTTATCTTGTCCCCTTTTTATTTTATAGAGGTTCCACTGCCTGCGAACAGACAATCACCATGCAAACAAATATAGGGGATTAAGGAAATAGCCGTTGCAAGCCGATCATCCGGGAAGTAACCGCGAAAAGTTCGGCAGTTGCCCGTGAATAAAAGCAATCTGTCCGAATTAAAATAATTCCGACATTTGAGCCGTGCCGAAATTCCCTATTTTCTTCTTTTTGACCCTGTTTCTGTCGTTTCAAAGCCGGAGTCAGAGCTATCAGCAACAAAAGCTCATGGATCTTCAATACCGCAGGTTTATGGCGATGTCGGCAAACGATACATCCATCCTCTCCAAATACCTGGCGGACGACCTGGTTTACATTCATTCCAACGGCAGCATCGACAGCAAGGCATCTTTGCTGAAAGGCATTGCTTCCGGAAACCTTCATTTTATTTCTATCGTGGCAGAAAAAAGAACAGCCTCCATCGATGGTAATTTTGCGTGGATCTATGGAACCGCCAATCTCACGTTCAAAATCAACAACAGCGAAACGACGATTCACAATTATATCAGCTTCATCGATTTTTTCCGCCTGAACAAACAGCAATGGCAGGAAGTGGCCTGGCAAAGCGCCAAGATCAACCGGATGGGCAATTACGACAATGATTCCGTAAAACCGCAGGCATCGCAGAGTGTGCAGCCATCCATTTACTGACCCCAGGGGTCAATGCTATTTTTCTTTCTTTTGATCAGACGTGTATGGATGATCCGTACATCCTCTTCAGGTCTGTCCAGCGAATCCGTCCGAACCGTTTCGATCAGGTCCACCACTTCCATACCTTTCATCACCATTCCAAAAACCGTGTACCGCTGGTCAAGTTTCGGCAGGCCGCCGATGGTCTTGTAGATTTCCCGCTGGGCGTCCGGAATTTTTCTTCCGCTGACGCGTTCCAGCGAATCCAGGGTACTGTCAGTATATTTTTTTCCCTGCACGATATAAAACTGGCTGCCGCTGCTTGCCTTGAGAGGATTGTCGTCGCGTGCGGCGCCCAGCGCACCGCGCGCATGAAAAAGAAAGGGAAAAAATTCAGCAGGTATCGTATAGGGTGGACCACCGTTTCCCAGTTCCTTTCCGGGTGGCGCCTGCCGGCTGTCGGGATCTCCTCCCTGGATCACAAAATTTCTGATCACCCGGTGCAACAAAGTGCTGTCCAGGTAATGCGATTTTATCAGGCGTAAAAAATTGTCGCGGTGCTGCACTGTCGAATCATTCAGGCGCAGGACAATAACACCTGCGGTAGAGGTGATCTCCACATCGCGTTTTCTGTCTTTGTTTGAAAGTTTGATTTGATCCTGCCCCAGCGTTTGCTGCGCAGAAAATAAAAAAAGCAATGTGAAGAGATATATCCTGCCATTCATGGGAGCGATTTGATTTGATTTTTTGTTTGCCTTATCCGGGAATCATTCCCGGAATTTTTCATCATAGGTGTATTCCTTTACCATCCTTAGCGATCACCCCTTAGATGAGTAGGTTTGCAACGTACTATTCCTACAGAAATAGCGCAGTTCCTCGCTTGTGCATGATCATTCATCGGTGTACTTTTGATCTATATCCAATCCGTTTTGAAAGCCAGTTAATCCGTGAAAAACCTATGATTACGTTTTGCCGTCCAAGCAAACCATTACAGAAATGTTCAACAAAGCCCTTGCAAAAGGGCTTTGTTGTTTTATGTGCGCCAGCCATGGCCAAGATACAAAGGCTATCTGGTGCCACCATGGATCACAGCTGCAGTTCCATCTGAATATTACAGCGCTCATAGGGAGAAGGCGCGCCATTCACCTTTACAAAACCCAGTTTCTTATACAGGTTGATGGCCGGTACCAGTTTCGTATTGCTTTCGAGGTAGATGCTGGTAGCGCCTGCAGACCGGGCACGGGCGATAAAAGCCTGCCCGAGCAGCCATCCGATACCAAGACCTTTCGCTTCCGGAGCAACGGCCATTTTCGCCATTTCAAACCGGTGATCGTCCTGCCTGATCAAGGCGCAGGTACCCACGGCCTTCCCCTGGTACAGCGCGATCAGAATATGACCTCCTTTATCCAGGATGTGTTCGTCCGGATGATCCAGGGCATGGTGATCTTCCGCTTCCATCACAAAATTTTCCGTAATCCAGGCTTCATTGAGTTGTTTAAAGATGGTTGCATAGGCGGGCGAATAATCAACGATCCGCACGCCCGCTGCTTCCCGCTGTTTCCTCGCTTCCCGAACGCGCTGCAGTAGGCTTTTCTCTTTTAGCAGAAATTCCCATTCTTCCATGGCCTTCCATAAATTATACTGGCTTTCCTGCATGGCCTGTTCCACGGCGCTGCTCACATCCTGATACTGTACCTGGATCGCCTCGCGCAGGGCCTCCCCACGGGCCGTAAGACGGATAAAATTTTTGCGTCCGTCCGTAGCGCCCTTCCGTTCGGTCACCAGTTTCTTCTTCCCCATCTCCCGAACGATCGTACTCACGGATGGATGCGAATGGCCGATTTCTGCCGCAATGGCCGAAATCGATTTCGGAGCACCGTCCGCCAGCACATAAAATACCGGAAACCATTTTGGATGCAGTTCGATACCATACATCGCATAAACCTGCGATGCCTGCTGGGTAACCAGTTCACTCAGCTGCCTGAGGCGGCTGCCGATGGCCATTTTTCCGGTTTTATTATAAAAATCCATAAATTATGAATTACGTAACTGATTACGAATCTCCTGCATTGGGTAGAATCTGCCAAAAAAAACTTTGTTCCCACCTACCTTTGAACACGCATGGCGAACCCCTATATATCCCTGCTGCGGACGGCCTGGAAATATGCCCGCAGGGAGAAGAAAAAATTTGTGCTGGTATATTGCCTGTTTATCGGCTCCAACCTGATCAGCTCGCTGAATCCAATCCTCTTTGGCTGGTTTGTCGGAAAGATCCAGCGGGACAGCGCGCATATCCTCCATTTTGCCACCATCTATGTCGCAGCCTATATCTCGATCACGCTGGCGCAATGGTGTCTGCACGGACCAGCCCGGATCATGGAGCGCACGCTCTCTTTTCAGCTCAGCCGGAATTTCCTGCAGGAAAAATACCACCAGGTCCTTCACCTGCCGGTAAAATGGCAGCAGGATCACCACAGTGGCGCCACCATCAACCGGATCCGAAAAGCGTATGAGGCCCTGCGTGAATTTTTCGACCGCGGGTTCATGTACGTGCATGCACTGTCGAAATTTGTTTTTTCCGTGATCGCGATGCTGTACTTCTCTCCCCTGTTCGGAAGCATCGCGGTATTGATGGGCATCAGCACTATTTTCATCATCCGGCGCTTCGACAAACCATTCATCCGCGCGCTGGAAGCGGTCAATGAAAAAGAGCATGTGGTTTCCTCCACGCTGTTTGACAGCCTCTCCAATATCATGACCGTGATCACCCTGCGCCTGGAAAAAAGTATGGAAACCGGTCTGATGACGAAGGTGCAGCAGATCTTACTACCCTTCCGGAAAAGCGCGCTGATCAACGAATGGAAATGGTTTTCTGCCGAAATGATGATCGTGCTGATCTACGGCATGATCACCCTGGGATATATCTACCAGCATCATGTACCGGGATCCGTATTTTACGTGGGCGGACTGGTGACCCTGCTCGCCTACGTGAACCAGTTTACGAGCGTTTTCCAGGATATCGCCTGGCAGTATACCGATATCGTTCAATACAATACCTATGTGGAAACTGCCGCAGCCATCAGTACTGCTTATGCAGCCCGGCACCGGGCCGATGAGCCGGAAGGCCTTCCTGAAAACTGGCAGGTGCTGCAAATCGCCCACCTGAATTTCTCGCACCACGACATCTACGACCGGCAACAGCAGGCTCAGAGTCTCCACGAACTTCAGTTACGGATACGTCGCGGTGAACGGATCGCGCTGATCGGCGAAAGCGGCAGCGGCAAAAGCACCCTGCTCTCTTTGTTGCGCGGGCTGTATGAGCCCGAGCCCGGTGCCCTGATCGCGCTGGATGGACATGCCATGTCGCTGGAAAGATTCAATGAGGCCGTCACGCTTTTTCCGCAGGAGCCGGAAATTTTTGAAAATACGCTGCTGTACAATATCACGCTCGGCCTGCCCTTTACCCCGGAAGAAGTGGAACAGGTATGCGCCGATGCGCATTTTACCGAGGTCGTCAACCAACTACCGCAAAAACTGAATGCCGATATCAGGGAAAAGGGTGTAAACCTTTATGGCGGCCAGAAACAACGCCTGGCGCTGGCGCGGGGCATCCTGGCCGCACGCGACAGTCCCCTCGTTTTGATGGATGAGCCCACCAGCAGCGTGGATCCAAAAACAGAATCGCTGATCTACGAACACCTGTTTGAAGCATTTGCAGACAAGGCGATCATTTCTTCGATTCACCGGCTTCACCTGTTGCCAAAATTTCATTATGTGTATATTTTGGAGCGGGGAAGGATTGTTGGTGAAGGAAGCTTTGAATATCTTCGAACCAACAATGCGGTATTTCAGGATCTCTGGAAACACCAGGACGATGCCGGCGTTAAAAAATAAACGAGCCACATGAAAAAATATTTGTTCTTTCTCGGGATACTCGGTTCCACACAGCTCTGCGCACAGCATCATAAACTGAACAAACTCTGGGAAACCGATACGATCGTCGCCGTGCCTGAATCCGTATTGCCCGACCCTGCGGACAATACGCTCTTTGTTTCGCTGATAGACGGCGACGGCTGGGCAGCTGACCACAAAGGCGGTGTCGCAAAACTAAGTTCCGATGGTAAACGCTATGATTCAACCTGGATCACGGGATTGAACGCGCCCAAGGGATTGGGTATTTTTGGTAACCGATTATACGCCGCAGATATATCCAGTGTGGTGGTCATCGACATCATCAAAGGAGGTATCCTGAAAAAAATTGAAATCCCCGGCGCCACAGGACTCAATGATATTAGCGTTTCGGAATCGGGGATTGTATATGTTTCTGATTCGAAGCAGTCAAAAATCTGGATGATAGAAAATGACCTGCCCGCCCTTTTCCTTGATTCAAACCGGAGCTTTGTTGAGTGAGAAAATAGCGA
>CAZZYD010000266.1:0-5153 GCA_964658175.1 uncultured Puia sp. | reverse complement strand
ACGAAAAATCATCGGCGCCAGCAGAAGCCAGCTGTTCCTGCAATTCCTGACCGAATCCCTGCTGGTCAGCCTGATGTCCCTGGCGATCACGATCCTGCTGATACAGCTGGTGCTTCCGGCTTTCAATACGCTGACGGAAAAACACTTTGTGCTGACCCTGACGTCTTCCCTGATATGGAAAATTGCAGGTACGACGCTGCTGGGCGCCTTTGTACTTAATAGTATTTACCCCGCCTTGCTATTGTCATCTATACGGCCACTCGGTGTGTTCAGGGGATTTAGTCTGCTGAATATAAAAGACAGTCAGTTCCGGAAAGGGCTGGTGATCCTGCAATTTAGTTTTTCGGTGGCGCTGATCGCCGGAACGATCGTCATTTACCGGCAGATGCAGTTTGTACAGCAGAAAAATCCTGGATATAACCGGGCTCAGGTACTGGATTTTCACGTGCCCTGGGATCTGGACCGTTCCAAAAAGGATTTGCTGATGGAAACGATGAAGCAAGCTTTGATCGCGCGGGGAAATGTCGAGGACGTCACCATGTCGAATCAGTCCATCGTGCAAATCGGAAGTGTATCTTCCGGTAATGCGGACTGGGACGGACACGATAGTTCCTTCAATCCCAAAATTGCCCAATTGTCTGCCGACGCGGATTTTTTACGGGTCACCGGCGTACAGCTGAAGGAGGGCCGCTGGTTCCTGCCAGGCAAAGAGTCAGACCGGAACAATGTTATCCTCAATGAAACTGCCATTGCAGAACTTGCCATACATGCTCCCTGGATCGGACAGCGTTTTACTTTTAAGGGAAGGACAGGACAGATCGTGGGCGTAGTAAAAGACTTTGCTTTCAAAAGCCTGCATTCAAAAATTACTCCCCTGGTTGTATTTAAAGATCCATCCTGGTTCAATACCTATATGGTGCGCATTCCGTCCGGACGTATTCCCGCAGCGATCCACGGCATGCAAAAAGTCTATGCAGATTTTTTTCCCGGAAAACCTTTCGAGTACCAGTTTCTGGATGAATCATTCAGGGCCATGTATCAGCAGGACCGTCAGACCTCTTTACTCATTTTTACATTCGCCTTGATTGCCGTGCTCATCTCCTCATTGGGATTATTCGGGCTGGCTACTTTTTCAGCGTTGCAGCGAACCAAAGAAATCGGTGTCCGCAAAGTGCTCGGGGCGAGCGTGCAAGGGATCACGCTGCTGTTGTCAAAAGATTTTATCAGGCTGGTGCTGGTATCGATCGCCATCGGCATTCCGGTTTCGTTGTGGGCGATGCAGCAATGGATTGAAGCCTTTGCTTACCGGATAGATTTAAATTGGTGGATGTTTGCACTCGCCGGACTACTGGCTATTTTCCTGGCCGTTTGCACCATCAGTTTCCAGGCGATCCGGGCCGCGCAGGCAAATCCTGTCCAAAGCCTGCGATCCGAATGAGTTAATTGAACGGTTACGGAACCAGCACGCCGATGCTGCCTTTCGATCCGGCCAGAAAAATGCGGTTTCCTGTTTTTGATTTGCCGCAAACATGAAACCCGCGGGCACTGATCATCTTCCAGGTATTTCCGTTATCGGCCGACCAGTCCACCCCGCTGGTGCCACAGGTGATCCAATGGTTCAAGCCGGCAGAGGCTACGCAGCTTCTGTATCCATGCGGTGGAATCAATGGCCTTGTTTGAGCGAAGCCGGGGAGGTGGAGGATGACACAGTTTGAATCTGTCAGACTATCTATTTTAAAATCTCCGCCGACGATGATACCGACACTTGTATCCGACGCCGGGAAGGCAATGCTGTTGGCACCTGCGCTTTCAGCAGCCTGTTTCACGGCAAGGGGTATGCGCTCTGTTGAATCGATATATAAAGCAGACGCCTGACCGCCGGATACAAATACAAAACGATCGCTGTTTGGAAGGAAAGAGATATTGGAGCCACTGGAAGCAAAGAAAGCTTCGGCACCGAGAGGTGCCTGGGCAGGGGCGGGGACGACCGGTTGCCAATTTTCACCCTGATCAGTAGTTCTGGCGAGGAAGATCCGGCCGTTGACCGGGTCGCCGACGAGCAGACCGCTGGATCCGTGAAAATCCATCGCGTCGAGAAACATTCCTTTGGTGGTATCACGAAAAATGGTGCGCCAGCTTTGACCGCCGTCAGTAGTTTTTAACAGGATGGCGGGTTCGGTTATTCCCATAATAATCGCTTCCTTATCGCTAAACGCCTCCACATCCCGAAACTCAGTTTTCTCAAAATGACCGACGGCCATCCATCGCCAGCTGTCGCCGCCGTCCACAGACAAGCCGACGGTGCCGTTGGATCCGGAAACCCAGATCACCTGGTCACTGACCGCGCTGAGTCCGCGCAGGGAACAAGGATGGTTTTCGGTAAGCATGGAAATCGTTTGTGCACGGCCGGCTGAAGCCACAAGCAGCAGAAACAGAAGCAAATAATTTTTAATCATCGGGGCGGTAAAATAATAAATTAGCCCCACCCAGTACAAAAATAGATACTAGGTGGGGCTAATTCATGTTGTTTAATCAGCGAACAGCAACTGTTCATCGCGTTCTTCCACGGGCACCTTCCGGATGAAGTCATCATAATGATCATCGTCGTGGTTTGAATACGCGCCATAGGCATCCAGACTGTAACCGACCATGCCGTCATTGGCTTCTATCACATACAGGATAGAAGAATCGGAAGGATCGGATTCGCCTTCGAAACGATAAGTCCTAACGATCTTGAGGTCTTCCGGATGGTAAAATTTGCCGTTGTCCGCACCAAAGCCTTCCGGTGACATGCGGAACTCATTGTCCTGACGTTTGAGCCGTAACTTTTCCATTACCTGGCTCAGCGTAGTCATTTCTGCGGGCTTTATCATATGCTTGTGTTTAAGTGTAGTGTTAGATGTCCAAATGGCGTACCATAATTAAAACGCACCCCACATTTGTGGAACATAGTACGCAGATCTGGTGGTTGGAAGCTGTTCAGGTAAAATTAAAGGCTAAACGGCAGTCTAAATTTTTGGCAGGACAATTGGAACATTACCAGCGCACAGACCAGCGATATATGCAATTGAAGTCAAACCCCAGCCCGAAAGTTTTGATCGTTGATGATGAACCCGACATTTGTTTTCTGCTGTCAAATATACTTCGCCGACGCAATGTGGATACCGGTGTTGCCGGAAGCCTGGCAGAAGCCACCATGGAGTTAAGTTCCAGGATTCCAAATGTGATATTCCTCGACAACAGCCTGCCGGACGGCAAGGGCATCGAGTTCATACAATATGTAAAAAACAATTATCCGCTGGTCAAAGTGATTATGGTAACAGCCAACGACAGCTATGCCGATCAGTCTGCTGCCATGCGCCAGGGCGCAGATATATTTCTGGGTAAGCCACTCACCCGGGAGATCGTCAATTCAGTGCTTGACAGTGTATTGCAGTAAGAAGTGTAGAGTGAATTCCCCATACTTACCGGAAGCATAGACAGATCAGGCAGTTAACCGCTGGCAATATTTTCTCTATATACAGTCAAACAACCGAATAATCACTATTTAAATCTTCATTATGGGCAACCTGTTGTATGTTATCGCAGTTATCTTAGTTATCGCCTGGGCCATCGGCTTTCTGGGTTATCATGTGGGTGGAATCATCCATATTTTACTCGTGATTGCCATCATTGCCGTATTACTGAAAGTGATCAGGGGATCCAGTATCTGATTTTTATGCGCCTTTATATTACTGCCGCCATACCATCGTATAGCGGCAGTTTTTTTTAACGAATGTTGGTACAGCAATTGTCCTTATCATCTGAAATAACGATTGCCATGCTTATTTCCGTAACGCCAAACACGCCCAAGACGGTTCTGGACAAAATGCAAAGTCTCCTGGCTGCATTGCAGTCCGTCAGAGATTATTCAGAAAGGATGGCCGGCGCCGTTCCCGGCAAAGAATTCAGGTTTTCCATACTGGAACTGGCCCAGGAAGCCAGACAATATTCCAACGAGCTGATCGCTCACCTCGAATCGCTCGGAGCCCAGCTGGGCGCCGCATATAAGGCGAGCTGCAATAATATCCGGCGAGAGGCGGAATATAGCCAGTTTACGAATGGTAAAAATGAAATCAATGACCTGAAACTGGGAGAAAAATTTATTCTCCGTATGTATCAGGAAGTATTGAATGAACCCTTTCTCTCGGAAAACAGCCGTAAAATGGTTCGGTACCAGCTGAACGGCATCATGCACCTGTTGTCGAAACTCAAGATGATGAAATGGTCGCTGCAGCCCGCGACCGCCTTATCTTGAAAAATTTTTGGAATAAATTCTTTTTTTCAGACATTTAGTGATATCTGGCAGGGAATTTACTATTATACAGTTGTAGACCAACCATCTGTCTTCACTATTAAAAACAAACACAATGAGCACAGCAAAAACATTACTGGGATTTGTAGCCGGAGCCGCCATCGGCGCTGCCATCGGTATTTTATTTGCACCCGACAAAGGAACCGAGACCAGAAGGAAAATCTCCGAAGGTGGCAACGACGCACTGGATTCCCTGAAAGATAAGTTCAATGATTTTGTAGACGGGGTGAAGGAAAAATTCGACAGCGCCAAAGATGAAGCCGAAGACGTAGCAGAAAAAGGCTATGGCGCTTACAACCGCGCCAAGTCCGAAGCAAACGCCTTCTGATTCCGTCCGGTCATTTCCTAAAATAAAAAATCTCTTCTGTTCACGCAGAAGAGATTTTTTTATGGGTTCAACTCATTAATACTTCATGAGCGCCGGCTCTACATCGTCGACATAGGCAAGCACGCCGCCCTTCAGGTTGTACAGGTTGCGGTAACCAAATTTTTCTTCCAGGAGGCGGATCGCTTTGGCGCTTCGTCCCCCGACCTTGCAATGAATCACCACATCGATATCCTGTACGATCTGGTCGGCATTTTCCAACACAGTGGCCAGCGGGATCAGTGTTCCGCCGATGTTGACGATCTCGTATTCGTGCGGTTCCCGCACATCGATGAGCTGGAATTTTTTTCCCGTCACCTGCCAGTCGTATAATTCCCTGGCGGTAATTTCCTTGAGGGGCTTTTCTTCCACGGCCTTCATGCCGCAGAATTGTTCGTAGTCCACCGGCGCGGTAATCGTCGGATGCTCGCCGCA
>CAZZYD010000265.1:0-5207 GCA_964658175.1 uncultured Puia sp. | reverse complement strand
GCCGCAGGCTTCAACATGAGCGGATATGCCGCACCGGCCATTCCCAAAGTACGGATGGGGATGATCGGGCTGGGCATGCGTGGTCCCGACGCGGTTAAACGCATGTCCTTTATCGAAGGTGTGGAAATTGTGGCGCTCTGCGATAAAATTCCCGACCGCGTGAAATCGGCGCAGAAAATCCTTGCTACTGCGGGTCTCCCAAATGCGGCGGAATATTCAGGCGACAATGGCTGGAAGACATTGATCGAACGGCCGGACCTCGACCTCATCTATACCGCCACGCCCTGGCGGATGCATACGCCGATTGCGCTCTATGCCATGAACCATGGCAAGCATGTCGCGACGGAAGTGCCCATGGCCGTTACGCTCGACGATTGCTGGCAACTGGTGGAGACATCGGAGAAAACGAAAAAGCATTGCGTGATGCTGGAAAATTGCTGCTATGATTTCTTTGAATTGCTGACCCTCAATATGACCCGCAACGGCGTTTTCGGAGAACTGGTTCACACGGAAGGTGCCTACCTGCATAACCTGCTTGACCTCAATTTCAGTAAAACAGGGTATGCCGATATGTGGCGCCTGCGGGAAAACGCCAGCCGCAACGGAAACCTCTATCCAACCCATGGTCTGGGCCCGATTGCCCAATGCCTGGATATCAACCGCGGCGACCAGATGGACTACCTGGTGTCCACATCTTCCGACGATTTTCTGATGGCAGCCCGGGCAAAAGCCGATGCGGCGAAAGATCCGTTTTTTGCCGAGTTTGCCAACAAGACATACCGCGGCAATATGAATACGACCACGATCCGCACGATGAAAGGAAAAACCATCATGCTGCAGCACGACGTGACCAGTCCGCGTCCTTACTCACGGATCCACCAGCTTACCGGCACCAAGGGCATCGCCTGCAAATGGCCCGAACCGGCAAAAATCGCGTTGGGAAAAGCGGAGGAATGGATCTCCGACGCAGAGATGAAGGACCTGGAAGAAAAATATACGCTGCCGATTGTAAAGCATGTCGGAAAATTTGCCAAACAGATCGGCGGACATGGAGGAATGGATTTTATCATGGACTGGCGGCTGATCGACTGCCTGCGCAACGGCCTTCCGCTGGATCATGAAGTGTACGATGCGGCGCTCTGGAGTTGCATTTCCCCGCTGAGTGAGCAGTCTGTCGCCAACCGCTCCAAATCGATGGATGTGCCCGATTTCACGCGCGGCGCCTGGAAAACAAACAAACCGATGACGCTCACCCTCGACGGGGCTGGCACTACAACCCTCAGGAACATCAAGGAATAAAAGCCCGGATACAGCTCTCATGAAAGAACCCAGCGTTACCACCGGGCGATTGTCATCCCTGGATTTTTTACGCGGCATCACGATGGTGATGCTGACATTGGAAAGTACCCGGCTTTTCGATAACCTCGAACCACTGGCGACGGGCAGGGTCAGCAGCACCATCCTCCATCAGTTTACCCACCATCTCTGGCATGGCCTGCATTTATGGGATCTGGTGCAGCCTGTTTTCATGTTCGTCGCCGGAACGGCCATGGCCTTTTCCGTACACAAACAAAATCTTCCCTGGAACCAGTCATTTGTAAAAGTACTCAAGCGCTGCGGATGGCTTTTTTTCTGGGGCGTGTTCGACTACGCCGTACGAAAAGACGGTCTTTCCTTCGAACTATGGGATGTGCTGACCCAGCTTTCCTTCACTACGCTCGTAGCATTTCTTGTGATGCGCTGGTCCGTGCCGGCCCAGCTGGCGGTGAGTGCCGCCTGTTTGCTGATCCCGGAATTATTATACCGCTATACGCATATTCCGCGGTTTGACCAGCCTTTCACCGATCAGCATAATTTCGGATCCTGGGTGGATCTCCTGCTGATGAATAAAACCAATGAAGGCGGCTGGGTCGCCATCAACTGCGTGTCGACCACCGCACATACCATTTGGGGCGTGCTTGCCGGACAATTACTCCTGGGCCGCCGGACGCAAAAAGAAAAACTCACCATTCTTTTCATCAGTGGCGGCATCCTGTTGTGCCTGGGTTTCGGACTTGACTGGATGGGTATAACGCCGATCATTAAACGCATTGCCACCAGCAGTTTCGTGCTCGCTTCGGGAGGCTATTGTTTTTTATTTCTGGCGGTCTGTTATGGCTGGATCGATGTGGGAAAGCATTTTCGCGGGCTCTTTTTCTTCCGCCTGTTTGCTTTGAATTCGATCTTCATTTATCTTTTTTTCGAGATCGTGGGCGACCGGTGGTTTACCGGATATGTGATGCAGGTCAGCGGGGGCCTTCTCGGGTTTATCCATACGCCAGCCCTCATCGCCGCCTGTATCGGCTCGCTGGTTGTTTTTGCGCTGGAAGCCGGGATCCTGTATTTCCTTTATGTGAAGAAGATATTTTTCAAACTGTAAGAACGGGGGTCGACTCATGGATAGTCGATCATCATCGACCGCTTTCATGCGGTAAATTTTACTATTTTAGCGGGCATGCGAAGATCCTGTCTGCACAGATGGTTTATTTTCCACTTGTTTGTTTGCTGTCTCGCAGTATCGGACGGCCTGTTCGCCCAAACGCCGCGCCGCCATGCGCTGGTGCTCACGGAAAGAGGCGGATTGCACGAAGGATTTGTTGTTGCGGCGCTGGACTGGCTGCATCGTTATGCCGCAGATTCCACGATTGACTTTACGGTGATCAACAACACCGATTCGATCAGCACGGCCTTTCTTTCACGCTTTGCATTGTTCATCCAATTGAATTTTCCTCCCTATCACTGGTCGGATGAGGCGAAGGCCGCGTTCGAAAATTATATTACGGCGGGACGCGGAGGCTGGATTGGATTCCATCATGCTTCCCTCCTGGGCGAATTCGACGGCTACCCGATGTGGCATTGGTTTTCCGATTTTTTGGGTGGGATAAGGTTTAAGAATTATATCGCCGCACGCGCCACCGGCACGGTGCATGTGGAAGATCCGGATCATCCCGTGATGAAAAATGTGGCGTCTGTTTTTTCGCTGCCCGACGATGAATGGTATACGTATGACAAAGACCCGCGTGACAAGGTGCATGTGATCGCCACGGTCGACGAATCCAGTTATCAGCCACCTTCCGCGATTCGCATGGGCGATCATCCGGTGATCTGGACCAATCCGTCGGTGAGGGCCCGGAATGTTTATTTCCAGGTGGGACACCATGCGCACCTGTTTACCTCGGAAGCGTTTACTACCATGTTTGCCAACGCCATTCACTGGGCCGGCGCATTGCCTTAGCTGGCACTATTTTTTTGCAACAAGTATAAACAGATTGATATGGAAGACATATTGCCCAATTATACCCATTTGCCCGGACAAAATCTCAGCGACCAGCATCGCCTCATTTCCACTACGGTGGGCGTAAGCCTGCTCACCCTGGCACTGCTCGATGGAAAAAGATCTATCGGCCGGCGGGTGCTTCGTGCAGGTATCGGCGCGATTTTACTGTATCGCGGCGTTTCCGGCTACTGCCCGGTGATGCATGCCAGGCAGGAAGAAAAATCCCCTGAGGTATATATCGTAGAACCCTGATCCGGGGACCCGGTTAGTCTTTATTGGGAAGATGGGTAGCCGTATCCATGGCTCTTTTCGCGTCCGGATGATGGAGGTAGGCGGTATCTTTTGGTCGTGGTGATGTGCCGGTATCACCACCGGGAGAACCGGGCATGATCTGCGGTGCCGTGGTATCCGTCACCGTTTTTCCGGGAGGCGGCGGTGCGTCGGACGCATGATCGGGCCGGTTTCCGCAGGCTCCGGCCAGAAAAAAAGAGACACTCACCAGCAGGATGATCGCTTTCATAATTGTTTTTGCTGAGGTATAAAATTATCGTACCAGGGATTCCCGCCTCCGATTCCCCGGATGGGATGCAGAAAGGCCAGAACTGGGAAAAGTGTCAAAAATAGACGGTTATTTACCCCCTGAAAACGCGAATATTCCGGTGTCTCCTGTATGATTTCTGTACGATTAAACGTTTAAGAAGGTCCGTAATCCGTATATACCCAACACCCGAACCTATGAAACCTATTGACTATTTGTATTTCAACATCTACAATCATTTTTACCAGCGATCGTATACTGACCGCGACTTCAATGCCCGCATACAGACCATGTACCTGTTTGCCTTATCCGCCGGCGGCTGGATTCTTTTTCTCGAAGCGGCCTATTTGCGCATCGTGATGCATGCCTGGTTCTTATCAAAACCCGTCGCCACTATTTTCGCCGCCTCGGTATATCTTTTTACCGCACTCGTCTTCCATCATATTTTTATCGTCAATGAACGCGACCGGAAGATCTATGTAAAATATGAGGGCAGCTGGGATAGCAATCCGAATAAAAAGAGGGATTTGCTGATCTCGGTGTTTGTGGTGCTCGCGCCCTACGTATTCCTGTTTACACTGGCTTTTTTGTTTCCCCGCCATTCCTAGACAAGTGTCCCGCTTACACGAGCAGGCTGCCTCCATCGACAACGATATTTTGTCCGGTGCCGTAAGACTGTTTCATCAGATACAAAAATGCGAGGGCGATGTCTTCCGCTTCGCCGACCCGTTGCAGTAACATTTTTTCGCCGATGTTTTTGTATAGTGCGTTTCGGTCTGCCAGGGGCAGGCTGTCCCATAAATTTGTTTTCGTGACCCCCGGCACTACGCTGTTGACGCGGATCGGCGCCAGTTCAACGGCTGCTGCGCGCACAAATCCTTCAATGGCTCCGCAGATGCTGGAGGCGATGGACCAACCGGCAGCCGGCCTGGCACTGGCCGTTCCACTGATGAGTGAGATCGACCCGCCTGGATTGATATGCGGCGCTCCATATTTCACTGCGGCAAAAGCGCCCCAGTAACGAAGCGTAAAAAACGACCGCGCCGTATCGATATCCGTAGATCCGATCTTTTCAAGGGTGAGGTTTTCGCCGGCCGTATATACCAGGTGATCCAGTGAATCTGCGGTTTCCCAAAATGTTTTTATTTTTTGTTCATCGCTGAGATCGACGGCGAAGCCACGACTTCCAGCGGGCAAAGCAGTAAGCGCCTGATCAATCCGTGACTGATTCCCGGATACGATCGTCACCAGCGCACCTTCCGCCGCCGCCGCCCTCGCTGTGGCAAAACCAAGTCCTGAACTGCCACCAAATAAAATGATCTTCTTGCCGGCCAGTGATTGATTTGTATTCAT
>CAZZYD010000264.1:0-5223 GCA_964658175.1 uncultured Puia sp. | reverse complement strand
TATACACAAACCAAAAAGGGAAGGAGACCCTGTCGGGGACCGGTTCGGGATTTCTGTTTTCTTCCGACGGATACCTCTTTACCAACAGCCATGTGATCCGGGGATCGGCGCAGGTAAAAGTGATTCTCTATGACGGCAGCAGCCATCCGGCGACGATACTCGGCGCGGACGAAGACACCGATCTCGCCATCCTGAAAATTTCGGCCGTCGATTTTAAACCCGCGCGACTGGGAGATGCGGCAGATCTTCAGATTGGTCAGCTCGTGATCGCCATCGGCAATCCCCTCGGTTTTCAACATACGGTCACCGCGGGAGTCGTGAGCGCCCTGGGCAGGACGCTGAGCAGTCAGCAGGGCAGGATGATGGACAGTATGATCCAGACCGACGCCGCCCTCAATCCCGGCAATTCCGGCGGTCCGCTGATCAATGCCGATGGGGAGGTCGTCGGTGTCAACACGGCCACCATACAGGGCGCACAGGGGCTTTGTTTCGCGATCAGCATCAATACCGCGAAGGATGTCGCCAATCAGCTGATCCATTTTGGAAAAGTAAAAAGAGCCTGGCTCGGCATCGTCATGCAACAGATCAGCCTGGTACCGAAACTGCGGGCAATGAATGAGCTCAGCAATAAACAGGCATTGTTCATCTCCACCGTGATGGAAGGGAGTCCGGCAGACAAAGCAGGCATTGTAAGCGGCGACATCCTGATTTCCTTTAACGACCAGCCCGTGGAGAGTTCAGATACGCTTTTTAAGTTGCTCACGGAAGACAAGATCGGCCAGTTCCAGTATGTCGGCATACTCCGCAATTTTTACAAAACGGAATTCAGGATTACACCGGCACAGAGAAACTGATCCTTCATTTACCGGAGTGTGGCGATCAGCTTTTCATTCAGGGCCACAAAATCCTGGTTATTTGCCTGTTTCGCGAGTTGGATCCCCCGCGTTGCCGAGGCAATCGCATCTGCCTTCCTGCCCAGCTTTGCTTCGCAGCGGGCTTTCTGATAAAATAGCGGGTAGGAGTCCGGATCTTTTTCGGCGGCCTTCTTAAACCAGTCAGCGGCTTTGTAGAGATCTTTTTTATTATCCGTGTAGTAGACGGCCGCGGCGAAATAAGGCGGGTTTGCGCCCTGCATGGCCGAGTCGATCTGCGCCATGATGCGCGTATCCACATCGGTCTTGATGGGCAGCGCCACGAGTGTCCTGTCCCAGATCAGGGCCAGATCACAGCTGGCATTCGTGACATTGCTCAGTACGATGCTGAAATTTTCAATCGGGTAGGGGAAGGACTGCGCACGCACTTTCACCCGCACCACGTCCTGGTCTTCCTTGTAGTTGGCAGGGTTGGTTACGTCGAGTTGTTTTGTAAGTATGAGGGTCCATTCCTCCGGGCCGGGTATACTCAGCAATCCATACTTGCCGGCCGCTACGCGGGCGCCTCCGATCGTTACATCGTCGCCGAACTGAATGGTGGTGGCGCTGTTTGCACCGGTGCGCCAGACTTTTCCATAGGGAACAAGATCGCCAAAGATCTTACGGCTCTTCACCCCGGGTCTTGAATAGGAAATTTCAATCGTGGAAAGACCAAAATCCTGTTTTACATATTGCACCGGCGAAGACGCTGGTATGTGCAGGGATTGGGCCTGCCCGAAATAACAAAAGCCAAAGACGAAAAGTAAAAAGGAAAATTGTTTTTTCATACTGGGTTGCATTGTCCGGCGAAGATAGTCTAGGCGCGGGGTTTTCTGTTTTCAGTCATTACAAATTCAACGGCGTCTTTATCGAGCCGGATGGGTTTGTTATAGACGACCGCAAGATTTCTGGTAAACATCCATCCATAAAAAAGAATAAAGGAAACATAGAATACATACAGGAGGATACCCACAAATGATCCGGAGTATCCGAACACCATTTTGATATTGTTGGCATTGAGGAGCCGGCTGAGGATCAATTCGCCGATACTGTAAAAAATGCCGGTGAGCAGACCGCCCGCCACGGCGGTTCTCCAGTCGGGGTGGGCGCTTGCCATGAATCGGAACAGCGAAGCGAACCAGGCGCTGATGATGATCACGGAAAGACCGCTGCTGACGATCACAAAAAATATATGTTTAAAACTTCCCGGGCTGCCTGCGTTGGTGAAAATCCACAGTTGGAGGGATTCTACTTTTAGGTGGGCAAGAAAAACGATTCCCGTAAAAAAAATCGCCGCCAGGGATTTTAGCCGTGGTTTCAGAATCTGTAAAAACCCTTTTTTTGAATGCAGCTGCACATTCCAGAGACGGTTGAATGAAACAGAGAGCTGATTGAAAAGTGTGGTGGCCACGAACATGAGAAAAATGAAACCGAGCGATGCCACCAGCTCATTGTGTGCCAGGTGTACGAATCCCCGCGAAGTCTGTTGCACGGTTTGTGCGCTGTCTTTCCCCAATACCAGCGCGAGATGTTCGAACAGCTGATCGCGGATGGCGTGGCGGTTGAATACAAGTCCGAAGATGTAAATCAGGATGATCAGCAGGGGAGGGAGTGCGAAGCTGGTAAAAAAAGCACTCGACGCGGCGAGACCGAGGGGATCCCTTTCCCGAAAATCCGTAAAGGTTTTTTTCAATACCTGTGCCAGTTGCGTTAGTGCGTGCAAGGGAAAAGATTGATGAAAAAGAAAAGAAGATCGCGTGTATACATAGCTATGCAGGGTTGAGTTCGCCCAGTGGGGGCAATTGGTCCCAGGCCCAGGGTTCATATTTTGCTTTGCCGTCGGGTCTTTCGGTGCCTCCGCGGAGGGTAAATACGGGTACCGCCTGCAATGCCTCCGACGGCATTTCGGTATCGAGGATCTGCTGGTATGCTTCCGGGCTGAGTTCGGAACTCAGCCAGCTTTCGGCCAGTGGCCGCGGTAAAAACAAGGGCATGCGGTGCCGGTTCTCCCCATCGTTGTGGATCTGCTGCATGAGCGTATTTGCCTGCCGCGTGAGCACCGTAAAAGTGAATCTGCGGAGCAATTCGCCTGTTTCAAGGTCGGGTAATTCGGTGACCGAATAAAGGCCGGGCAAAAAAAACAGCGGGTCGTTTGGCAGCGTAATAAAGTAGGGCACTTTCTTTTTCCAACCCCGGATGCCGCGGTGTTCATAGATGCCGCTCACCGGCACCAGGCAGCGCCGGTTGCGGATTTTATTCCAGTAACTTTTCGTATCTGACAGGATGCGTTCGCTCCGGGCGTTGAGCATGGATGCCCGCTGTCTGAGAAAGGACTTTTCTTCCTTTACATAAAACGGAATGCAGCCCCATTCCATGGGGATGCAGTGGAGCACGCCGGAACCAGCGGGCCGGTACAAAACAGGGTGCTCGCTATACTGGTGACCCACAATATGATCGATGGAAGGAAATTCGAGGGAAAGCTGGGGACTAATGACCAGGTCCGGAAAATAATCCGAAAGTTCTTTCAGCCGCACCGTAAATGAAATATCATAGCACATAGGCCCGGGAAGCAGGGTTTACTGTTCTTTCTCCAATGCCTCCAGTATCAGCGGAAGGGCGTCCATCAGCCAGGGGGGCAGTGAGGACTCCTGCCATTGCCAGTGGCCGTTTTCCAATACATAGAGCAGGTAGTAGCGGTTATCCCGCTCGTCGGGCACATCCACATGGTACAAAGGGCCACCCAGGCTGTTGCTTTTCCGGAAATTAAATTCGCGTAAACGGCCCCCGGCCTTGATCAGCGTCGTAAACTGCACATTTTTCAGAACTGCCATAAATGCAAAGATAACTGAAACCTTTTTCCCGGCTAAATCCTTGTTCTGCGGGCTTTTTCAAAAAAATGCTACTTTAGAGGGTACAAATAACCATTATTCACCCCATTAAATTCAACAACGATGGCAAAAGCGGCAAAAAAAGCTCCCAAGAAAGCAGCGAAAAAAGTTGCTAAGAAAGCCCCTAAAAAGGCAGCAAAAAAAGCAGCTCCTAAAAAAGCAGCCAAGAAAAAAACAGCACGTAAACCGAATGCAGCGTTTATGGCTCCACTCATGCCGAGTGAAGCACTGGCAAAAGTGGTTGGATCAAAACCATTACCGCGCACGGAGATTGTCCGCAAGATCTGGATCTACATCAAGAAGAATAACCTGCAGGACAAAGCAAACAAACGCATGATCAATGCTGATGCGAATCTCAAACCGATTTTTGTAAAAGCCCAGATATCCATGTTTGAACTGGCCAAGGCGCTCAACAAACATGTGAAATAGTCATAGCTAGACTGTAAGACATTTCAGAGCCTGGTTGATGCACAACCAGGCATTTTTTTTCCGCCTGTTTATTCCTCTGTACTTTGCGCGCGCCACGCTTTCTGGCTGTTTTTTACCTGCACCTGTTTGCGCGCTCCGATAAATTTATCTACATATAAAATCTCGGTTCCTTTCGGTGTGTATTGAATGATTTTAGCATCTTTCAGATACTGATCCAGTCCGACAGCGATCTCCCGGGTGATCGACAGACCGATATGGGTTGCATCGGGAATATAACCTTTGGGGGATTTCAAAATATAAATCGATCCTTCAATCATCACGGGCTTGCCTGCCTTGTCCAGAATCCTCGGTATGGTACAACTGATGGTGCCGTTGTTATTCTTGATTACTGCTTCTGCTGTGTAGGACTGGCCCTCAAATTCAAATGGAAAGGTTGTCATCTCCTGAAGGTAGTCTTTTCTAATCTACTGCTTTAAATTACCGGAATGCAGAAGACGGCGACTCAAAACGCATCCGGTGGCCCGGGTAGTTGCCTGCATCACCCGATTAAGGAAAGGTTTTTTTTGTTTCCCGATTTTGTAAACCGGTTTTCCTGATTGCGCAAAATGCCAGGTGTTTGTCGTGGTAATGTTGCAGCCAAATCAACAACGACGAACAATCATGAAGATCATACTCTATTCATTCGCTGCGATCGCCCTCGTGTCCGCCACTAATATTTTACAAGGTTGCAAGAAAGATAATGCCAACACAAACCCCACGAACCCACCGGCGTATACCGTACCTGCAACCTATACATTTGACAACACAGATTCGCTCCCTGCCAAAACGATCCTGTCGATGCTGGCGGGAATGGAAGGCGCCATCAACCTGGCGAATACCACTGGCAATACGGTGCCCGGCGACCAGTTACGCCGCATGCTGCTGAACCAGGGCAATTTTTTCCGGGATACAAGTTTTAGTGGCATCCCCCTCCCGCTGAACAGTTCGGCCACCAG
>CAZZYD010000263.1:0-5233 GCA_964658175.1 uncultured Puia sp. | reverse complement strand
ACCCGCACGACGCTGCTTTTTGATCAGGGATATGAAACGACCGCTTTTCCCGAACTGGTGATCAGCGGTGGCAAAGAAAGCAGCATTACGCTGAGCTACGCCGAATCACTGATGGATTCGACCCACGATAAAGGCAACCGCAATGAAGTGGATGGAAAAGAACTGCTGGGCGTATCCGACCGCTTCCTGTCCGATGGCGGCAGCAGAAGGCATTTCAGTCCGCTTTCATTTCGTGCCTACCGTTATGTAGAGATGTTTATTCAGACCGGGAGCATGCCATTGACGATCGAGGATTTTTTTGGAAAATACGACCACGCACCGGCCGGCCTGGCCGCCAGTTTTTCCTGCAGTGATGATACCCTCAACCGGATTTTGCAAACAGCCTGGCATACCCAGGAGATATGCACCAAAGACTATCTGCTCACCGATGCCTACTACGAGCAATTGCAGTATGTCGGTGACAACCGGATCCAGGGATTGGTGCTCAACAGCGTTGGATTCGACAGCTCGTTGATCAAAAACACGATCTCGCAATTTTATCAAAGCCTGATTCCGGAAGGACTCACGCAAAGCCGTTTTCCGGTGGCCGTACCACAGGTAATGCCCACCTATTCGCTTTTATGGATCAGCATGCTGCACGATTATGCCATGTATCATGCGGATCCTGGTTTTGTTCATCAGATGCTGCCGGCGGTAAGGCGCATCCTCGACTGGTACCAGGAACACTACGATCAAAAAACCGGTGTGCTGGGACCAACGCCTTATTTTAATTATGTAGACTGGACAAAAGAGTGGGCCTGGGATAATGATAAAGCGATTGGGGGCGTACCGATGGGCGGAAACAGCGGCGGATCTTCCATCATCGCCTTGCAGTGGGCATTTACCCTTCAGCAGGCGGCTGTGCTGATGCAATACGAGGGCGATACGACTACCGCAAAGGCCTATGCGCATTTGGCAAAACAACTTGCCACGCAGGTGTACCGCACCTGTTGGGACGAAAAAAGACAATTGCTCGCCGATACGCAGGACAAAACCGTTTTCAGTCAACACTCCAATATTTTCGCTGTGCTCGCCGGCGCCATTCCGGAAAATCAACAGGCGTTGCTGATCCGCCGCGTGGCGATGGACACGAGCCTGATTCAGTCATCAGTGTATTTCCGATTTTTCCTGGGGGAAGCATACAGGAAAGCGGGACTGGCTGACGAATACCCGGAACTCCTTACGCCCTGGAAGAAAATGCTGGAGGAAGGACTGACCACCTTCGCCGAAGTGCCGGGTCATGCGAGATCTGACTGCCATCCCTGGGGTTGTTCCCCGCTGTATGCTTTTTTTGCCACCATCTGCGGCGTGCGGCCCCTGTCGCCCGGATTTGCCGATATCAATATAAAACCGGCACTGGGAAAACTGCAATGGGTCAGAGCGTCCATGCCCGTCAGGAAGGGTTTTTTAAAAATTGATCTCAGGCAGACGAAATTGCAGGGGATCGAAGGCAGCGTGGAAGTGCCGCCCGGCATGGCCTTTGTATCGTTTACCTGGAAAGGAAAGACCTACCGGCTGTCGCCAAGGGTAAATCACATCCGTTATTAATCACCTGTTATATGAAATTGATAAAGGTCATTCCCAATCTTTTTTATTCGGACATCCGGGTCGGACTGGAATTATTTGTAGACTGCCTTGGTTTTAGCATTGTGTATAGTGAAACAAATCCACCCCATCCTTTTTACATTATCGCCCGTGATGGCGTCACCATCCATTTAAAAGAGGATGATGAGTATGCGCAAAAAGACAGGCCTGAGATCCGGATCGAAACCGATGACATAGCAGCGCTTCACCAGGAGCTTGTAAACAAACAAGTGCAGCTTTTTCATCCAAACCTTCCGAAAGTGAAGAAACAGCCCTGGGGACTGCTTGAATTTGCCCTGCTCGACAGCAGCAATGTGTGTGTGATCATACAGCAGCGCTAACCCGCACCTCACAAAATCATAAAACAAAAACAATTAAAACATCATCTAAATGGAAAAATTTGCATTGCTCGTCAGGCTCGAAGCCAAACCCGGAAAGGAAAAGGACGTGGCTGCTTTTATTCAAAGCGCCTTACCGCTGGCAGAAGCTGAACCTTTTACCATGAAATGGTATGCCTTACAGATCGGAGCTTCCACATTTGGCATCTTCGATACGTTTGCCGATGATGCAGGCCGCCAACTGCATCTTGGCGGTGAAATTGCGAAGGCGCTCATGGCGAATGCGCCTCATTTGCTCGCCAGCGATCCGGTGATCGAAAAGGTTGATCTTTTGGCAGTAAAGTGATTCTTTATTGTCTTCCGTTTTTAATGAGGGGTTTTGCCGTGTTGGGCGAAAAATAGTACATGCAGGAGATGCCAAAGAAAGTCGAATTGCTGTCTGAGTTTCTTCCGCTATAGTAGTATTGACCAAACACGATGTTGAAATGGATTTGGGGGCGGAAAGCATATTCAATACCTGAGGTGACTTCAGTAAGTAAATTTTCTTTCGCATTGAATATATAGCCGATACCTGCAGTAAAAGTATTGGTGAACTTGCCCTGTTGAAAAACATTCAGGTTTGGACGGATCTCGAAATAGGTCGTCGTATCGCGGCCAACCGGTTTGGCCAGGCTGTTTTTTCCGAACACCAGGCCGAGACTAAAAACGTCCCATTGCCGGCCGACTTCGATGGCCAGGTTGGATTTATCAGCAAAAGAACCTGCCTGGTTGGATAAACTCGGATTCAGTGAAACATATGTCTGTGCATGGGATCGCATGGCCCCGATGATGAGGGGAATAATGAAAAGGCGTCGCAGGCCGGAATGAAAAGTTGTCACGAATCCGAATTTAAAGGCTGGGCTAAATATAGCATTTAATTGTACGAAGCGATCATCAAAGGAAGGGACGGCCGGATGGGACTTATTCAGTTAAAGATTTTCGAGATTGTTCCGCTTCTTGTCTTTGAGGGATTTAAAAAAAGAAGGCGTCAGACCGGTGATCTTTTTAAACTGGTTGGAGAGATGGGAAATGCTGCTGTAATGAAGTTTGTCGGCTATTTCGGTGAGACTTAATTCATCATACATGATCAACTCTTTCACTCTTTCGATCTTATGGATAATGATGAAGTGTTCAATCGTCGTGCCTTCCGTTTCAGAAAACAGATTTGCCAGGTATGTGTAGCTGTAGTTAAGTTTTTCTGACAGGTAGTCGGAGAAATTGACTTTTGGTAAGTCTTCTTCGTAATGCACCATTTCTACGATGATGTCTTTGATCTTTTCAATAATAATGGATTTTTTATCATCCATCAATTCCAGTCCAGATCTTAATAAGGCCGCCCGGATTTTTTCGCGTTCAGCGGGTTGGATCGGTTTCATCAATTCAACTTCCCCAAGACTTATCGAAAAATAACTCAGGCCGAGCGTTTTAAGCTCTTCCTTCACCACCATTTTGCAGCGAAGGCTTACCATATACTTGATATACAATTTCAATGAGACGCGGTTTCGGCCTAAATAAGCATTGAAAAGTACAAATTGTTCGTTTAACGGTGAAAATCCTGTAGATTTTGGTCGGAAGACGGTATTAATCCGCTTCTCAATTTTTTAATCTGTTGTCAAATCCATTTGGTCTGCTTTTTGTCGCTGGTCTCTAGACTTCCCGATCATCGAATCCAGGGAATCTTTTATCCTGTCAATTGCTGCATTAACGGATTCGTCCAACGTATTAGCCTTTTCTGTGACGACCACGGATTTCATTCCTTTCAGGTGGGCTTCCAAGACTGATTTTATATCATTGGTCCCGGTTTTAATGCCATTTTCGTCCGTGATATGCAATTCCAGGTCGCTGATATAATCATCGAATCGTCTCAGTTCTGCTGATAATCTGTCTTTCAGTGTATTTTCAAACATTTCGTGTACATGAAAAATTTTGGCTGCATTTATCTGAATTGTCATCCTGCTATATTATTTATATGCCACAAGTTCGCTAAACCCCCATTCCGGTTTGTTACATGATTGTTTGTAAAGTTTACATAATTATATGATTGGGGAACATGTGAATGTTGTAACAAAACAGTCAAATTGTATAACAGTCGGCGCAGCCCGAAGTAATACCTTCCAATCATCCTGCAAAATTAATTTATAATCCCATGACAGATCAAGCGTCAGAAAATTTAGAACTGGAAAAAGCAACACCGATGATCACCGTCGAAATCATTGAATATGTTGCAAAATCCGTCGTCATAAAAACGATTCTTAAAAAGTCTTCCGGAAACATCTCCATTGTATCTGTGGACAGTGGGGAAGGCTTAACGGAAAAAACGAGTCCGTTCGACACTTTTGTGCAGGTGATCGATGGGAGTGCCTGTCTTTTTATCAGAAATCAGTCACACGCGCTTTCAACGGGAGATTCAATTATTATCCCGGCACATGCATCAAGTTTTGTGGAACCTAATGGCAGATTTAAAATGATAACGACCGTGCTTAAAAGCGGTTATGAATAGCTCCGAATGGCCTCCTATCTTACGGTCCATTTCCAATTGCGAATTTCCGGCATGTCCTCGCCATATTCATTAATATATGCTTTATGATCGAGTAATTTATTTCTGAGATACTGCTTGGCATACGCACCTTTCGAACCGAGCGAAGGCAGCCGGTCGATCACATCGCCGACCAGGTGAAACCGGTCGAGGTCATTGAGTACCACCATATCAAAAGGTGTGGTCGTGGTTCCTTCGCCTTTATAGCCCCTCACATGAATATTATCATGATTCGTTCTTCGGTAAGTTAAGCGGTGTATCAGCAGCGGGTAACCATGAAAAGCAAAGATGACGGGTTTGTTTTTTGTGAAAAGCACATCAAAATCCTTGTCATTCAGTCCGTGCGGATGTTCGCTTTTGGGTTGCAGCGTCATCAGATCGACCACGTTGACCACGCGGATTTTCAGTTCCGGGAACTGTTCGCGTAAGATCTGCACGGCTGCAAGTGTTTCCAGGGTTGGCACGTCGCCCGCGCAGGCCATCACGACATCGGGTTCAGCCCCCTTGTCAGAACTGGCCCATTCCCAGATACCCAGACCTGCCGTACAGTGTTTGATGGCGGCATCCATGTCCAGGTACTGCATTTCAGGTTGCTTGCCGGCGACGATTACATTGATATAATCGCGGCTTCTGAGGCAATGATCCGTGACAGACAATAAGGTGTTGGCATCGGGCGGGAGATAGATGCGGATAATGT
>CAZZYD010000262.1:0-5307 GCA_964658175.1 uncultured Puia sp. | reverse complement strand
TGTCCTTTGTAAAGACCAATGTGATGGGCACCGTCACCCTGCTCAACGTGTGCCGTCAGCTTTGGAAAGGCGAATCACAGAACCATCTGTTTTACCAGGTGTCCACCGATGAAGTATATGGTTCACTCGGGAAGGAAGGATTTTTTACGGAAACGACGCCATACGATCCACGCTCGCCCTACTCTGCCTCCAAAGCATCCGCCGATCATTTCGTCATGGCTTATCACCACACATACGGACTTCCGGTGATCCTGTCCAACTGTTCCAATAACTACGGTTCGCATCATTTTCCGGAAAAGCTGATCCCGCTGATGATCAACAATATCAAGAACAACCGGCCCCTGCCCGTATACGGCAAAGGGGAGAACGTCCGCGACTGGCTTTTTGTGGAAGACCATGCCCGGGCGATCGACGTGATCTTTCACAAAGGAAAACAGGGCGAGAAATACAATATCGGCGGATTCAACGAATGGAAAAACATCGATATCGTGCACCTGCTTTGCGGGATCATGGACCAGAAGCTGGGCCGCGATCCCGGCACGTCCGCTGAACTCATCACCTATGTGAAGGACAGACCCGGACACGATATGCGCTACGCGATCGACGCCACCAAACTCAACCATGAACTCGGCTGGATGCCCTCCCTGCAGTTCGAAGAAGGACTTGAAAAAACGGTGGATTGGTATCTGGCCAATGAAACCTGGATACAACAGGTCACTTCCGGAGAATACCAGCAGTACTACGATAAACAATACGAATCGAAATAAAACAGCATGCCTTTTATACCTACCAAGTTTCCGGAAGTCTTTGTTTTCGAACCGTCGGTGTTTCAGGACGACCGGGGTTTTTTCTTTGAATCCTACAGCCTGCGCCTTTTTCAGGCGAACGGATTACCGAATGTATTCGTACAGGATAATCAGTCCTTTTCTTCCTATGGCGTTATCCGGGGCCTGCACTATCAGCTGGGGGAACACGCGCAGACAAAACTGGTTCGGGTGATCAGCGGTGAAATTCTCGATGTGGTGGTGGATATCAGGAAAGGATCGCCGATGTACGGGCAGTGGCTGAGTATCGAACTTTCCGCAGCAAACAGAAAACAATTGTTTGTGCCGAAGGGCTTTGCCCATGGTTTTTCCGTGCTCAGCGATACAGCCGAACTCTCCTACAAATGTGATCAGTTTTACAATAAGACAAGTGAAGGCGGCATTATTTATAATGATCCGGCATTGCAGATCGACTGGAAGATCCCTGCCGACAAGGCGCTGGTATCCGGTAAAGACATTCAGCTGCCGGGCCTGCGTGACTGCCTGAATGATTTTGTTTATCAAAGACCCGCGTAACATGTCACGAAAAAAAATTGCCGTTACCGGCGCGACCGGACAACTGGGCCGCGAATTAAAAAAACTGTCCGCGGCAGATTTGCACCGGGACTATACTTTCCTGAACCGGTCCGTGCTCCCGCTGGATAACCTCGGCGCGTTGCGCGACTATTTCTCTGCCAACGAATTCGATTATTGCATTAATTGCGGCGCCTATACGGCGGTGGATAAAGCCGAAGCAGACAGCGGAAATGCATTCGTGATCAATGGGGAAGCGCCAGGAATCATTGCCGCCGCGCTCGCGGATTACCATGGTACGATGATTCAGCTCTCCACGGATTATGTATTTGACGGAAGCAGCGAAACACCGCTAACGGAAAACGGTATCACGGCGCCCCTGAATGTGTATGGCGCCTCCAAATTACAGGGAGAAAAAGAATCGCTGGCCAACAACGCACAGACCCTCGTGATCCGCACTTCCTGGGTATATTCCGAATACGGCCATAATTTTGTAAAGACGATGATGCGGCTGATGAAGGAAAAAACATCGATTCAGGTAGTGGATGACCAGGAGGGTTCTCCCACCTATGCCGGAGACCTCGCGGCCGCCATCCTGAAGATCATTGCATCCGGAAAAATTATTCCCGGTATTTATCACTACAGCAACGAAGGAAAAGCAAGCTGGTTTGATTTTGCCACGGCGATAAAAAAAGAAACAGGGAGCGCCTGCATCGTTCAACCGGTTGGATCAGCACACTATCCAACGCCGGCGAAAAGACCCAGATACTCCCTGCTCGATAAGTCGAAGATCAAAAAGAATTACGGGCTGACCATCCCCGGCTGGCAGGAAAGTCTTTCCCATTGTATTGATGCGTTAAAAAGCGGACAAGTGTAAAATTCTTCAATAAAGGATTGTTTATTTTGCGATTTTACTTGTCTTCAGTGCGTCCTGCTTAATGCCGATTACCGGGGTTTCACTTTCATGCTTACCGTAGAGTAATTCTTCATTCAGTTCCAGCACATCTTTTTGTAAGAAGTAGATTTCGGCGCTCAGTCTGCGCACTTTCTTCATTCCGATCAGGTAACCGATGGCGAATACGAACATTCCGGTTAACATTACCTCAAGCATGTTTAAATTCATTGCCTGGAGTACATCAATGACAGCTTCCATAGGGATTCGTTTTTAAAGGATTGGATTAAATACTGCACTAAAAGTATGAGTTGGGTTCCACAACTACAACGCAGTTTCACCCTTCTTTATTATCGTAAAAATACGGTTACCCGACCCAAAACAGGGTTGCCAGCGCTCAATATTTCAACGGAATAAACGTTCTCGGGTAACCCTCACCGGCATGACCACGAAGTACTTATCCATATACCGGAAAATAATGCAGGTATTGCTCGTGGCGGCATTGTTTTCCACCCATAGCCAGGCACAGCAACAGCGCGATCCGGTCGCAGCCACCCCTGGATTCTATTCCAAATCATTCAAGGAAGCAGGAAAAGATTCCAATACCACCAGTTGCGGTCAGTCGGCATTGATGGAAAAACTGTTCCAGGCGCATCCCGAAATCCGCAGCCGGCAACTTGACATTGAACAGCGTTACCGGAATTTTTCAAAAGCGAAAAATGCGCAGGGACCCCATGCCCTCAGTGCGCCGGCGATGTTGTCAACGACTGTCACCCTCCCCGTCGTAGTCCATATTATTCATAACAACGGCCCTGAAAATATCAGCGACGCGCAGGTCATGACGGCCATCCAGCACCTCAATGAAGCGTATGCCAACGCCGGCTTCTATGACCCTTCGGATGGCGTGAATACCAATATCCAGTTTTGCATGGCGGAACGAGATCCGTTGAACAATCCAACCAACGGTATCACCCGCGACGTGTCGCCGTATACGGTGATGGGCGGACCGGTATATTACAGCGATGACCAGAACGTAAAAAATATCAACCGGTGGAATCCCCTCTGCTACATTAATATCTGGGTAGTGGCCAGCATACCGGGATCGGTGGCAGGGTATGCATACCTCCCGTCGGCGCATGGCAGCGATCTGGACGGCATCGTACTGGAGGCCGGATATTTCGGTTCTTCCTATCCCAACGACGTGGTGGTCATTCACGAAATGGGTCACTACCTGGGACTGTATCATACTTTTCAGGGCGGATGCACCAACAACGACTGTTCCCTCGACGGAGATCAGATTTGCGATACCCCACCGGATCAAAGTACTGCCTATATCTCCTGTGGTTCATCCATGAACAGCTGCAGTACAGACATGCTTTCGGGGTTTGCCAGCGACCAGCCGGATCTCACGCAGGACTATATGGATTACGGTAATTTCAATTGCATGAAAGTGTTTACGCAGGATCAAAGCGACCGGATGAACTGGTCCATCCAAAATGTGCGCGAAAGCCTCCTGCATTGTAAATCCTGCCTTCCTCCCTGTCCGGCGCCGGTGACGGCGGTGTTCAGCAATCCCGGCGCTACAGTAAACGCCGGCAGCAGCTTTACGTTTATAAACAGTTCGGCAAATGCCGCCAGCTATGAGTGGCGGGTCAACGGCGTCACCTTATCAACGGCCACCAATTTCACGTATACATTCGGTGCTCCCGGAAATTATACCATTGAATTGATTGCCCGATCTGCCAATCCCCTTTGTGACAGCGCCGTTCAACAATTTCCCATCACGACCGTTTGCGGTGTAACAGCATCGTTTACCTCTTCGGCAAGCACGGCGAGCGCGGGCACCACCATCAACTTTACAAACACGGGCACCGGTGCCAACACCTATATATGGTCTGTCAACGGCACACCGGTCAGCACGTCATTGAATTTTTCCTATACCTCGGCCACCGCAGGTCCTTATATCATTACGCTGCAATCCAGCAGTACGGCGGGTAGCTGCAGTCAGTCGGTCTCTGCAACGGTCACATTTACCTGCCCTGTGATCAGCGACTTTCTTCCCGCCTCGATCACCACCCCGTTGAATACACTGCTCACATTTACCAGTACCGGTTCCGGCGCATCTGTATATCAGTGGAAGATAAATGGCGTGAACGCGGGCAGCGGTCCTACCCTGAATTATACTTTCAGCACGGCAGGAAATTATACGGTGCAGCTGATCGCCGGCAATGGTATCTGCAGTTCGGTTAAAACAGGGGTGGTATATGTAACAGACAAATGCGGTAATCCGGTTTATCTCTTCAGAAAAACTTATAACGCGGGTGGCGCCTTTTATATACGGGACATGCAATATGCGACCGATGCGGGTAGCGTGATGGCGGGTCAGCTTTCCGTGGGTATTCCCGCGGCCGCACTCATTAAACTCGATGCATCAGGCAATTTGCAATGGTTTAAAACCTATGGTGCCGGAACTTTGTCAGACTTCATCAAAGTGCGGAGCACCGCCGATGGGGGATTTATAGGGATCGGTAATAGCACAGGCACCGGCGGCGCTACGAATTTATTCATTCTCAAAACAGCAGCGGACGGAACCCTGTCCTGGTCGCGTCAGTTGAACCTGGATGGAAATACGAGCGGCGCCAATATTCAGCCATCCGCCGAAGGCGATTATTATTTCTCGGGCACGATCTCCTCCGTCGGTGCGATCAATGGCAGCAGCAAACAGCTGCTGGCCGGCAGGCTCGACGCGGCCGGTACGCTCGTGTGGTTGCAGTCATACGATGCAGGCAGTTCCGCCACGCCAGAGGGGCTTGCCGTGGAAAATACCGACCTCGTGGTGACTGGCAACCTATCTGCCAGCTCCGGCGATCCTGGATTTCTGATGCAGCTCGCTAAAGCCAACGGTGCACTGATCTGGTCGAAGTCCTATCAGTCCGTATCCGAAAATTTTAAAGATGTGCAGGCAGGTGCCGGTGGTTATCTGCTGGATGTCTTGCACAGTGCCGCACCGGGAAACGCCTATGGCAATCATGTGATCTTAGTAACCGACGCGACAGGTAATATCACTTATGGAGCCAC
>CAZZYD010000261.1:0-5340 GCA_964658175.1 uncultured Puia sp. | reverse complement strand
CCTTGCCGGAGAGGTATATGCCTTTGGATTCCGGAACCCACACCGTATTACCTGGGACAAAGCCGGTAAAATTTTTGCGGTGAATATCGGGGAACACAGCATTGAATCGGTAAACCTGATCGAGCCCGGACATTTTTATGGCTGGCCGATGCGGGAAGGAACATTCATGGAAAGGTTTTCTAATAAGAACGGCCATGTGTATCCGCTGCCTGCCGACGATTCGAATTACCACGTAACCTACCCGGTAGCAGAACTCGATCACGGCGAAGCAACCGCCATCACCGGGGTTTACGAATATGAGGGTTCGCAGGTGCCGGAACTGAAAGGGAAGATTGTCTTTGGTGATATCGGGACGGGGAAACTGTTCTATATCCAGGCTTCGGATGTGAAACAGGGCAGGCAGGCGACGATAAAGAAATGGAGTATTTCCCTGAATGGCAAGCGGACTTCGCCGGCAGAACTATGCGGGCGGTCGAGGGTAGATATGCGACTCGGAATGGACGCTCAGGGCGAACTGTATATTCTGACGAAGGCGGACGGGAGGATTTATAAGTTGGTAGGCGGAAAAAGATAATTGCAATTTCAAAGCCATGAGGTTGTAAAAAAAGCTGTGATGTTATCCCACATTGGAACAGCTGATGGACCGCGCCAGTCAGCTATTGAGACTCGGCAAAGGTGTTCCCCTGGGTCATATCGCCGGTGTCATAGCCCTTTTTAAACCAATACATTCTTTGTTTAGAAGTGCCGTGCGTAAAGGCATCCGGAACAACGACGCCGTTGGTTTCCTTTTGCAACCGGTCATCACCGATCGCGTTGGCCGCGTTCAGGGCTTCTTCGATATCACCTTTTTCAACCACATTCTTTTGCGTTTGCTCGTAATGCGCCCAGACACCGGCGTAAAAATCAGCCTGTAACTCCAACATCACGGAATATTTGTTTTGTTCTGTTTCACTGGCATTGCTGCGGAGTTGCTCCATTTTGCGGGTAGTGCCCAGCAGCTTTTGCACATGGTGACCGACTTCATGGGCGATCACATAGGCCTCGGCAAAATCGCCCGGCGCCTGCAACTTGTCCTGCATCTCCTGGTAAAAAGAAAGGTCAATGTACAGCTTGCTGTCTTCCGGACAGTAAAACGGACCGGACGCCGAACTCGTATTGCCACACTGCGATGCCACGGCATCCCGGAACAATACCAGGGTCGGATCGACATAGGTTTTGCCGGCCTTTTTAAACAATTCCGTCCACACATCTTCCGTATCCGCGAGCACGACTTTGACAAACTTGGCCCTTTCATCATCCGCCTTCTGCGCTTCCGGCGTCAGCGTCGTTTGCTGATTCGTCTGCGGATTCAGCGACGGAGGTGGCTCACTCGGGTTGCCCCCAAGAAAAGTATACAGGAGGTAGATGATTAACCCCACTACGCCGCCGCCGGTGGCGATGCCACCACCTGAAAAACCGCGACGATCTTCAACATTTGAACTTTCCCGTCTGCCAAACCATTGCATATAAAATGTTTGACTTTTGAAAGCAAAACACGCGCCCGCTACCTGGACTTAGCGTTTTATCCTGACGGCTGACTTGGAAAAAATAAAAAAAAAGAAAAGAAGGAATTGATAACCAGTTGATTTCGGGCAAAGTTTCTTTCAAAAACAACCGAAGGGTTGTTTTATCCTATTAGCACCTTAGACGATATGTCGATTTTATTTTGTTAGCTTGGTTCCGGTTCGAGCGGCTTTCAGTACAATCTAGTTATATGAGCTTTGGACCGCGCAAAGGAAAGAGCTATTCAGTATTGGATCCCTGATAAGGCGGACCTTCCCGGGCAAAAATTGATTCTATGATCCGTGATGTCCTATTTGGCATTGCAGTCGGCGATGCGCTGGGCATTCCAATGGAATTCAAGCTTCGGGCGGATTTCGAAAACAATCCCGTGACCGAGATGACGGGCTATGGTACACACCAACAGCCGGCAGGTACATTTTCCGACGACAGCTCGATGGCCTTTTGCCAAGCGGAAGCGTTGATTGGCGAATACAACCTAAACAAGCTTGCAAAGTTGTTTATCGCCTGGAAAACCGAGGGCTACTGAACCCCTTATGCCGAAGTGTTCGATAAAGGCATCGCGACCGGAGCGGCCATCGAAAGATTGATTGCCGGTGTAGACCCCCTAAATTCCGGCGGTACGGATGAAAGCAGTAACGGTAACGGATCGCTGATGCGGATCCTTCCGCTGATGTTTTATATCAAAGACATGCCCGTGGCAGAGCGCTACCGGCATGTTTCCGAATCATCTTCGATTACCCACGCCCATACCCGCTGAAGAATCTGTTGTTTTTATTACACGGAATACGCCCGGCTGCTGGCGGCAGGCGCCGATAAATTTTCAGCCTATAAAAAAGTGAATGGTTCAACGCGGGCGTTCCTGGAATCGATAAACGTCGATCCCGGTGAATTGTCCCGGCTCGACAAACTCTGGCGCGGCGATATTGCCGAACTGGATAACGCGGAAATTACCGAGGGATGGCTTTGTTTTGCATTCGCTAGAAGCCAGCATCTGGTGCCTGCTCACGACGGCCACCTATGAATATGCGGTGCTGAAAGCGGGAAACCTGGGCGAGGATACGGACACCACCGGCTCCATCACCGGCGGCCTGGCGGGATTGCTGTACGGATTTGGGAATATTCCGGCCCGGTGGGTAGAGAAGATCGCGAGAAAAGGCGATATCGAAGACCTGGCGGGAGGGTTAAGCAAGTTATTGAAAGCTAAGTAGAAACAAATACCAATGGTTCTCTCAAAAGGAAAATTACAATGAGATTTATACAGCCACCAACGGATGAATATGACCAGATATTGATCTCCATTCGGCCCTTTTCGTCATTGAAATGGATTAATCAATATTTCGATATTATAAAGCAAATGATGACGGAACACCCAATGAAAGGTTCGGGAGGTTGATTTGGACCTTTTTTCCAACTGGTCAAGCTGATCATAAATTCCCTATCTAAATTCGATCAGTAGAGGCATGACCTGACAGAATCCTGTGTTTCCCCATCCACCGAGTAGATGTAGCACCCCTTCATCCCCCTTGTCATCAGAGTTCGATATGTGTTTTTTATTATTGTCTCAACCTGCTCTCTGGCCCCCTCAATGTTTTCAGCAAACCGCTTTTTGTACCCTTTTACAGAAGAATCCATCCCCGAGCGTTTTGAAGGATCGGCAATCACTTCACCATTTCTCACAATCAAATCAGGACCGATTATAACTCCAACGTAATCCAGTTCCAGACCCTGACAGGTATGAATGCATCCAACCTCTTCAACTGACTCCGGATCTATCAGCCAGAGATTGCCGTAGGTGGAGAGATTCCAGCGCTTGGCAAAAGAAAATTCAGGGAAGACGATATCAAACACGCCTGGGTTGTTCTTGCTTTTCCAATCCCAGCAATACCCGGCAACAACACGGGCTTTGTTATTCAGTGTGTTTTTCGAAATAATCGCATTCATCAAGTCCGTTGGAGAATCGAAAACTTTGAATTCATAATTGACGCCTTCAAGGGTTTTATTCGCTGTTTCCCGGATTTGCAAGGTGTTATCTATCCACGCCATGTAACCATCAGATCCATTACACCTAAATTGGGAAGTAAGAGCCATTTTCGTTACCGGCGCGTGATAATATCTTGCCCATTTTTCAATTTGCTCAACGGATCCGATGTCTTTAAGTGTTACCCTTTGATTCTCATCCAGGAAAAAAATCGCACAGTTTGATGAGTTGATGAGTTCCTTAACCTGGTTTTCGCCATTCACTCCATACATGCCGGATTTCTCATTCAAGCGGTGGGCCTCATCAACTACCAGTGTTTGAAACATACAGGATTCTACATTGTAATATCCTCCCGATCCCTTAAACAAATTGGAGACAACCGTCTTTTTGAAAGTCCCTGCAAGTTTGCTTGCGTAAACTTCCCTGGGTGCAGCGTTTTTTGTCACATATTGTGCGTTTTGCCCCATTTTGAGGATGTTGACCAGCAAATTTACCGCGACTACAGACTTTCCGGTACCCGGGCCTCCTTCAACTATCAACACTTGCTTACGAGTCGGACTTGCCCGCCTGCTTAATGACATTCCTTCCTCATAAACCAGCTTTTGATCATCGATCATTATAAAATCCTGGTTCCCTTTAAGAAGAGATGCCATATGATCTGATAGACTTTTGGATGGCTTGATTCGCCCGTTGTCAATACGGTACATAACACTTCTCTTGTCGCCATTTTTGATAAACCGCTTGATGAACTCCCGAAGTTTTAATGCATCGCTCTTAAAGAAAATAGGTGCCTTTGACAGGTAATCTTCGTAAAAAGGATCATTCAATACACCGTCTTCCTGGTAATTATGGAGGTAGGCGCAGGGCTTAATCACGACATTTTCCGTGTAAACCACCTCACTGAATCCCTCCAAAAGAGTCGCATAGGACCACGCCTGGTAGGAAGGGTGATTTTGATCGGTTAGGCCTTTCCCTACATACGTTCTTACGACCGCATCTTTCTCAGTGCGCTCAGCATGTGACCACTGTTTGAGTTCGACTATGACGATATGTTCAACATCATTTTCATCCTGCCCGCTTACGATTACGTCGACTCGCTTGCCGGTCTGGGGTATATTGTATTCAATTGAAATGCCGGCGGTCGCAGGAATAGCATCGTCAGCGATAACGGTATTAAAGTAAATGAGAGAGTGCTTCCATGAATTGATTTCGCCCTGAGCTCTCTTTCCCAATTTCCTTTTCTCGAACTCTAAAACAAGCTTGTCATGAATTGCATTTGTCAGAATGTCTTCTGCAAATCCCTGCTTGGAGGCCTGGTATATGATCATTAAAGTTCTGTGTACTTTTTGGAAGATCCCTTCGATTTGTCGACGGGATATTTCTTCTCGTTAAGGGCCAACTTCTCTTGGATAATTTCATTGATATCAAGATTGTAATGACTTGCCAGGAGAAACGCGTAATAAAAAACATCAGCCAGTTCGTGTCGCAAATGATCCATTTTGACGTCATCTGGCTTTTTCCACAAAAACAGTTCGTTCAACTCTGAACTCTCAATTGACAGGGCGAGAGCGAGATCTTTGCCGTTGTGGAACTGCGACCAATCTCTCTTGTCACTGAACGCGCGAACCATTGAATGAATTTCAGCGATATCACTCATTATTGTAAGTTGGTGATTGAACAAACGACATCCCTGATACTGTTATCGACAGTCCGGATTTAGATTTCCCAGCAGAATTTGATTCCAATAACAGTAAACCTTATTCAAATATAAGATTTGCCAACCTTTATACCGGCGGATT
>CAZZYD010000260.1:0-5345 GCA_964658175.1 uncultured Puia sp. | reverse complement strand
CATACCATCTACAATTATTATATCCATCCGCAATGGGATGAATTCGGTTCGCGGACCCTGTATATGAAAGTGCTGCTCGCCGACTATGAAGAAAAATATGCGATCATCGAAATGATCGGGGAATGGAACGATGCCATCGAAAATGACATCATGAACCTGAAACGGGACGTGGCGGACAAATTCATCTATGAGGGCATCACCAAATTTATCCTCATCACGGAGAACGTGCTCAATTTCCACAGCGGCGACCGGGATTATTACGAAGAATGGTACGACGAGCTCAATGAAAAAGACGGCTGGGTGGTGGCGCTCAACATGCCGGAACAGACACAGTACGATTTTAAAAGAGCCAAACTCAACCGGTACATTGAACTGATGGAGATCGACAACTGGCGCGTATATAAACCCTTTCATCTCTTCAGAAAAGTGGACGATGTGCTGCAGCACCGGTTGCCGTAAAAAAAATTTTGATTATCCGGCAAAGTATTTACATTTGACATAGAATGATCAACACAACAGCCAGCCGATTTTTTAGCTTCTATTTCTACTTTACAGGTAGACCGGGAAGCTGTTGTTAAAACCTAAGCGAGTTAAAACTTAACATACACAGTCCCGGTAAAAAACCGGGACTTTTTTTTATCCATACATGAACCACAACACACAGGCATCCGCGAATAGTTCAACGGTAGATCCGCTCAAAAACGGCCGGCGACAGGCCGTGAACCGCGTAGCTATCCAGGGATTCGAAGGCAGTTTTCACCAGGAAGCGGCGAGGCAGATCTTTGGTTCGCAGATATCGATCCACGCCTGTGGAAATTTTCAGGATGTTTTTAAATCGATGGCGGTGAAAGAAACGGCAGACGCCGCCGTGATCGCCATCGAAAATTCCATCGCCGGCAGCATCCTGCCGAATTACAGTCTGCTCCGAAACAGCGATTTGCGGATTGCAGGTGAAGTGTATCTCCATATCCGACAGAACCTGCTGGTCAATCCCGGTGTCGCGCTCTCGGAGATCCGCGAAGTGCATTCTCATCCCATGGCGATCCTGCAATGCCTGGAATACCTGAACCGGCACGACTGGAAGCTGATCGAAACCGAGGATACCGCCCTGAGCGCAAAACATATCCATCAGCGTAAAAGCAAACACATCGCCGGCATTGCCAGCCAGCTGGCCGCCGAATTATTCGGCCTGGACATGATTGCACCGGACATCCATACGATGAAGCAGAATTTTACGCGCTTCCTGGTGCTGGAGCGGGGAGAGGCGGCACAGCCCATTCCGGGAGGTAACAAGGCCTCTGTTCATTTCCATACCGATCATTCCCGGGGCAGCCTGGCGCGCGTACTCACGGCCATTGCTGCCGGCGGTATCAACCTGAGCAAATTGCAGTCTCTCCCCATCCCGGGGAGCGACTGGAAATATCTTTTTCATGCAGACATGGAATTTGAATCGACGGACGATTTCATTTCCGTGATTGACGAAATAAAAAAAATGGTATCCGAACTTCGTGTGTATGGGATTTATAAAAAAGGCGAAGTAAACGCCTAAAAAAGAGTATATGCAAACTGCCGAAAGACTGTCAGGAATCGGGGAATATTATTTCTCCCAAAAGCTGCGGGAAATCGATGCGCTGAACCGTGAAGGGAAACAGGTGATCAACCTGGGGATCGGAAGTCCGGACCAGCCCCCGCATCCGGATGTGATCCGGATACTCCGGGAAGAAAGCGCCAAACCCAATGTGCACAGTTACCAGTCATACAAAGGTTCCCCCGTATTAAGAAAGGCGATGGCTGCCTGGTATCAGCAATGGTACGGGGTTGCCCTCGATCCGGAAACCGAGATTCTTCCGCTGGCAGGTTCAAAGGAAGGGATCATGCATATCTGCATGACGTATATTAATCCCGGTGATCTGGTGCTGATTCCCGATCCGGGCTATCCAACCTACCAGAGCGCCGCGAAACTGGCAGGCGCACGGCTTCAGGCTTACGTGCTGACGGAAGAAAATAACTGGTTTCCGGATTTCGCGCAGCTGAAGCAGTTGCTTTTGCAAAAGAGAGAAGGACAGTCGGGCGTGCTGATGTTCGTGAATTATCCGCAGATGCCGACCGGTCAATTACCGACCCGCGCACTTTTTGATCAGCTGGTACGGTTTGCCAGGGAACATGGCGTCCTCATCGTGCACGACAACCCCTATAGTTTTATTCTTAACGACGAGCCGATGAGCATGCTGGGCACAGCTGGCGCCAAAGATTGCGTGATCGAACTCAACTCACTCAGTAAATCGCATAATATGGCCGGCTGGCGCATCGGTATGCTGATGGCAAGCCGTCAGCGGGTGGAAGAGGTGCTGCGGTTTAAAAGCAATATGGACAGTGGCATGTTTCTTCCCCTGCAACTTGCGGCGGCACAGGCACTGTCCTTGTCCGCCGACTGGTTTGCACAGGTGAACCAGTTGTACCGGCAGCGTCGGATTGCCGCCTATGAACTGCTTTCTTCCATTGGTTGCCAATATTCCACTGAACAGGCCGGGATGTTCCTGTGGGCTAAAATTTCGGGAGATTACGCCGATGGATATGCGCTGAGCGACGCCCTTTTATACAGGGCGGGTGTTTTCATCACGCCGGGTGGCATCTTTGGTGCGGCCGGAGAAAAATACATCCGTGTCAGCCTCTGTTCGCCGCAGGAAAAAATAGTGGAAAGTGTTGCCCGCATCAACGCGGCCGGGATCCTAAAAACGCCTCAAAATGTTTAATACGGTTACGATAGTTGGCGTAGGTCTGATCGGCGGATCTTTCAGTCTGGCCCTGAAAGATGCCGGACTTGTAAAAAAAGTGGTTGGCATTCCGCATGGCGACAGTGCCGAGCGGGCGCTGAAGCTCGGACTTATCGATGAGATCCTTCCTTTGGAAGAAGCGGTGCCGCAGAGCGACCTGATTTATGTGGCGATCCCGGTTGACAGCACCATACCGATGGTTACAAAGATCCTGGATCTCATGACCGACCGGCAGATGGTGGCTGATGCGGGATCCACCAAGCAGGCCCTGTGCGAGGCGCTGGCCTTTCATCCGCTGCGCGCCAGGTTTGTGGCCACCCATCCGATGTGGGGAACCGAATACAGTGGTCCGGATGCGGCCGTTCACCAGGCCTTTCGCGGGAGATCCTGCGTGATCTGTGAAAAGGAAAAATCAGCCCCGGCGGTGGTCGATGCCATGGAAAGCGTTTACAGGACACTGGGCATGCACATGGTGTACATGGACCCGGCGAATCACGACGTACACGCGGCCTATGTAAGTCATATCTCTCACATCACCTCATTCGCCCTGGCGAACACGGTATTGGAGAAAGAACGGGAGGAGGACGCGATCTTTCAGCTGGCCGGTGGTGGGTTTGAAAGTACGGTCCGCCTGGCGAAAAGCAGCCCGGATATGTGGGCGCCCATTTTCATGCAAAACCGCGAAAATGTGCTGGACGTGCTCAACGAGCATATCATGCAGCTGCGCAAATTCAAAAGCTGCCTGGAAAAGGAGAATATGGGCTATTTACAGGAACTGATGGAGAATGCAAATAAGATCCGCAGGATACTGGGATGACGGGGATAGTCCCAGTTAATCGGTACCTTTGCGCAAAATTTGAGAATCGTATGGCCACATTTGAAGGGTTAGGTTTGGATGAAAAGCTGCTGCAGGCAGTCGCAGCGCTTGGATTTACTGAACCCACCCCCATACAGGAAAAAGCAATTCCTGTTTTATTAAGCGGAACAAAAGACCTTGTCGGACTGGCCCAAACGGGGACCGGTAAGACGGCGGCTTTTGGTCTGCCCCTGTTGCAACTGATTAAGGTTCAGGACAAACATCCCCAGGCGCTGGTGGTTTGCCCTACCCGCGAGCTTTGCATCCAGATTGTAAACGAAGTAGATCTGTTCAAGAAATTCATGCCTGGCATGCACGTGCTGGCGGTGTACGGAGGAACTTCCATCAGCACCCAGATCCGAGACCTGCGCCGGGGCGTTCAGATCATCGTCGCCACCCCTGGCCGTCTGATCGATCTGATCGAGCGGAAGGCCATCAACCTGGAAGAGATCAAGTACGTGGTGCTGGATGAGGCGGATGAAATGCTGAACATGGGATTCCAGGACGATATCGAATTCATCCTGCAGAACACGCCGAAGCGCGATGCGACCTGGCTGTTCAGCGCCACCATGCCCGCGGAAATAAAAAGAGTCAGCCGCAAGTACATGAAAGAGCCGTTCGAAATCACCGTCGGCAAAATGAACACGGCGAATAAAAATATCGATCACCAGTATTTTGTAACGAGCGCCAACCACCGCTATGAGGCACTGAAACGCCTGGTGGATTTTAACCCGGACATCTACGGAATCATCTTTACCCGCACCAAGGCCGATGCCCAGCATATTGCCGAAAGACTCACCCGCGAGGGATACGATATCGATGCGCTGCACGGCGATCTCACGCAGCAGCAGCGCGATAAGGTGATGGGTGAATTCAGGGATAAAACCCTGCAGTTGCTGATTGCCACCGACGTGGCCGCCCGCGGCATCGACGTGGCCGGCATCACGCACGTGATCAATTACGAACTCCCGGACGATGTGGAAGTATACACGCACCGGAGTGGCCGTACCGGTAGGGCCGGCAATACCGGTATATCCATTTCGATTATCCATTCCCGTGAAATGGGCAAGCTTCGGCAGATCGAACGCATGGTGCAGTCGCCGATGCACAAAATGGAAATTCCTTCCGGAAAGGATGTTTGCCGCAAACAGTTTTTTCATTTCATGGACAAACTGTTAAAGGCTGACATCAGCCATGGCGATTACGAATCATACGTGCCGATGCTGGCCGAACGCTTTGCCGAGGTAACGAAAGAAGAAGTGCTCAAACGGGTGGCTGCGATGGAATTCGACCGTTTTCTGAAATATTATGAAAATGCAGAGGACCTGAACATGCGTGGCCAGCGCGAAGTGCCGGTACGCGGCGGAAGTTCTACAAGGGAAAGAGTGCGCATACCCATCGGCGGTGAAGGCCGTCCGCGCACGGCGAGCAGTTTTGAATCGAACGGCGATTATATGAAGCTTTTTGTGAACCTGGGAACCAAGGATGGTTTTTATAAAGCCAGTTTTTTGCAGTTCATTCTGGATATGAGCGATCTCCGCAAAGAAGTGCTCGGGAAAATCGATATGAAGGAAATGAACAGCTGGATTGAGGTGGACAAAGGATCGGCCAACCAGATGATCAAGGCCATCGATGGCAAAAATTACAAGGGCAGAAGAATCCGGATGAACGATGCAAACAGCCGGTAACACGAATAAAAATATATTAAGAAGACA
>CAZZYD010000259.1:229-5375 GCA_964658175.1 uncultured Puia sp. | reverse complement strand
TATATTGTCTAACTCTTTTATGAATTTTTCGAGTTGCATGATGGTAAACGTTTAAAAAGTGAGGTTAACTGGGCAGTTTGCTGCCATCGATCTGGAGGTTGATGTACTTGGCGACGATGTCCAGTACCTGGGCAGGCGTGCGGCTCTTGTCGAGTCCGTTTGCGTCTACCACGGAACTGTTGGCAAAGCTGTTGGCGCTCACCAGTTCACGGATATACGCCGCGTGACGGGCTTCTACCGATACGATCTTGCCGGCTAGGGTCAGATAGGCCGGATTGGCGATCAGTTTACCCGCACCGTTGTAGGCTGAAACTCCGGTGTCTTCAAATGCCTGGGCTGTACCCAGTACACTCGCGCGACTGGTAAAATCGATGCTGTTGAAATTGAAACTCAGTTCGGGAATGGCGTTGCTGCCCAGCGCCGTCTTGAAAAATTCGCGGTGACAGATTTCATGGTCCCGGATGTCGGAGAACATGGCCATCGTGGAAGAGACCATGCCGACGTACGGGTTCTGCAGCACTTTGATGTAAAACGCAGCCTCCAGTTGTTCGAGCGCATAGGCATAATTCAAAATGCCGGTATCGCCGCTGCCCAGTGCCACCAGTTTGTCAAAAATCTTCCCTGAACCGATGGCCGGTGAGCCATCTTTGTTACATGCTACGAGTGCCGTGGCCACCACCCCTGCGCCGCCGGCATACCGGAGGAAGTTTCTCCGGGAACTGCCTGTTGAATCGGACGTTTCCGCGCCTGATTTCGCTGTGTGAAAAATACCCATAATGAATGATTAATGAATGAAAAAAAAGTGTGCATTGACTTTTTTTCAGCAGGGCTCCGGATTGGCGACAGGTAATGAGAAAGGCGGGAATTGAGGGGAACTACGAAAACAAAAAACACTTAGATTTCAAAAACAAAAAAATTTCTTAAAATTGAATGGTTTCACGCGATGGCGCGACGGATGCGCAACGCCGCCACATGTTCACGCACAGACGCCAGGGAGCGCAAAGGCGCAAAGCATTCAATCTTTGCGCCTTAATCATTAAGCTGAATCCAAAAATCTTTTCCTTTGCGTCTTTGCGTGACCCACAACCCGTTGCGTCGTCGCGCATCCGTTGCGCCGTCGCGTGAAACAAAAACTTAGAATCATCGCTTGAAACTGGTTACTACCGAACATGCCGTTTCATTTACGTACAGTCCACAACCCTCAAAAAGATGATAAGTATTTGATATGTAATAGGATATCTTTCTGGCATTTGATTCGATGCCAGCTAATAAAAATCGCCGACTGATGCTGAAAAACTATTTCAAGATAGCCTGGAGAACATTTTCCCGCAGCAAGGGGTATAGCCTGCTGAATATTGTCGGTCTCGCGATCGGCATGTCGGTCGCCCTGATCATCGGCCTCTGGATCTACAAGGAAATAACCTTCGACCGGTTTCTGCCGGGCTATCAGCAGGCTTACCTGGTGCGGCGGAATTTTGACAGCAATGGAGATACCCTCAATTTTACAAGTACATCCCTCAAACTGGCCGATGCGCTGCGTCAGCAGATCCCGGAAATCGCCGCCGTGGCAGAGTCAGACGGGTTTGACATGCATGGATTGTGGGTCGGCGATAAAAAGCTTTACCTCGAGGGCGGACAGATCGGCGCTGATTTTTTAAAGATTTTGCAGTTTCCGCTGCTGAAAGGCAATGCTGCCACGGTGCTGAAAGACACTTATTCCATCGTACTCACAGAGAGCACTGCCAAAGCCTTGTTCGGCGACCGGGAACCGGTCGGAAAAATGGTGCGGCTGGATAACCAGCACGATCTCCGCGTAACCGGCATCCTCAAAGACATTCCCGATAATGCCAGTCTTCATTTCAGTTTTCTCATTCCCTTTCAATATTATGAGCGTACGCAGGGATGGGTGCGGGATGCCAGGGGAAGTGGTTATGGATGGAACTCTTTTAATATCTACGCAAGCCTGAAAAAAGACGCCGATTTTGCCATCGTATCGCGGAAAATAAGAGACATCGAAAAAACAGAGAAGGACAATGGCAATGCCATGCGTTCACAGGTAATACTTCAGCCACTTGCCCATTGGCATTTGTTCGGAAATTATGTCAACGGCAGGGAGCAGGGAGGTTTCCTGCAATATGTGAACCTGTTCGGCATCATCGGCATTCTCGTACTGGTGATCGCCTGCATCAATTTCATCAACCTCACCACAGCCAGGTCGGAAAAACGGGCGCGGGAAGTTGGTGTGCGGAAAGCCATCGGTTCGCAACGCAAAGACCTCATCTTGCAATTCCTGATCGAGTCGATGATGCTGGCCCTGATGGCATTCATCCTTTCCATCCTGTTTGTTCAGCTTGCCCTGCCATCTTTTAATTTGCTGACGAAAAGCCGGATCCAAATTCCTTTCGGGAATATATCATTCTGGATCATCGCGCTGGTGAGTGTGCTGCTCACTGGTCTAGCCGCCGGAAGCCGTCCTGCCTTTTATCTTTCCGCTTTCAATCCGGTGGAGGTCCTGAAAGGCACGCTCGGTGGTACGGGAAGAAAAAGTTATTCCAGAAAAATCCTCGTGGTGTTGCAGTTCAGTTGTTCGATTGCGCTCATCATCAGTACGATCATCGTATTTCAGCAAATCCGTTATGCCAAAGACCGGCCCACCGGATTACAACTAAACCGGCTGATGGTGACTTATATGAACGACGATCTGTCGCGCAATTTTACCGCGCTCAAAACGGATTTGCTGTCAACAGGTATGGTGGCCGGAGTAACCACCGCTTCTGTGTCGGCCACCAATGTCAATTCGCATACCGATGTGGATCAGTGGCCGGGGAAGGGTCCCACGGAAACCATCGAGATGGGTAATATCCATGTGTCGGAGGATTATTTCAAAACGATTGGTATGACGATGCAGGAGGGACGCGCCTTCAACAATCCGAACGACACACTCAATGTGATCTTTAATCAAACCGCGATCCGGCAGATGCGGATAAAAAATCCGATTGGCCGCAGGATTACCTGGCAGGGGCGTCCACTGACCATCGTCGGGGTGGCGCGCGATGCCCTGATGCTTTCTCCTTTTGCACCGGCGGATCCAACGATGTTTGTTTATTTTCCGGGCAGTGTGCAAAGCACGGTGTTGTACCGCCTTTCATCATCCGTCAATACGGCAGCAGCCGTATCGAAGCTGACGGGCATTTTCAATCAATATAGTCCGGCGTTTCCATACAATTATTCATTTTCAGATACCGACTACGAGGAAAAATTCCAGTTGGAATTACTGGTCGGCAAGCTGGCGGCTTTATTTGCCGGACTGGCTATTTTTATTTCCTGTCTCGGACTTTTCGGTCTCGCAGCCTACATGGCTGAACAACGCAATAAAGAAATCGGGATCCGCAAAGTGCTGGGCGCCTCCATCGGCCAGGTTTGGATGCTGTTGTCTAAAGACTTTATCTGGCTGGTGCTGATCAGCTGTCTGATTGCTTCGCCGGTGGCTTTCTATTTTTTGCAGCACTGGCTTGAGCAATACAGTTACCGCATCCTGATTAATCCCATGGTATTTTTTATTGCGGCTGCTATTGCTCTGCTGATCACGCTGGTGACCATCAGTTTTCAATCGGTGCGGGCGGCACTGGCCAATCCGGTGAAGAGTCTGCGTTCAGAATAATGATCATGCCTTCATCACCCCAATGCTTTTCCCGTCCCAGTCGGGAAAAAGGATACGATTGTCGCGGATGAGCAGGTGGCGATCTGCCACTTCGCTGAAAACGGACCGGAAATCCGTCGTCACCGGCAGGTCGCGCTGGTCTTCGAGGTTTTCAGGTGCGAGGCTTTTCAGTTCGCCATGCACTTTTCCACCTGACACGCTATTTCCGAGGATGAAGTTGCAGGAAGCGCGGCCGTGGTCCGTACCTCCCGTGCCGTTCTGGTGCACGGTCCGTCCGAATTCCGTCATGGTCATCACGGTCACTTCATCCTGATAAGTTTCCAGGTCACACCAGAATGCGGCAATGCTGTTGCTGAGGTCGGCCAGGTTATTGGCAAAAATGCCGGTGGCCGTTCCCTGGTTATAGTGTGTATCCCAGCCGCCGTGTTCTGCAAAAGCCACTTCGATACCCACGTCCATCCGGATGAGCTGGGCAATTTGTTTGAGCGCATTCCCGATCGCCGATGCCGGGTATACCACCCCGTTAGACGGCTGATAATTCTTGATATCCGCCTGCTTAAGCATTTTAAGTGCGTCAAAACTTTCCTTCCCGGTTTCCTGCAGCAGGCCCGGAGTTGTCTGATCGTACAGGCCTTCAAAACTGGTTGATGCCGAGCGGATGCTCAACGGATTGCCCCGGAGTTGCAGGCTGAAATCCTGCAGGTTGCTGATGGCAACGCAGGCATTGTCACCATAAAATGACCGTGGAAGGGCCGTGGTGAGACTAACTGCCTGAAAGGGTGAAGCATGGTCGTGACCGAGGAGTCCGACTGCCCGGTTCAGCCAGCCGCTGGCGGTCCCTTTGTCGAAAGGCGTTCCCGATTCCATATAATCCTGGGCGTCAAAATGTGAGCGCGTGTTATTAGGTGAACCGATCCCGTGAACGATGGCCAGCCTCCCTTCCCGGTAAAAAGGTTCAAAGCTTTTCAGCATCGGATGGAGGCCGAATTTTCCATCCAGGTCGATCAGCGGGGTGGACCCGTTCGGAGAAGCGGCGCCGGGTGTCATGAACAGGTTGGGCCGGGCGGCGGCGAGATTCGTATCGGTGAAGGGCGTAACGGCCATCAGTCCGTCCATGGCGCCGCGCTGGAAGATGCATACCAGGGTTTTAGTCTTCTTGAAAGCGCGCGCCTTTTTTTCACTGCCGGCCGCGGCCGCGGCGAAAGCGGGTATGCCGCCAGTGAGGCCAACACCGACCATCGCCAGTCCGCTTCCTTTTATAAAACCCCTTCTGCTTAGCATGATGTTTTTTTTAACGTCTTTGAAATTCCGGAGACCCGATCAGTACGCCGACGACCTGTGACAGCATGATATTATTTTGTTTGGTCCGCTGAATCGCCAGCAGGGTCTGCACTTTTTGCAGACTGTCGCTGTTGGCCGCACTCGCCTCCATATTATTTTTAGCCGATGCCGCCTGGGAAACTTTTTGGGCCAGCGCCGGATCGT
>CAZZYD010000259.1:0-219 GCA_964658175.1 uncultured Puia sp. | reverse complement strand
TTCTGCATCTGCGTTGAATCACCGGCCGGTACCAGCAGTTTACCATAGATGGAGAGGGCCGCCAAAGCGCTTTCGGGTTCGTGGTGGTTGTTCAGCGCGATCAGGTCAAGGCTGATGCCCTGGATTCTGCCGCTCGCGAAAGCGAGCCCGAAATTCATCCGGTTGAGCAGCGAACCCGTATTGATCCAGTACTGACCGCGGTCAGGATAGCCGGTCGGC
>CAZZYD010000258.1:0-5389 GCA_964658175.1 uncultured Puia sp. | reverse complement strand
TATCTTCCGTTCGGCGGAAGTGGATGGAACTTCCGGCACAGGATATAGTAGCAGCGAAACCACGGAGGCGCTGAAAGCCGTCGCGGCAAAAGTGTTGCCGCAGGGATATACTTATGAATTTTCCGGACTGAGTTTTGAAGAGATCCGCGCCGGATCCACTACGGTCTATATCTTTTTATTCTCCATCACCTTTGTATTTCTCTTTCTGGCGGCCTTGTATGAAAGCTGGTCCGTTCCGTTTTCTGTATTGCTCGCCGTACCGATCGGCGTATTCGGCGCCATCCTTACCCTGTTCTTTGTCCCGAGCCTGACGAACAATGTGTATGCGCAGATCGGACTGATCACGCTGATCGGCCTTGCGGCCAAAAATGCCATCCTGATTGTGGAGTTCGCCAAAGTGCGGGTGGACAGGGGGGAGGAATTGGTCAAGTCGACCCTCGAAGCGGTGAAACTACGGTTGCGGCCCATCGTTATGACATCACTGGCTTTCATCCTCGGCGTACTGCCGCTGGTGCTGGCCACGGGTGCCGGCGCGATGGCCCGCCGCACGATCGGCTATACCGTGCTGGGCGGGATGCTGGCTGCCTCGACGATTGCGATTTTCGTGGTCCCGGTGTTGTTTGTGGTGATTACGAGATTTTCCTACGGAAAGAAACAACTCGACTACCTGCTGGCCCACCACGACGAGCTCATGGAAAAAGAAAAGAAAGTGGAGCAGCAGGACATCGATCCGGAGCTGGAATATGAAATTCAGAAAGCAAGGGACGAACATAAGGAGGCGCAGGCATGATCGCAAACACATTTATAAAACGGCCGGTTACCGCCATCGTGATTTCGGTGGTGCTGATCATATCAGGCATCATCAGCATCGATAACCTGGCCGTGGATCAATATCCGAAGATCACGCCGCCATCGGTTGGTATTACCGGGCAATATACGGGCGCCGATGCGCAAACCGTGGAACAGACGGTGGCCATTCCCATTGAGGAACAGGTAAATGGTACACCAGGCATGGAATACATGCAAAGCACGAATACCAACAGCGGGAATATGAATATCCGCGTCACCTTTCAGGTGGGTACCAATGTGCACATTGCTGCGCTCAACGTGCAGAACCGGGTGGGTATCGCGCAACCACTCCTGCCGTCGGTGGTGAGCAAACTCGGACTCACGGTGCGGGCGAGCAATACCGATATGCTGATGATGATCGCGGTCTATTCCCCGCGCAATACGCACAACATTACTTTTCTTGATAACTACACCAATATTTTCATTGAAGATGCGATGCTGCGCGTTCCGGGTGTCGGAGATGTGACGACCCGCACGGATAATTTCAGTATGCGGGTGTGGATGAATCCCGAAAAGATGGCATCCTATAACCTCACCCCCCAGGATGTGATCAGTGCGCTCAATGCGCAGAATGTGTATGTAGCCGCGGGATCTGCCGGATCGCCGCCACAGGAAAATGCACAGACGCACGAGTCGAGCCTGCTGGTGAACGGAAGACTTAACAAAGCCTCCGAATTTGAAAAAGTGATCATTAAAACCATTCCGGCCACCGGGCAGCTGGTGTATCTAAAAGACGTGGCCCGCGTTGAGCTGGGCAAGTTTACCTTTTCCAGTAATTCATTTATGGATGGCAAGCGCGCCTCCTACCTGCAGATCTACCAGACTCCGGGGAGCAACGCCCTGGAGACGGCCGACAAAGTATATGCCGCGCTAAACGAGCTGAAGAAATCCTTTCCTGCAGATGTGGACTATACCGTACCCTTCGAAGCAGTGACGATCATCAAAGTGTCGATGCAGGAAGTGGTCAAAACACTGCTGCAGGCCCTCGGACTGGTGGCGCTGGTCGTATTTTTATTTTTACAGAACTGGCGGTCCACCCTGATTCCCGTACTCGCCATTCCGGTGTCGATCCTGGGCACGTTTTGCTTTTTTATTCCGCTGGGATTTACGATCAATACCCTTACGATGTTCGGTTTTGTATTGGCGATCGGGATCGTGGTTGATGACGCGATCATCGTGGTGGAGGCGGTTCAGCATTATATCGATGAAGAGCATATGTCGCCGAAGGAGGCGACCTACCGTGCGATGAAAGATATATCGGCGCCGGTGATCGCCATCGCGCTGATCCTGGCGGCGGTATTCGTACCGGTCGGATTTATACCGGGCATCGTGGGCCGGCTGTATCAGCAGTTTGCGATCACGATCGCCATCTCCGTGATGCTGTCGGCTTTTGTGGCCCTCTCGCTCACGCCGGCCCTCTGCACTTTATTGTTAAAACCAACCCAGGTGAAAGCCGAAGCCAAAGGGCTCAATAAATTCTTTTTCCGTTTTAATAATTGGTTTGGGAGAATTACGGATAAATATGCCAATGGGGTAAACCGGAGTATTAAAGGTGCACGGTGGATCGTCCTGCTACTGGTCTGTATCTGCGTAAGCGTATTTTTTCTCTTTAAGTATAAACCATCGGGATTCATTCCTTCTGAAGATACGGGACGGCTATATATTACTTACCAGTTGCCTGAAGCCAGTTCTACCACGCAGTCGGTGGAAGTGATCACGAAGCTGATGAAGATCATCGGATCAACACCGGGGATAAATCATTATGCGGCCTTGTCCGGACTGAATATTTTAAATGCGGGCACGAATTCAAATTGCGGCACCATCTTCTGTATGCTCAAACCCTGGGATGACCGGAAGACGGCGCCCGAAAAAATTCCGGGGATCATGCAGGTGATACAGCGTCGCATCGCGGCCGCGGGTATCAAGAATGCGAATGTGGTGGTGATACCACCCGCGCCGATTTCCGGGATCGGGCGCGCGGCCGGATTCAGTATGCAGATTCAGCAGGGCAATACCAGCGACGACGTACATGCGTTTGAAAAGGTCGTGCAGAAATTTATTGCGGCGGCGCACAAGAACCCGGCCATTTCCACCGCCTTCAGTTATTATTCCGCGCATACACCCAGTTACAATCTGACCGTGGACCGCGAGAAATGCATGAAAATGGGTGTGAGCCTGAGCGATGTGTTTACGACGATGCAGGCTTATATGGGCAGTCTTTTTGTCAATAATTTTACGCTGTACAACCGCACCTATCATGTGGTGGTACAGGCCGATACCAGTTTCCGCGCACTCGTATCGGATATCAATAAATACTATGTACGAAACCAGGCCGGACAAATGCTGCCCCTGGGTACGCTGATCACCTACGAACCGATCGTAACCACACCGCTGATTTCTCATTTCAATATCTTCCGTTCTGCCGAGGTGGATGGATCCACCCCGCAGGGATATAGCACCGGGGAAGGCATTGAGGCATTGAAGGAAACGGCGCGTAAAACATTGCCGCAGGGATATACCTATGAATTTTCAGGGTTGAGCTACGAGGAAATCCGCGCAGGCTCAACCACCATTTATATTTTTATTTTTTCGATCGTGTTCGTATTCCTCTTTCTGGCAGCATTGTATGAAAGCTGGTCGGTGCCCCTGTCGGTGATGCTGGCCGTTCCCATCAGCGCCTTCGGTGCGATCCTGATGCTGACGGCCGTGCCACCGCTCACCAATAATGTGTATGCGCAGATCGGATTGATCACGCTGATCGGACTATCGGCAAAAAATGCCATCCTCATTGTGGAATTTGCGAAAGTGCGCGTGGACAGGGGCGAGGAATTAATAACTTCCACCCTTGAAGCGGTACGACTGCGTCTAAGGCCTATCCTGATGACATCCATGGCTTTCATCCTCGGCGTCATGCCGCTGGTGCTTGCCACCGGTGCGGGCGCCGTGGCCCGCAATACGATCGGATTTACGGTACTTGGCGGAATGATCGCCTCCACGTCCATCTCCATATTCATCGTACCGGTTCTGTTCGTACTCTTTACCCGGTTCTCCTATGGGAAAAAGAAACTCGATTACCTGCAGGCGCATCATGAAGACCTGCTGGAGAAGGAAAGAAGGGTCGAGCAACAGCATATCGATCCGGAACTCGAATACGAAATAGAAGCGGCGCGTAACCAAGGAGCAACGCCGGCAGGCGCCTAAAAAAATAGCCGGTACATGACCGGCTAGTAAATAAAATTGCGCTGTGACAATTGACTAATCAGCAAGTACTTTCTTGTTCAGGAAAGTCAGTTGTCCGGAATGATAACTGATATGACCGGTCCGGCTGATCAGTACATTGAGTTTATTGCGCAACGGGTCGATCGCGAAATCCTCGTCAGATACCCGGGTATGTTTATCCAGCCAGTCAGCAGCGGTCATCTGGTTAAAATGTGCGCCAAGACTGTGATTAACGGATTCCCAGGCATTTTTCAATTCGGTAACGGAAGGAATTTCAGCAAAAAACCGATCGGGATTGCTGGAAAAAAATTTTTCATATTCGGGGAAAAGCCTGTCTCCCAGGCCAAACATCACATGCAGTCCATCGCTGGCGGCAACGAGGTGCCCGAGAATATAGATCGCACGGTTTCTTCCAGGCGATACTTCGTCGAGATAAGTCTCTTCAGGAAATTTCCCAAAATAGGTGCTGATATTTTTGTTTTGTCCCTTCCAGGCATTGATCATTTGTTGAATGACCTGGGAGAGTTGGATGCTGGCTGATTCGGCTGTCTGTTTCATAAAATGAATATAATGCGTGATGAGTTATAAAGAACTGAAGCCACCGTCAAGCAGCAATTCTGCGCCAACCATGAACCTGGAATCTTCGGAAGCCAGGTATAAGAAACCTTCGGCCATTTCTTCAGATGAGCCAAGGCGCTTGGCCGGTACCAGGTTCGTCATATGCGACTTTATGCCATCCACCTGTTCTGCGGAGGCGCCGTTGCGATGGAATATCGGCGTATCGATCGGGCCGGGAGCCAGGACGTTTACGCGGATCTTCCTGTCCAGGAGCTCTGCAGAGAATCCTCGGGCCAGGGAGCGGACGGCAGATTTTGTCGCTGCATAAGCTGAGGCCGTGGCCATCCCTTTCTCAGAAACCGCAGATGTGGTGAGAATGATCGACGCACCGTCATTGAGATAGGGCAATGCTTTTTGTACGGAGAAGAACACTCCTTTGAAATTGATGTCGCTGGTCTGGTCAAACATTTCTTCCGTGTAATCGCTGAGGGGCGCGGCAATGAACACACCGGCATTCAATACCAGGATATCGATCTTGCCGAATTTTTTTGCCACCTGCTGATACAAGCTGTCGATGCTTTTCAGGTCGCTGGCTTCGCTCACGAGTCCGAAGCTGCCGTGACCGATCAGTTCTATGGCGGAATCCAGGGTCTTCTTATTGCGGCCCGTGATGGTGACGCTCGCGCCCTGCTGCGCAAATAATTTGGCGGTGGCTAAACCAATCCCGCTGTTACCGCCGGTGATGACTGCTACTTTATTTTCT
>CAZZYD010000257.1:0-5479 GCA_964658175.1 uncultured Puia sp. | reverse complement strand
TTTGCGTGCCGGTGGTGCGATGATATGCACAGGTAAATATATTGGTTGTTATTGGCCATTTCATTTAACTTACGATAACTATTTAACTGCTTACCAAACGCTTTAAGCCCTAACGATGCTTTTTCCGCTGCTGCCACGGATGAAAATCTTTATCCTGTCCTGGATAATTATTCCGGCCACATTTGGCCAGCGCGCCGGCACGGACTCCTTCAGTATTCCGGATGATGCCACAAGGGAAGCGAGAAATCTTTACAGCCGGGAAATGGGCCCGGATCAACTCATCTATCAGGGAAAACTATATCTGCGGAATGGAGCAGAGGCAAACGGATTTCCTTTTGCCTTTCGGGACAGTGCCGTTGATGGGTCTGTTTATTACGATGGAAATATATATTCCATCCCGCTACTGTATGACATCGTTCAGGATGAAGTCGTCACCCGCGACTTTGAACAAAAAAATTACACCATACTGAGCAGGGCAAAACTGCCGGGTTTCACCCTGGGAGACAGAACGTTTATTTATATCAACGACGGTACCGGCAATAACCTGTTGCCGGGCGCCGGATACTATCAGCGAATCATGATTGCCCCATATGAACTGCTGATCAGGCGAAGAAAAAAACTTATTCCGCCGGGCCGGTTCGAAGACATACCAACCTACGCAGAAGACGTTCAATATTTCCTGCACATTGAACATAAGTACCTGAGGATCTCGAACGAAAACTCACTGGTAAACGCGTTCGGCGATAAAAAACAGGCATTGCAGGCCCTGATGAAAAAAGAGAATATCAAATTCAATAGTGACAAGGAATCTGCGATCGTGCAGATTACTGAAGCGTATATCCAAATGAGCAAATAGCATGCACGCCGTCAGAAGCATTTTCATCATACTGTGGGCCTGCCTTACGTTCAGCGTTTCTGTATTTGCGCAGGATACCACACGCCTGTCGATGCATCTGGAAAAAGCAACGGTCGAACAATTCGTTCATGAACTCGAAATCAAATCGGCCTATCATTTCTATTTTGATGTTCAAAAATGGGATAGCCTGCGTATTTCAGTGTCCGTCACTAACTCGTCCCTTTCAAATTTACTTGATCAGGCGCTGGAGCATACATCCCTCAAATATGCCATCACGAGCGACGGACGTGTATTTTTAACCTCCGGGGTTGCTATTCAGACGAGTTTGCCGACGAATTTTTTTGATGACAGCACCAGGGTTATTTCCGAAAACAGGTCGGCAGCCCGGGATATTTATGCGCCCATCAATCAGTCAGGCCTCAAACGATTACAGGTTTCGGATAAAAATAAAATTTATGAATTCGGTGTGCGCGAAAAAGACAACACCGGCGGAACCGCCTCTGTTACCGGATATATAAGGGAGGAAAAAAGCGGAGAAGCGGTTTCGGGCGCGGTTATCCGTATCGACTCCGGCACCAATTCCGTTACGACTGACGATTTCGGCTTTTACAATATCACGCTGAAAAAAGGTTCCCATGTCCTGATCATTCATCAACCCGGCATGCGGGAGGTGGTGCGCCAGATCGCTTTATATGCCAACGGCAATCTGAACATAGACTTGCCGGAATATATTGCCAGCCTCCGCTCCGTACTGGTCACGGCAGATAAAACCTCGAATACAAAAAGTGTGACGATGGGGGTCGACAAACTCAATATTAAAACCATTAAACAGATCCCGTCTATTTTTGGTGAGTCAGATATTCTTAAAGTGCTGCTGACCCTGCCAGGCGTGACTTCTGTAGGAGAGGCAAGTAACGGTTTCAATGTACGGGGTGGCGCTGCCGATCAGAACCTTATCCTTTTCAATGATGCCACCATTTACAATCCATCACATCTCTTCGGTTTCTTTTCCGCATTCAATCCCGATGTGGTCAAAGGGATCGAATTATACAAAAATGCCATCCCTGAAAAATACGGCGGACGGTTGGCCTCCGTTCTCGACGTCTCGCAGCGGGAAGGCAGTTCAAAAAATTGGACCGGCAGCGCCGGCATCGGCCCCCTCACCGGAAAGTTTTACATTGAAGGTCCTCTGAAGAAGGAAAAGACTTCCCTCATCGCCGCCTTCCGAACCACTTATTCCGATTGGATCTTGCATAACATCTCAAATAAAACCTACGCTCAGAGCAATGCGGATTTTTATGATGGTAATTTTCATATCAACCACATCATCGACCGGAAGAATACCCTTTCCGCTACCGTATATTTCAGCAACGATCATTTCAACCTGAACAACGACACTACTTATCAATACCGAAATAAAAATGCGAATGTCAAATGGAAACATGTTTTCAATAACAAATTCTATGGCATTTTCACCGGCGGCCTGGACCACTATCAATATTCAGTTTCCGGACGCGACAATCCAGTGAATTCGTTTGCGCTGAAATACAGCATCAATCAGTCTTATTTCCGTGCAGACTTTGTATATACGGCAAATCCAAAACATACCATCGATTTCGGGCTAAATACCATTTACTATAAAATATTCCCGGGCACCTACCAGCCGACCGACAGCCAGTCGTTAACCAAAGTGCAAATTGTTCCCAAGGAAACCGGTCTTGAAACCGCGTTGTACCTTGGAGACCACTATACGGTGAATTCAAAACTGACCATTGATGCCGGCATTCGCTTTTCCATTTTTAACTATCTCGGTCCGCATGACGTGTATGAGTACGGAGCCGGAAAACCAAGGGATGTGGCCGTTATTACGGACACGACCAGCTACGGGAATAACAAGTTCATCAAAACCTATGCGGCGCCGGAAATCCGGTTGTCGGCGAGATATTCACTGAATGACAAATCCTCCGTTAAATTAAGTTTTAATACAACCCAGCAATACATCCACACGTTATCGAATACCATTTCCATTTCACCGACGGATATTTTCAAACTGAGCGATCCTTATATCAAACCACAACAGGGCAGACAGCTTTCAGCCGGTTACTACCGCAATTTCAATGACAACCGGATTGAATTTTCCGTGGAGTTGTACTATAAACAGATCAGGCATTATCTCGATTATAAGAGCGGCGCAAACCTCATCCTGAATACCCATATTGAAACAGATGTTTTTAATACACGCGGCAAAGCCTATGGTATCGAATTCCTGTTAAAAAAGTCTGAAGGGAAATTAAACGGCTGGATTAGCTACACCTATTCCCGGACCCTGTTGCAGCAGGATGATCCGATTGCGGGCGAAACAATCAACCAGGGCAAATATTATCCCGCAAATTTCGATAAGCCCCACAACGCGAATTTTATTGGAAACTACCGTTTTTCTCACCGCCTGAGCCTTTCGCTGAATGTGGTGTACAGTACGGGTAGACCGATCACCCTTCCGCTGTCTGTTTTCCAGCTGGGCGGTAGTTCGGGTTTGTATTATTCCAATCGAAATCAATACCGGATACCCGATTATTTCCGGACTGATATTTCACTCAACCTGGAAGGCAATCACCACCTGAAAAAAACTTCCCACAATTTCTGGTCGTTTGGCATTTACAATCTCACCGGAAGAAAAAACCCATACTCTGTCTATTTTACCCAGGAAGGCGGTCAGATAAAAGGCTATGAATTGTCAATTTTCGGGACCCTGATACCATTTGTAACGTATAATATTAAATTTTAGCGGAGACGATGAAAAAGTTCACAGTGTGTTTATCGTTCGGTTTTTGCCTGATGCTGTTCCTCAGTGCATGCCGGCAGACCTTCAATCCTCCCGCCATAGCAGCGGTAAATAATTATCTCGTGGTAGATGGTGTGATCAACATCCGTACAAATGGCATCACGACCATCAATCTCAACAGGACGAGAAATCTGGGGGATACGATAAAAACGGGCATTCCGGAATTGAATGCAAACGTAAATATTGAAGGGGAAGACGGCACAAGTTATCACCTCATCGACTCCAGCGGATCCGGTTTTTATTCCTCCGCGCCACTATTCCTCAATTTGAACCAGAAATACAGATACAATATCACGACCGGCGATGCGCGCAAATACCTGTCGGATTATGTGCCGGCGCAGGTTACACCTCCGCTCGACAGCTTGTATTACCGGCAACCGGGAGACCTGACTTTTTATGTGGACACCCACGATCCCATGAACAACACGCATTACTATCGATGGGATTATGTAGAAACCTGGGCTCATGACGCCACGTTGTCTACACCCTGGGTCGTTGTCGGCGACCGGATTGAAGTAGCCGATACGAATAACCAGACGACTTATTGCTGGACTACCCGGCCATCCAGCGAGATATTACTGGGAAATTCCAGCGCGCTCAGTGCCGATATTATAAAACAACAGCAAATACTGGTTATTCCGCAGGGAGATATACGCCTCGACAAACGATACAGCCTGTTGTTTCGGCAGTATGCACTTACGGAAGACGCCTATACATACTGGAAACTGATTCAAAAGACTTCAGAACAGGTAGGCAGTCTCTTTGATGTGCAGCCCACGCAACTCGTCGGAAATATTCATTGCGTTACCAATCCGAATGAACCGGTGATCGGGTTCGCCAGCGCATCCACCGTAGAACAGACGCGTATTTTTATTTACCAGAGTACATTGAACAACTGGATGCACAACTCCATCATCTATGCCTGTGATACACTGGAAATTCCGGTGAACGTAAGCGATTACCGTATTTATGTCTATCCGGATACCCTCTATGCGCCCTATTATTTCATCACCAACGGACCGCTTGTGCTGGCGTCGAAAACCTGTCTGGATTGCCTGCTCACAGGAGGTACGAATAAACAACCCTCGTTTTGGTAATGACTGCAAAATATTTTATCCGCCGGAAAGTCTTTTCCCTGCTGGTCGTGTTATTGTCGGTCGCGGGGGAGCATACCTTTGCCCAGTCCGGTCAGGACGCGGAACTTGTCCGGTTATTTAACCGGTATGAAACCCAGCGGTTCCGCGAGAAGGTATTTGTCCATATCAATAAGGATTTTTTTGTTGCGGGTGAAACAGTCTGGTTTCGATTGTATGATATCGATGGATTTACGGGAAAGCCCATTGACTTTTCAAAAGTCGGATATGTAGAACTTATCGGAGCCCAGCACACGGCCCCCGTGCAGGTAAAAGTAAAAATGGCATTTGGATGCGGTATGGGATCGTTTCAACTCCCGTTATTGATTCCGACCGGAAAATATATTTTCAGGGCCTACACCGCATGGATGAAAAACTTTTCTTCGCAGGAGTACTTTCAGCAGGAGATCACGGTGGTAAATACGCTCACGGCGCAATCCCGCGGGCAAAGCGCAAAGAACCCGGTACCGATGGTAACATTCTTTCCGGAAGGAGGAAACCTGGTTACGGGCATAAACTCAGTTCTGGGCATCGAATCAAAGACCGGTACCGGTAAAAGCATCCAGGTTCGCGGCCTGTTGTCTAATCAACAGGGAGACAGCGTTGCCAGTTTTGAAACCGGCCCGGACGGTCTGGGCCATGTAACCC
>CAZZYD010000256.1:0-5515 GCA_964658175.1 uncultured Puia sp. | reverse complement strand
CGTCAACTTGACGCAATTCGGCACCGACGTGAACAGCGGGGCGGTCTCGGTCGTGCTGTAGCTGACGAGGGTTCCCAGCGGCAGCATCTGACCGGCCTGGTTGCGGACATAATATTTATTAACGTCGGACACCACCCGGCGGAACAGCGTATCGGCCTGCACCACCACATGAAAAGTGCGGTTGTATACCGTAAAGTCATTGATGTAGAGACTTCCCATATAAGCCTGGATCGTGGTAAATACATCATTGATATTTACACCCAGCTTCTCGCATTTTTCCCGGTCTACCGTGAGGTTGAATCCCGGCGTATGCGCGCCGTAAAAACTAAACGCGCCGGTGATGGCGGGATTTTTATTGGCTTCCGTCACGAATTTCTGCACCACCCGTTCAAAAGCATGGAGGTCATCGGTCGTATTTCTCTGTTCGATCTGAAAACTGAAGCCGACGGTCTGCCCGATCCCGGGAATCGGGGATGGCTGAATCACTTCTACATTGGCATCGCGGATACCTGCATCGGCGATGCGGCGACGCATGACATCCATGATACCCGGCACCTGCTGACTGGTTTCGCTCCGCTCGTCCCAGGGTTTGAGTTGTACGTAAATGGTGCCCGCATTTGAATTCGAAGCGTTGTTGAGTACGTTCAGTCCGGACAATGCCGCATAATGGCCCACGCCGGGCGTGGACGACACCACTTTCATCAGCCGCTGCATCACATCCACCGACGACGAAGTGGAGGAGGCTGGCGGAAGCTGGAAAGTGACGTACAGGTTGCCATCATCCTCCGATGGGATAAATCCCGAGGGCTTGTGCTGGAATAAAAAATAGGCGCCCGCGAAAATACAGATGAGCAGGATGATGATATAACGTGCGCCTTTTATGCTACGGCCGACGCCATTGGTATATCGCTCCGTGATCTTCGTGAACCAATTATTAAAACGGAAAAAGAATTTGTTGATGCCTTTGGCTTCCTGTTTTACCTGCGTTGGTTTTAACAGCAAAGTACAAAGTGCGGGTGTAAGCGAAAGGGCAATAAAAGCGGATAGTATTACGGAGATGGCAATCGTGATCGCAAACTGTTGATAAAGCCGACCCACGATCCCGGGTATAAATCCTACCGGTACGAATACCGCCGCCAGGATCAGCGCGATCGCGATTACCGGCGCCGAGATATCCTTCATGGCGTGGTAGGTGGCTTCTTTGGCCGACATTTTCTCTTCATCGATATAATGCTGTACGGCTTCCACCACGATGATGGCGTCATCGACCACGATCCCGATCGCCAGCACGAAACCAAACATGGTCAGCGTATTGATCGTAAAACCGAGGGGGATAAAAAAGCAAAAGGTACCCAGGATGGACACCGGAATGGCGAGTACGGGGATCAGCGTGGACCGCCAGTTCTGCAAGAATAAAAACACGACCAGCGCCACCAGGCCCAGGGTCTTTAACAGCGTCACGACCACATCGTTCATCGACACCTTCACCACGGTCACGGATTCGAAGGGTACTTTATATTCCACATCCACCGGAAAGGATTGTTTGAGCAGGGCGAGCTGCGCATAGATGGCATTGGCTGTCTTCAGCGCGTTGCTTCCCGGCGCCTGATAAATGAGAAGATAAGATGCGCGGCGGCCATCCACAAATGAATTACTGGCAAAAGTGAACTTGCCAAGCTCTACGCGGGCTACATCCTTCAGGTATAATAGTTCACCGGTACCGGGGATGGTTTTGATGATGATATTTTCAAACTCGGGCACTTTATTCAGCCGTCCGTTGACGAGGATGCCGAGTTCGAAGGTTTGTGTTTTCGATTGCGGCGGCACGCCGGCAGACCCTGCCGCCACCTGCACATTCTGTGCGTTGAGCGCATTGATCACATCCTGCGGCGTCAGGCTATAGGCCGCCATCTTTTCCGGGTTCATCCAGACGCGCATACTGAAATCATCGGTAAAACGGTTGATGCTGCCCACACCCGGTACGCGCAGGAGGGCGTCCTGCACAAAAATATTGGTGTAGTTATCCAGAAACGTGATATCGTGGGTACCCTTGGGCGCATAGATCGCCACCATCATCAGCATGCTCGGATTGAGCGCACGCACGGTGAGTCCGAGCCGGCTGGCCACCGTCGGGATCAGCGGCGTGGCGATGCTCACGCGGTTCTGCACATCGAGGGCCGCGATATCGATATCGGTCCCGATATTGAACGTCACGTTGATAGACATCAGTCCGTTGTTGGTGCTGTTGCTCTGCATGTATTCCATGCCCGGCGTTCCATTTACCTGTCCTTCGATCGGCGTCGCCATGGTCTGCTCCACCGTCTCCGCATCGGCGCCCGTAAACTGGCCGTTGACCTGTACGATCGGCGGCGTGATCTCGGGGTACTGGTCGATCGGCAGACTCAGGATAGAAATTGTTCCCGTGATCACCAGCACGATGGAGATTACGATGGCAGTCACCGGTCTTTTAATAAATGTATTCGCGATCATAAGTTAATTCGCTCCCTTTTTACCATTTGCTGCTGCTGGTTTTTTATTTTCAGTGGTGATCTCCGATCCGTCATGCAGGGCCTGGATGCCATCCACTACGATACGGTCACCGGGATTGATGCCGGATTTAATCACCTGGTTGGCGCCGATCACCTGGCCTACCATCACTTTCTGCTGGAATGCCCGCAATTTCGGACCCGCGGATGCTGCGGTATCGGATTGCTTTTTTTGCGCGCTGTCTGTTTTCGCCGCCAGGATCGTGTCTTTCGCCACAAACACAAAATATTCTCCCATCTGTTCCACGATCGCTTTCCCGGGGATCACCATCTGTGGCGCATTGTCCTGGTTGTGTTCGCGCACCACGCAACTCGTTCCGGCCTTGAGCGCCAGTTTCGGATTGGGGAATACCAGCCGTACGCGGATCGAACCCGTCTGTGGGTCCACGGCCCGGTCGATGACAGCGATCTTTCCTGTCATCGGATAGAGCGATCCGTCGGGCAGCAACATCGTAAACAAAGAATCCGGATGTTTCTTCATTGGCTTTTGCAATTCTTCGTAGTGCGGCAACTGCTTTTCGTTGATCAGAAAATCGACGGCGATGGGGTCGATGGTGGAGATGGTATTGAGGAGGGTCGTTCCCACCACCACGAGGTTGCCGAGTTTTACCTGGCTGAATCCGATGATGCCGTCAAAGGGCGCGTAGATGGTGGCGTAGCCGAGGTTTGTTTTGGCGGTACGCAGCGCATCCTGTGCCGCTTTCACCTGGTTAACGGCATTCTGATCTGCGATCACGGCGTGATCGAGCACCTGTTTGGCGATGGCATTGTGCGTGCTGAGGTAGGTATACCGGTCGGCATCCTGTTTGGTCTGCACCTGATTGCCTTCCGCAACTTTTACATTCGCCGCGGCCGCATCCACGCTGGCCTGGTAAAGGCTTTTGTCGATCTCATATAGTTTCTGTCCTTTTTTAACCCGGGTGCCTTCAGTAAAAAAAATACCGGTAACATATCCCTGCACCTGCGGATGAAGGTCCACCTGGCTCAGCGCCTGGGTGGTTGCCGGAAATTTCTCGTAATAAAAAACCATCTCCGGCTGGGCGGTATACAGGTTGACGGGTACTTCCGGATTGACCGGCGCCGGTTTCTGGCTGCAGGAATTCCAGGTGAACAAACCCGCGAGCAAATAAATCAGTCTATATCTGTTCATGCATCTTGTCGTTTGAGGGTTATGGTTTATACGTGATAAATCCCATTGATTTTTCGAGGTCCACCTTGCTGGAGAGTAACTGGAACAGGGCGTTGATGTATCCGATCTCGGAACTGATGAGGTTTGATTCTGCGGTGATCACATTCAGGTAAGCCACTACGCCCTGCTGGTATTGCAGGGTGACGATATCGTACACATTCTTAGCCATGCCCACATTTTCCTGCAGCGCGCGCAGGTTGTAGAGGTTTGATTTGTAGTTGGCCAGCGCGGTGCTGTATTCGGTATAAATTTCCGATCGGAGACCGACCTCCGTCCAGTCGAGCACCCGTTCCTGCAGTTTCGCCTTCCGGATATTATTTACCCTGGAAAAACCGGTGAAGATGGGCAGGCTCAGCGACAGGCCCAGGTATGAATAGGGATAGTAGTTCGTAAACAGATCCGACGCCGTATTGCTTTGAAATTCAAAATTGTAATTGTAGAAAGCCGAGAGGGTCGGCAGAAAAGTCAGCTTGTAATAATTGGTCAGCTGATGCTGGAGCAGTTTGTTGGTCTGCAACAGTTTGAATTCGATCCGGTTTTCCGTATTGAGCGTTTGGGTGGTATCAAAATAAATGTCCTCCTTCATCCGGGCGGTATCGAAGCTGACATTGAACTGCTGCAGGGGCGGATAGCCCATCAGCTGTTTTAATGTAGCATACTGCGGCATGACGTTCTCAATGGCTTGTTTCAGTTGCGCTTTTGAATTGTTCAGGGTGATGGCCGCTTCCTGGTAATCGGTCATGTCCACGATACCGCCCACATATTGCTGATAGGCATCGCTCAGGTTTTTTGACAAACGGGCGGTATCTTCTTTCAACACAGTAATCTGCTCCAGGGTAAGCAGTAAATTATAAAACGCCTTGCTGACAGAACTGACCACTTCGATTTTTGCGCTGTCCTTCACCTGCTCCGCTCCCTGGATATATAATTTTGCGGCTTTGGCACTATAGATCAGGCTCGGACTAAATAGCGCCTGTGTGGCCGTCAGCGTTGGCGTGGCGGAATTGACAATCCCGGTGCGCTGTTTTCTGGGTGTGCCCGGATTCAGCGAATCAGTGATAAAACTGGTGGGCAGCTGGTTATAGTGCGTTAGATTTCCGGCGATAGACACCTGTGGGTACCAGCCGGCGAGGTTGATCGCATTGTTGGTTTTGGCGATCGTTATGTACAAGTAGGCCTGCGACAAAGCGGGCTGGTGTTTGAACGCATAAGTAATACACTGGTCAAGGGTAAGATAGCTGCTATCGGGTTGCTGGGCCTGCAAATTGGAAATCCCCGGCACAAGAAACATACACAGCGGGAATATAAACGTAGTGATCGAACGTCGAAACATGAAAAGTGATCTCCTGGTGGGCATATTGCAAATATTTGTCCAGGTACCTCATAAAGTACGTACTGAAATAAGTTTACATGATAACCGAATAGTAAAAGCTGGTGTTGGATAGCGCTGCAAAAATACCGCTATCGGCAGGGGGGCCATTGCGCATAATTGTTAACGGCTGCCTAATGGGATGCATGGAGCAAGCGGGACTTTTTGGTCTGCCAATTTTACATTTCTGTCAGGGGAAATCGGTGAATATTCCCTTTTAACCGGTATTCTTCTTTTTTTCATTTAAACGATTGCTTCAACTTAGGGTCTCAGGTGGAAATAGGATATCTATGAAACGAATAATGGCAATTTTCTCCCCACGCACCGTGCTGTTGGCAACGCTTTGCCTGCTTGCTGGGAGCGCGTTCTCCCAATCAGATTCAACGAATACCCATAAGATGCACGAAGCCT
>CAZZYD010000255.1:0-5533 GCA_964658175.1 uncultured Puia sp. | reverse complement strand
TTTATTTTTAGGCGGTATCACAGGTAAACTGTTCCGCGAATTCGCCATCGTTGTATCAGGCTCCGTACTCATCTCCGCTTTCGTCGCCCTTACCCTTTCACCGATGATGAGTGCCTACCTACTCAAAGCGGGTGCTTCGCACAACTGGTTGTATAAAAAGACGGAGCCATTTTTCGTGATGCTCAACCGGGGATATGAAAAATCCCTCAGGTTTTTCTTCCGTGCCCGCTGGATCGCTTTCGGACTGCTCGTCCTTTCGTTTGGCGCGGCGGCCCTGCTTACGCGCAGCCTGCCATCGGAACTTGCGCCGCTGGAAGACCGTTCCATGGTGGGTCTCGCAGTGATCGCTCCCGAAGGCACCTCCTATGAAAGCATGGAGGAAACGATGAAGGCTATCAGCAATTACGTATCGGATTCCATTCCGGACCTCAACGAAAACCGCACCTATGCCGGGATCGCAGCCTCCATCGGTACGCTCGTGCAGCCCGTGAACGGCGGTTTCCAGTGGATCTTCCTAAAAGATCCGAAAGACCGCAAAAGCGGGATGACCCAGGCGCAGGTGTATCAGAAACTCATCGTAGCCACCCAGCGTTTCCGCAACGTGATCGTGATCCCGATACAGATTCCGACCATCGGCGGATTTTCCAGCGAACAGCCACTCGAATATGTGATCCAGGCGCCCGACCTGAAAAGTCTGGAAGCCGTAATGCCAAAACTCATGACCGAAGTGGGACAAAGCAAGAAACTGGTGTTTCAAAATCCGGATTTTAAAATCGACCGCCCGGAAATCGGCATCAATATCGACCGGCAGCGGGCAGCGCAGCTGGGCATTTCCACGCAGGAAATCGGCCGCACCCTGCAGCTCGCGCTGAGCGGCAGGCGTTATGGATATTTTATCTATAACGACCGGCAGTATGAAGTGATCGGCCAGCTGGACAGACAGGAAAGATCCGCACCGGATGACCTGCGTTCGTTATTCCTGAAATCCTCCAATGGCGATATGATCTCCCTGGACAACCTGGTGAAGATGAATGAGACCGTGAGTCCGCCGGCGCTATACCGCTACAATCAATCCTACAGCGCCACCATTTCCGCAACGCCTGCACCGGGTGTCAGTCTCGGCGAGGCGATCAAAGAAATGAATGGCATCTCCGCCAAAGTATTGCCGGCGGGATTCAGCACGGCGCTCGCCGGTCAGAGCCGAGATTTTGCCGAAAGCAGTTCGAGTCTCGTCTTTGCCTTCATCTTCGCGATCCTGCTCATCTACCTGGTGCTCGCGGCACAGTTTGAAAGTCTGATCGATCCGTTCATCATCCTGCTGACCGTGCCCATGGCCATCACCGGTGCCCTGCTGAGCCTGTTCATCACGCATCAGTCGATCAATATATTCAGCGAGATCGGAATCATCATGCTCATCGGACTCATTACAAAAAACGGGATCCTGATCGTCGAGTTCGCCAACCAGCGCAAGGAAGAAGGCATGCCGGTGCGGGAAGCCGTACTGGCGGCGGCCGCCTCGCGGTTCCGGCCGATCCTGATGACGACCCTCGCCATGATATTCGGAACCCTCCCCATCGCGCTGTCGCTCGGCACTTCGTCGGGCAGCCGCACCTCGCTGGGGATCGCTGTCGTCGGCGGACTGGTATTCGCCGGTGTACTGACCCTCTATGTGATACCCGCGGTCTACTCCTATTTTTCGCGGCCCTACAAAGCCAAAGCAGCCACCAGTGTTCCACACCTCGCGATTCCCGGGAGTCTGGCGCAGGCATAAACACTCAAATTTTATATTATGACACTCAGGAAAGCATTTATTTATACGGTTACGGTCTTCGGACTCATCATCCTGTTCTCTTATATCGCTCATGCACAACCGAAACAGCTTTCGCTCCGCGATGCGCTGGCGCTGACCCTCGCCAACAACCGCGAGATCAAAATCAGTTCTATGGATGTGGACCGTTCAGCCGAACAGTTGCGGGTTGCCAAAAGCGCTAACCTCCCCTCGGCGGGCGTGAGCGCACAGCTGGCGCATTATTTTTATGAAACGCCTTTTTTCGGTTTCACCGGTACGCCGGCCTCGACCGATAAGATTCCGTATGCCCGCTTCGGCGGTCGCGACCAGGCATCGGCCACGGCCTGGATCAACCAGCCGCTGTACAATCCGGCGGCAAGGCCCGGCATCGTGACCGCAGAGCTGCAGGAAAGACAGAGCCGGCTCGCGGTGATCCATCAGCAGACAGATATCGCCGCCTATCTGAAACAAACCTATATCCGAATCCTCGTGCTGCACGAACGAATCCGCCTGCAGCAGGAAAGCATCCAGCGAAACAGAAAAGCTTTGCAGGATGCCCGTTCGCTCCTGGCGCAGGGTCGTGCCCTGCGGGTGGATACACTCCGTGCCTATACCTCTGTCAAAAACCTCGAACCCGATTTACTGAAACTCTCGCTTGCCATTGAAGTGGGAAAACAGCAACTGCGCACACTCGCGGGTCTCGACAGCGCACAGGAACTCGAGCTCACCGATTCGCTGGTCCTTCCGCCTGATACCGGATTAGTTCCCGAAGAAGAATTGTACAACCAGGCAAAATTACACCGGGCCGATCTCCTGTCGATGGAGCTTGAACAGCAAACGGCCGACCAGCAGATTAAGATCGCGGAAGCCGCCATGAAACCCTATGTGTCGCTGACCGCGCAATACCTGATCCAGACACAGACTTCGCAGTTTCAATACAACAAAGCGTATTATCCTTCCACGCCGTTCGTGGGCGCCCAGGTAACCGTACCGGTTTTCAACGGCAACCTGAATAAAGCAAAAACCCGGAAAGCAAAAATAGAAAAGGATCAGTCGGTCATCCGCACGGCGCAGGCCTATGCGGATCTGCGCACGGAGGTGAAGCAGGCACTGGCCAACAAGCTGGAAACAGCCGCAAGAATTCAGACGAGCGCGAATGTAAGGGAAACGGCAAAACTGAGTTACGAGATTACGCAGTACCGGTATGCGAAAGCGGTTGCATCACGGCTTGAACTGACGGATGCGGAACTGGCGCTCACGACGGCGCAATCCAATTACCTGGAGGCCGTCTATGATTATCTGTCAGCGGGTATCGAACTGGACCGCGCAATGGGGAATGCAGACTAAAAAAAAGTAGGGAAATCCACCAGCAGTTCCTTGAGTTGTTCTCCCACCGTTTCGGCATCGTTGGTTTCAACGATGACCACTGAGTGACCCGCGTCGTAATAGAGATGGAGTTTCGGGTTGGATACATCCAGTTCATTGTCGGGGTCTGTGGGGCTGAGTCTGTATTTTTCGGTGAGCATTTCAACGACGCGCACCGCTTCATCCTTGTCCAGTACGGGTATCCTTTTGATGATGGCTGCCATGGAAGTCTGTTTGACTCTCAGAAACAAAAATCACACCGAATCCGGAAATCAGTCTGCTTTCAGGCCGTTTACCGGGTTTGCCTTCATCACTTTCCGGATCTGGGTGGAGATGGTCAGCAGCACGATCAGGATGAGCATACCGGCTGCGACGGCCACCCCGGAATAGCTCATCGCGACATGGTAGGTATAGGCGAAATCCAGCACCATCCGGATAAAAAAATAACTAACCGGTATCCCCACCAGCAGCGCGATGAACAGAATGACAAGATACTGCCGGGTAATACTGTCGGCAATATTTCCGACGCCGGCACCCAACACTTTGCGGATGCTGAGTTCGCGGGCTCTCCCGGCTACATTGAGTTTTACAAGACCATACAGGCCCAGGGCCACCAAGAGTACGGCCACGCCGGCAAATGCTTTCCAAACCTTTGCATGGATCTCGAGCGTTTCATAATAAGTTCCCCATACGCTATCCTGAAAACCGCCGTCAAACGGAATGTCCGGATACAGGGCTGACCAGCCGGTCTGCAGTTCCCTGAACGTCCTGGCCTGGGCGCCGGAGTTCACCCGAAGGGACAGATAACGGTAATCTTCTTTCTCTGCTACCGAAAATATCGTCGGTTTCATCTTATGGAAAAAACTATGGCTGTGAAATTCGCGCAGCGTGCCAACGATCCGGTAGGGAATACTGTCGATGGTCAGCATTTGTCCCACCGAATTTTTAAGGTGCAGGTCCTGCACAAATGCATCATTGACCACCAGCGAATGTTTATCCGATGCGAACTGATCTTTTAACAAGCGTCCGTCGGCAAGCTGCAACCCCATGGTACCAAAATAATTCGCATCCACCGATAACCGGTCTACCTCATAAGCGTGATTCGGAAAATGAACGACGGTGACAGCCTCATCCCTGCCCAGGTGATGTGTAGAGCCCGAGATGGCGAGAATATCCGGATCCTGCGCGAGCAGGTCACGCAATTTGTCGTACGCCGCGCCATCCGGAACCGACACATACATGGTCTGGCGTTCATTATAACCCCAGCTGCGATGGGCGAGAAAATCGGTATTTCTGCTGAACATGACGGAGCAGGTAATAAATATGCAGGCGAGGATCAGCTGAAGGACCAGAAATATTTTTGTCAGCAGATTTTTTTTACCGAATTGCACCACGCCTTTCATGATCTGCACCACCGGAAATTTAGAAATATAGAGCGACGGATAGATACCGGATGCAATGGCGGTAAAGATCATGATCACCGGAAGATAAATCCAGAGCAGGCCGTCATTCAGCCGGAAGCCCATACTGAAATGATTGATGTCTTCAAACCAGGGAATGATGACAAAGGTTCCGAGTATGAGTCCGATCAGGAGGGCGAAAAAGGTTGTGATCAGGTTTTCATATAAAAACTGCACCAGCACCGTGCCGCGGGTGGCGCCGACGGATTTGCGGATACCGATTTCTTTCAGCCGCCGCGTCGCCGATACGATCGCGATATTGATATAATTCAGGCAGGCGAGCAACAACATGAACGCGCCGAGGAAAATGAGAAATACGACGGATTTATAATCGTCGCCGGTACTGTAGGAAATACCGTTCCGGATAAATTCGGATCTTTCGTGCAGCGTCGCCAGCGGTTCAAAGGCGAAAGAACTGATTGCCCAATCTACCGGCGCGGCGGCATTTTGCAGCCGGCGGTATTTTTCCATTCCCTGTCTGATCACGGAGAGATCCGCCGGTTGCTCCACTTCGATCAGCGTGGCATTCACAAAAGACTTCCAGTCATGCGGATCGTAAGCAGGATCATCGAGCCGGATATTATCGAGATTGACGAGAAAATCGAAATCGATCGTGCGTGAAACCGGAAAGGGTTTTGCCACGCCGCTGACATTGAACATGGCGCTTTTTGTTCCGCCAAATTTTATTATCAGCTGCTGGCCCAGCGGATTTTCATTGCCAAAATATTTCACCGCCATTTTATTGCTGAGGATGATGCTGTGCTGGCTGTGTAAGGAAGACGCTGCGCCCCATTTCAGGGGGAAGGTAAACATGTCCAGAAAAGTCGGATCCGTAAAACGCAGCTGCTCATGAAATACATGGTCTTTGTATTTCATCACAACATTGCGGTCTTCCACCCGGCAAACAGATTTGATTTGC
>CAZZYD010000254.1:0-5536 GCA_964658175.1 uncultured Puia sp. | reverse complement strand
AGTCGTTCGGTGCTTTTGATCGTTTCAGCCCATATGGCGCTTTGCAATCCAACGATATTCGATTTGCCATACGCCGTGAGCCGCTGCTTGCCGATAAAAATAGCTCGGTTGAGAGGCAGGCCGTTTTTGTCTACCGTAGAATTTTTGAAATAATCATACGGAATAAAAGAAAACGGCTTTTCCAGGTCGATGAATGATCCCCAGTAATAGCCGGGTTCGTTGAAGGATTTATGTTCGGCCATGTCAAAATACAGATGGGTCACACAGGTCAGCAATACCTTATAGCCCGCATTGGCCATTTTGTAGGCGAGGTCCTCGTTGCCATCGCCCAGGGTGTTGTTCCAGACGTCGGTCTGCAGATGTTCCTGCGTGAAATCCGGATTCGGAATGTACAGGGCATGCCCATCGAGGGTTGTTTTCCGAAGACCCATTTCTTCCCAGCCAGACAGAAACAAACCTTTTGACTGGAGCAATTTACTGATCCGTCCGTAAAAATAATACCAGCAGTCGTTGGTGTTTTTTATTTCCGGATTGGACTGTTTCAGGGCGATATACGCAGGAGAATGTTCCCACACATTGGCCGGCACTTCGTCGCCGCCAAAATGGATGGTATGAAGTTCTGCGCCTGCTTCTTTATAAAGGTCCACGATGTCATTGATCACGGTTTCAATAAAGCGATACGTAGAGGGCAGAGATGGGTCGATGATGTTGTCGTTCCAGTTCTGGACGGAACTGAAATGCGAACTGTCGTTCAGGTCGAACAACAGGTAGCGGGCAGCTTCGTCAGGTTTACCTTCTTTGATCAGCCGTTCGTAGCGCGCGCGCATGGATTTGATGGCCGCGCGGGCATGACCCGGTGTTTCGATTTCCGGGATCACCAGGATATGCCGGTCGCGCGCATATTGGAGGATTTCGATATAGTCCTGCCGCGTATAGAAGCCGCTGCCAGGCAGCAAACCCGTAACCGGACCCGAACCATGGGAAGGCGGAAGAAACAGTTTGCTATCGGGCGTATGGCCGCGCTGCGACCCGACGGCAGTCAGTTCGGGAAGGGAAGGAAGCGCGAGCCGCCAGCCCTCGTCTTCCGTCAGATGAAAATGAAAGGTATTCAGTTTATACAGGGCCATCAGATCGATTACGCGGAGCACTTCCTTTTTTGGTTGAAAATTTCTGCCGACATCCAGCATGAAAGCGCGCACGGCAAACCGCGGCTCGTCGCTGACTTCCACGGTGGGGAGGGAAATGCTTGCGCCGGGTTTGCTCCAGGCTGTCGGCGGCATCAGCGTTTTCAAAGATTGTATGCCGTAAAAAATACCGGCTGGCGTTGACGCGCTGATGCGGATGCTGTTTGCGGTGACTGATAGCTGATACCCTTCCTTGCTGATACCGGCACGATATACCAGTGCGAGCGTATCTCCGTTTCCTTTGATGGATGAGCCGCCGGAGGGAAAGGAGGTTCTTTCAACGATCAGTTGCTGAAGCCATTTGCTTTCGGATACAAACGGACTGTCCGCCAGGATGCGCCAGTTTTTTTTAAAGGTGAACCGTCCGCCTGTGGCCTGGTAATGCATCGGCGTGGGAAAAATATCCGGTACAACACCCGGCATAACCGAGGCCTGTGTTTTATTCTTCTCGTACATCATTTCCGGTGTCACCAGTCCGGCGTAATCGGGGGAAAAGGCGCCCGTTGTAGATGGCCCGGTGGCAAATCCCTTACCTGGATAGGCATCCCACACAATGTAAAATCCTTCCGGACCATCCGTGAAATTGACGACCGGATCGTCGGACACATATTCAATGCGCGCGGAATCGCCGGCCGCAATGCTTTTGAATGTGCCCGTTGGTATCATGCGCAGCAGGTCACCGTTCACCAGCTCAATCGTTGCGTTGCCGGTGGGAGACTGGGCATTAAACAGCCGCGAAGAATTAAAATATAATTTCCACCCGGATTTCGGGAAGGATAGGGTTGAATGATTGGTGATGATGATGGAATGAAGCGAGGCATTGGTACCGGGTTTATATTCATTGGTGACGGGCTGCCAGCGGATGGTGAGCATTTTCGCCGGAAAGCTCGTATCGGACACAGCTGCCGCATGCGTGTAAAAGAAGAAAAATGCCAGCAGGGAAATGGAAAAAAAACGACGGATCATGGTTTATTGTATTTTTTTGCCGACCCACAGGGAATCGTAGGTTTTATAAAATGAGAATTGGGAAGATTTTAATACCAGCTGCGTGATTACATGGGTAGGACCGAGGTCTGGTCGGTCGAGATAGAAGTCGTGAAACGCGATATATCCACCCACCACGATCTTCTTCGCGTAATCATAATAATCTGCCGTGCATCCCGGAATGGAATGATCGCCGTCAATGAAAAGGAAATCGATCTGCTGAAATTCGTTTTTGTAATCGCCGGAATAACCTTTTTTCACGACGATCTTGTCCATCACGCCAAGGGATTGCATGCTCCGGGTAAAAGAAGCCAGCAGGTCGCGGTGGGCGCCTTTTTCCTGGTATTCTTTTTCACTGCCGGTATCCATGCCTGCATCGGCATTGAACGGATCGATGGCGTAGACTTTTCCGCGGCGCAATGCTTTGGCAATGCAGTACGTACTCTTTCCCTGCCAGCTGCCAATTTCAACCACCAGCGCCGATGCCTTGAGTTTGCGGGTGGTTTCATACAGTCCCAGGGCTTCCCTGTCTGTCAGCCAGCCGTCGAGGGATCTGAAGGATTCAATCGTTTTCAGTCTTCTTTTTTCAAACCATCGTTGGAAGATCATACCCGGAGAAAAACTTTCTTTTTATAGAGGAAATACAGGAAGAACCATTTCACCGCAAGATAACAAAGCACCATCACGAAAACATTCCATGGATCTCCGACGAGTTGGCCGAGCCATTTGAAAAGTCCTTCGGTAGTATAGTCCCAATTGATAAAATGGCCTGACAGGTAGATGAGGATCGAATTCATGCCGATCACCTTAAAAAAGAAAGCCCATTTGCGGTAACCCTGCACGTCGATGATATAATAAAAAACAGATAACAGCATCAGGCTGATACCGCCCACGTTCAGGACGAAGGAGCTGGTCCATAAATTTTTGTTGATCGGAAAGCTGATATTCCAAAGCTGCGCCAGCAGCCAGAGCACGACGCCGGTGATAAACATATAAAGGGATTTCTTCGCACCGCTTAAAGCATTCAGTCGCAGGAATTCTCCGGTAAGCACCCCCAGTAATCCGGTGGCGATCGCGGGTATGGTCGATACCAATCCTTCCGGATCGTGGATACCGAGGTATAGTCTGCCGGGAATGACCGAGCGATCGATATAGGAGGCAAAATTTCCGGGCATGGTCAGGTCGCCGCGTGGAAATCCGGGAGCCGAGTTGAGGCGGAGCAGCAGCCAGTATCCGATGAGCAGGCCAAAGAACCAGATGATCTGTCCGACCTGTTTGGTATAAAGAAAAATGATATTGGCGAACATATAGGCCAGACCGATTCTTCCGAGCACACTGGGGAAGCGGATCTCTGCCAGCGGTTTAAGCTGCAGCCCGTTGTTGTTGATGATGCCGAGGACGACAAGGATCAGTCCGCGGCGGATCACGCGGAGCAGCATCTCCTGGCGCGTTTTTCCTTTCTCCAGCTCCCGGCCTACCGAATAGGAGGTGGCGGTACCAGCCAGAAAAAGAAACAGCGGAAAGATCAGATCATACAAATGAAATCCGTTCCAGTCAGGATGCGTAAACTGATTGGAGATGGCTTTCAGGAAAGGCGATTTCGTGATATCCGCCAGGGTGTGAAAAATTTCTTCTCCACCCATGATCCAGAACATATCGAACCCGCGCAGGGCGTCCAGGGAATAAAGGCGGGGTTTGAGTTCAGGTAGTTGGGTCATTGAAGCTGTTTTAATGATCGTCTGTTGGTTCAAGCGGTATTCACAGGAGGAGTGTCTGCGTCAAGGATCTTGTAATGTGGATTCTCCCCGTCGCGGAACTTTCCGAAGATAGTGGTTTCATCGGGTCGAACGCTTCCGGCTGTCAATTCCTGAGCCTTTGAACAATGAGAACTGAGCTTTTGAACAAAGTCAGCTCCGATCCGTTGTCCGATCTTTACAGCATCAAAATCATTCATTATGAAAAAAATATGGTTTATCACAGGCAGTTCGAGGGGCTTGGGCCGTAGTCTGACGGAAGCAGTATTGGCCAGTGGCGACGGTGTGGCCGCCGCTGCGCGTAATCCGGCGCAGCTAAACGATCTGCTGGCGAAATATCCTTCGCAGCTTTATCCCGTAAAGCTGGATGTGACGGATTATGCCAGCATACCCGGCGTGGTAAAAAATATCGTCACCCGTTTCGGCCGCATTGATGTGCTGGTCAACAACGCCGGCTTTGGTATAACCGGCGCAGCCGAAGCGTTTACGGACGAACAGGTGAGGAGTCAGTTGGAGACTAACCTCTATGCGCCCATTCAGATTACCCGCATCGTACTGCCTTATATGCGCGCGCAGGGCGCTGGTCATATCATCGAAGTAAGCTCTATCGGCGGACGGATCGGCAATGCCGGTGTTTCCATTTACCAGGCAGCAAAATTCGGTTTGTCCGGATTCAGTGAATCGCTCGCAAAAGAAGTGGCACCCCTGGGGATTAAAGTCACGTGTGTGGAACCGGGTGGTTTCCGGACCGACTGGGCCGGCGCGTCCATGAGTTTTGCACCGAAAGTTCCGGGCTATGAAAAGACGGTTGATTTTATCGCCGAGCATTTTCGCGGTGGAGGTTTTGTTCCGATGGGAGATCCTGACAAAGCCGCGACGGCGATGATTGAGCTGGTGGACAGCCAGGAGCCACCGGTTCACCTCGTACTCGGCAGCGAGGCCGCGTCCATGCTGAAAATTGCGGATGATACGCGACGGAAAGAATTTGAAAAGTGGATGCCCGTCACCTTATCCACCGATCATGCGGATGCGGTGAATTTTATGGAGACCGAAGCGGGAAAACGCATAGCAGGGCAGAAGAGCTGAGGTCGTAAATTTGTATGTATGCCGACCGACAAAAAAGAAATTGTCTATCCGTCGATCCTGTATTCCTGCTACGCGCACCGCAGCCGGGAAGGGGAGCAGTTCGTGCCCTCGCATGTTTTCGGTTTTATGATTGCAGGCACGTCGGACATGGTGCTCGGTGATCAAGCTTATCATTTTAAAGCCGGAGACTACCGTTTCATCCGGAAGAATCAACTCGTGCGATATACAAAATATCCGCCCGCCGGTGGAGAATACCGGTCTTTGTCCGTGTTGCTGGATGAAGAAACCCTGCGGGGTGTTGCGCGGGAAACCGGTCAGACCGCAGATCGTCCGTATACGGGACCGGCACTGATTCGACTTATGCCGAATCAACTATTGGAAAAATATATTGCGTCGCTGGATCCCTACCTGAACGGCACTACGGCGTTCAATCAATCGATCAGTATTTTAAAAGCAAAGGAGGCCGTGATGCTGTTGCTCGAATTCAGAGAGAATCTCGGCGAATGAATTTTGCTCGACAGGCGCGGC
>CAZZYD010000253.1:0-5545 GCA_964658175.1 uncultured Puia sp. | reverse complement strand
CTTGGTTTGGCTTCGGCTGCGGTGCCGCCGCGCATCATGGGTATCGGCCCGGTGGAAGCCGTACCCAAAGCACTGAAGATTGCAGGCCTGAATCAAAGTCAGATCGATCTGGTGGAATTGAATGAGGCTTTCGCTTCGCAGGCGCTTGCGGTGATCCGCACACTGGCACTTGATCCTTCCATCGTAAATATAAATGGCGGTGCGATCGCACTGGGTCACCCCCTGGGCTGCACCGGCAGCAAGCTTACCATTCAGATAGCCCATGATCTGCACCGACTGAATAAAAAATACGGGATCGTTACCGCTTGTGTAGGAGGTGGTCAGGGGATTGCCGGCATTATAGAAAACCTGCAATGAGATGACCTATCTTTGCCATACCCGAATCATTGAGACGCTATCCCATCATAAAAAAGCTGAGTGCCGGATTTCTGATCCTGTTGTTTTCTTTTTGCGTTACGCCAAAAAAAATATGGCATGACCTGGTAGCGCATCACCAGGATACAAGCATCACCAGCAGTACCCAATCTCAATTTCTCGACGCCGGTTATCATTGCCATTTCGAAGACCTCGTTGTCAATGCGCCCTTTCTGGCGGAAGTCTCGGCCATCCAGATTCCCCCGGTTTCCTTTGCAGTCTCTTTTCGTGCAAACCGGATCGTTGGCCTTCACATCAAAGCGCTCATCAGCCGCCAGCACCGCGGCCCCCCTGTTTCCATGCTAATGATTGGCTGATTTCAATTCACATTTTTTAATGGCTGCCGTATTGCCCCTTCCTGGTTGGCATTCGTGGGCCTTATCACAAATTCATTTGCATGAAACAACTTATTCTATATACGCTAATCCTGGCCGCCGTTTCCCTCCACGCGCAATCCCCGGATAGTTCGAACGTGAGAAGATCCAGGGCGGTCACCGGCTCCCTTTCCGGCACCGTTACCGATGCCAAAACCCAAAAGCCGGTACCGGGCGCTTCTGTTTTCATTTCAGATCTCAAACTGGGTGTGGCTGCCGACTCCAACGGCTACTATCATTTCCGTTCCCTGCCGACGGGTTCTTATCTGGTGGAAGCACAATCCATCGGATACCGGAACATTACCCGCACGATAAAAATCAATTCGGCCGCGACCGGCGATTTTGCTTTGTCGGATGAATTCGTGGAAGAATCACCGGTGGTGGTTACCGGACTTTCAAAAGCGACGCAGATCAAGCGAAGTCCTGTGCCGATCACCGCCGTCACGCATGACTATCTCACCACCAACCTCAGTACGAATATTATTGATGCCATTGCCAAAGTACCCGGGGTAAGCGCGCTGACGACGGGTCCCAATGTTTCGAAACCTTTTATCCGCGGACTCGGATACAACCGCATCCTGACCCTGTACGACGGCGTGCGCCAGGAGGGCCAGCAGTGGGGCGATGAACATGGTATTGAAGTGGATCAGTATGGTGTCGATCATATCGAAGTGATCAAGGGACCGGCCAGCCTTACCTATGGTTCGGATGCACTCGCGGGCGTGGTGAACCTCATCCCGACGCAGGCCGCGCCGGAAGGCAAGGTGATCGGCGACGTGGTGGCGGAATATCAGTCGAACAACGGCATGTTCGGCGGTTCCGGCATGGTGGGTGGCACAAAAAATGGTTTTGAATGGATGGGCCGGGTGTCTCACAAAGAAGCAACCAACTATCAGAATAAAATAGACGGGCGCGTGTACAACACGGCATTCAATGAGACCGATGCAAGTCTGGCGCTCGGCCTGCACCGCAAATGGGGCTATTCGCATCTGAGTCTTTCGATGTTTGACGACCTGCAGGAAATTCCGGATGGCAGCCGCGATTCGGCGAGCCGGAAATTCACGCGCCAGATTACCGAGGCGGACCTGTTCCGGCCGATCGTTACCGACGCTGAACTGAAATCATACGCAATGACGCCGTTGCATCAGCATGTACAGCATTACCGGTTGTACTCAACCAATAATTTTACGCTGGGCAGCGGCCGGCTGGCCGTCAATATCGGTCTGCAGCGCAGCGTGCGCCGGGAGTTCAGTCACCCGGAAGATCCTTACCAGGATGTACCCGGTCTGTATCTTCAGCTCAGTACGTTGTCCTATGATGTGAAATATTTCTTTCCCGAATTCAGCGGATGGAATGCGACGATCGGCGTCAATGGGATGTACCAGGACAATAGCGTAACCAAGGGAACTGAATTCGTGGTGCCTTCCTATCGCCAATTCGACCTGGGTCCGTTTGCGATGATCAAAAAAACATTCGGCAACCTGGACATTTCGGGTGGCCTGCGATTCGATACCCGTACTTTTCACAGCGATGAATTATATACCAAGCCTGATCCGATCACCGGCTTCACCACACCCGTATCCGCCTCCCAATCTGCCGGCGCCGATAAGCCGTTCAGCAACGAACATCAGCAATTTTCCGGCTACTCGGGCAGTCTGGGCGCCACCTACAATTTCTCCGAGAAGATATCTGTCAAAGCAAATATTTCACGGGGTTACCGCGCGCCGAATATCGCGGAAATATCTTCCAATGGCGTGCATCCCGGTACCAATATCTACCAGATCGGAAATCCCGATTTTAAGCCTGAATTCAGTTTGCAGGAAGACATCGGCTTTACGTTCTCTTCGAAATATGCCGTCATCAACCTGAGTGTATTCAACAACAACCTGTCGAATTATATATTCAACCAGCGTCTGCTGAATGCGGCCGGCGGTGATTCGGTGATCGTTGCCCCCAACCAGACCTATGAATTCCAGCAGGGCAAGGCACAGCTGTACGGGGGAGAGGTGAGTATCGATATCCATCCCATCAAACCCATTCATTTCGAAAACAGTTTGTCGGTGGTTTATGGAAAAAATCAGGCATCCGGTGGAAAACTCATCAATGACAGCAACCGTTACCTGCCCTTTATTCCCCCTCTTCACGGCACCTCCGAATTGCGTTTTGATTTTGAATCGGCGTCCTGGCACCTGGTGAAGGCCTTTGTAAAAGTGCAGCTTGCCTATTATGCCAGACAGGACCGGGTATACCTGACCGATAATACCGAAACGCCCACCAGTGGATATACCCTCTTCAATGCGGGGATCGGTGGCGGCTTCACGAATAAAAAGGGCCGCGTACTTTTCAATTTATATGTGAGCGGCAACAATCTTTTCGACGTGGCCTACCAGGACCACCTGAGCCGTTTAAAATATTTTGAATTTTATCCGACGGACCCGCGGCCATACCATGGAATTTATAATATGGGAAGAAATATAAGTTGTAAATTGGATTTTCCTTTCTAACAGCTTTGAATGAACAAGCCTTCCCTTATGACAACCCTTAGCAGGTACCTGCTCTTTGGCCTGGTGCTGCCCTTCCTCATCCAGTATTTAATTTTTTACCGTTTTACACCCAACTATAATGTGAAGGTGTTTTCCGCGGAGAGCTTTACCAAGGAATACAGCCATGGCGTATTCCGGTATCGTCTCGTCGGAAAACACCTTCAGCTTTGGGTATACAACCAGCTTTCATCCGTAAAAAAAATACGGGAGATGAAAGAAAACCCGTCTTATGCCAACCGGCTGAATTACCTCGATCCCGATGTGAACGAAACGTTTTATTTCAGCTATTTTGTCACCGCAGTATTTTTTAGCGTGCTGACTGCGCTCTGCCTGTTGCTGATCTTCGACCTTCGGCCACTTTTTCAAATGACCAATCCGCAAAAGATTTTGTATACCAGTTTTCTCATGCTGTTTATCGGGATCACGCATTTCGTGATTACCCCATACGATACGCTGAGTTATTTTTTGTTGACCTTCGGGATGCTGGTCTTTCTTAAGTTCATACAATCCGGAAAATTCTTCTTTTATCCGCTGCTCTGCGGAGTCATTATTTTCGCCACGCTCAACCGCGAATCTTCGCTCGTGATCCTGAGCTTCATGGCAACCGTGTACTGGGGTAAAAACAACCTGTTTGATTTCCGCTGGATAAAAAAAATGATCGTGCCCGCCGCCTGTTTTATCATCACCTATGCAGCGCTGCGCATGTACCTGCCGGGCGATCATGCGTTCAGTGATGGTATTTTTCTTTGGGCAAACCTCGATGTGACAAAAATATCCAGCCTGACCGGTGTTTTTTTCGTGCTGATCATCCTCTACATTATTTTCAATCTCACGACTGTTCCGGAGAATAAAAAACTGGTCAGCAGGTTCATGCTGATGGCTACGCCCTATATTCTCATCATACTGCTGGTGGGCATCATCATCGAATACCGCTTATGGGTGCCCGTCATCATCCCGGCCGTTTTGCTCAGTATCATCAACGCGCCGGCACTCAGCCAGGCATTGGAGCGTTCCGGCAAACCGGAGAAAGCGGCATTTTTTACGGAGAAACTGGCCATCGACTAGAACAGCATCTGCGGACCCCCATCCGGCTTCGATGGCTGCATCTTACCCAGGTGCGTATATGCTTTCGCGGTAGCTTCCCTGCCCCTCGGCGTACGCATTAAAAATCCTTCCTGGATCAGGAATGGTTCGTACACATCTTCAATGGTTCCCGATTCTTCTCCCACAGCAGTGGAGATGGTATTGAGTCCGACAGGACCTCCCTTGAATTTTTCGATGATGGTGCTCAGGATGCGGTTATCCATTTCATCCAGCCCGTGTTCATCCACATTCAACGCGCGCAGCGCGTGTTTGGTAATGCCCATGTCCACAATTCCATTGCCCAGCACCTGGGCAAAATCGCGCACGCGGCGGAGCAATCCATTCGCGATCCTCGGCGTGCCGCGGCTGCGGCGGGCAATTTCTGCCGACGCATCCGATGTGATGCGGGTGGCGAGGATGGATGCTGAGCGGGTGATGATTTTCTGCAGGGTCAGGCTGTCGTAATATTCGAGCCTGGATTTTATTCCGAATCTTGAAAGCAGCGGCGCCGTAAGGAGTCCGCTGCGGGTGGTAGCGCCGATCAGCGTAAAGGGATTCAGCGTGAGCTGAATACTTCGGGCGTTCGGACCTGTATCGATCATGATATCGATCCGGTAGTCTTCCATGGCCGCGTACAGGTATTCTTCCACCACCGTGCTGAGCCGGTGTATCTCGTCGATAAAAAGCACGTCGTGGGGTTCAAGGTTGGTGAGCAGACCGGCCAGGTCTCCGGGTTTTTCAATCACCGGACCGGAGGTCTCCTTTATTTTTACGCCCAATTCGTTGGCAACAATCCGGCTGAGGGTTGTTTTTCCCAGTCCTGGCGGGCCATGGAACAGGATATGATCCAGCGCTTCCCCTCTCAATTTCGCCGCTTTGATAAAAATCAGCAGGTTTTCGATCAGCTGCGGCTGACCGGAAAAATCCCCGATCACAGAAGGCCGGATGCTGTTCTCAAATACCTCATCCGCGGCATTTTCGGGATTTTTATCGGAGCTCAGGTTCGCGTTCGGCATGGGATAAAATTAGCCCTTTAAAGTCTACCTTTTCGATAGAGATTTAATATCTTTACCACCCGCCATTTTACGGGGCGCTCTTTTATTCATTAAAAAAAGATCAAAATGAGTTTAC
>CAZZYD010000252.1:0-5576 GCA_964658175.1 uncultured Puia sp. | reverse complement strand
TCCACCGTTTTGAACATAGGCAGCGGCGGGCGTATCCAGGTATAGTTCAAATCCCACGGCGAAGGTGACCGGAGGTAATGACGAGATGCGGTCCGGCCGGGTGCTGTTTACGATTTGGGACAGCGCGATATCAGAAACGGAAACATTCGTTCCGCCACCCGGCGCGTGCGAATAACCAAAGAATTTCATGGTGCCAAAATCCGGTTTTTCGAATGTCAGGTTATAGGTGCCGCCGGATTGTCCCGCGAACGCATAATGTCCATGGCTGTCGGTTGTATCGTGCACCACGGATTTGCCACCCGTGAGGGTTACGATCACGCCGCTGGAATCCGGTGATGGAAAACCGAACTCATTGTATAAAGACAGATTTCCGGTAATCGCTCCGGTGTCTCCACCGGAAGCGCCCGCTGGTCCCGCAGGACCGGCGGGACCGGCCACACCTGTTTCCTTTTTGCAGGCTGCCAGGCAGATCAGCAGCAAAGCGATGGATAGGAATGATTTGATCATAAAATTAGTTGGGCCACAGAATGACGTTAGAAATGGAATCGCCCATATAGGGATAGGATATCGTGGTATAGGAATTCGTATCGAACCAGGAAGTCAGCAGCGGATACGCCGGTGTGAAGTACGTCTTGAAATAAAGACTGTCGCCCGGGTTATGCGTGATGCCGAGGTTGACAAAATTCTCGAAAAAGAACTGCCCTTCGATGGTATTGGCTACGGCGCCGCTGGTATGGAAATCGAATGCATAGAAATTATGTTTGCTGCTCACGTCCGGCGTACGGGAGAAATAAATGATAAAGGTCCTGTCGTGGGGTGGTGGAATGATGGGATCTGCAATGGTGTAGATGATATCGAGGTATTTAAGTCCGGGTGTAAACGGGTCGTCATACAGCTGATAGGTGTCGTAAAGAAATTTTCCGCTGGAGGAGGATACCAGCGTCACGGCCCCGATAAATTTATCTTCATTCCCTGCGGTATGCGTTACGTTTACGGCAAAGGAATCTACCCCGTTGCCGGAGAAGAGCAGGCGATAGGTACCCGCTTTCAGCTTCGGCAGGGAGAATTTTCCGCTGCTGTCCGTGGTGGTCTTGCGGACGGTATCATTTTCCAGGGTGGAGACGGTGATATTGGCGGCATTGGGTTGTTGCACATCGAACTCATTGTACAGGCGCACATAGCCGGTGATGGCGCTGGGGGTAACGCCGGTTGAACTGCCGTCAGGCCCCGCCGGACCGGGCGGGCCGGTGATGCCGTCCGCTTTTTTTGTACACTGGGAGATTGTCAGGCATAGGAACATGATCCAGCAACATACTGACACGTGGCGTTTCATCATGATCAGTCTTTGAGTATGTTTTTAAATTTAATTTCCGGGCTTGTCTTTCCTGCGGCGGGGTGCACTTCGTTTCCGGTGCTGTCCTTATAAAAAAGGAGTTTGGGATTATCCAGTGCCGCCGCGAAATACACCGAGTCTGCGTTATACAGTTTGTTGGATTCATCAAAGGCGGTGGCGAAGAAATAAGTATATACCAGCGTGCTGTCATCCTGCTGAAAAAAATTGGATCTGAATGTGTAGGCGTTGTTGCTGTTTCCTGCGCCGGGCGTCGCGCTGAAATACAACACGATTTCTGCGTCGGGAATAGGGTGGGGGTGGGTGAGGTGAACAATCAGGCCGTATTGGTGCGACTGGTCATAGTTGCTGGAGTCAATGTCAAGGCGCAGGATATCGGACCAGCTGGTTTGCTGCTGCCCCATGGATAGTAATCCTGTCTCGGATATATTGGCGCCGACGGGATTGTTGAAGCCAAAATATTTCATCGTGCCGAATCCGGTTTTCGATTCGGTGAGGTTATAGATACCGGCAGCGAGGGATGGAACGGTAAAGCTGCCATCTGAGCTCGTCGCAGCGCTGGTAGCTGGCGAAGAATGGTCAAAGCTGACGGAAACACCGCTGTTGTCTGCGATGGCATTTCCCAGCGTATCATACAACATCACTTTGCCATGCACCGGACCGAGGAGCGTTTCGTCCGATCCCGATCCCGGGGGACCCGGTGGTCCGGCCGGCCCGGCCACGTTTACTTTGCTGCAGGATTCAAACAAGAGGCAGCACACCAGTGCTGTACGGAAGAGGATGTTCAAGGCTCGCATCGATGGGGTTGAAGCAGCGAAATAACAATTATTTTCTGGTTTTGGGGAAAATAAATGGGGCGGTGTTTTGATGCCGGTTGAATTAAAATCTCCTGAATGAAGAACGTGAAGTAGTATTTTCCTGCTTTGTAAATATCTTTAAGTTATGAGAGTCTTAATGGTAGCAATTCTCTTGAATATGTGGATTCAGTTGAATGGCCAAACTCGATCGAATAACCATGTATTTGGCGTCGAAATAAGCACCCCGCAACCAGTATCACTTATCGGAGAGGGTATTTTAATTTATAGTCTGTACAACGAAGACAGTTTGCGTAATTATAGCATAGTGACGTATCGGGATTCGTTTCATTTTCGTATAGATGATCTGCCATTGAGCATAAGGCCCAAAGCTGGTGTTTGGTATAAGCCATTTTGTGCGTATCCACTAAGTGAAGATGGAGAAATTAAGGCCTCTTTTATGCCAGAGTTTAATTCAACCGAAGTCAGTCGCCAAAATGAAAGAACCTGTATAATTAAGTACAATGGTATATCAAAGGTATATAAACTCTTAACCGCTCCTGGAAAAATATCTATACCCGCGAGCGGATGTATATTCAATTGCAAAAAATTACCAACTTTATTTATATTCGGAGATCTATCTGATGCGAAGAATCAGTTTGTTGTGACATTCAGATAAAGTTTTCTCTTTACAAGATGTGAAAGAAAATAAAAATATACAGGGATCGGTGGGATTATCTGACTTGTTGATTTTTTTTAGTTCTTAGACGATCAAAAACCGACTTGTCCTTCCTGTGACCCGGATTGGATTCGAACCAATCACCTACTGCTTAGAAGGCAGTTGCTCTATCCAAATGAGCTACCGGGCCTGCAAGCCGCAAAAGTATTGAATGTTTGCCATCCCGCAAATCAGCCTTTTTAGCCAATAATCGATTAAATATGCCTTTTTAGACTATAATTGCATAAATATGCTGTTTATGGCTATATTTGATAAAAAAGCCATGGCCGCGAGCGCCGTCATCACCGCCGATATCGTCAACTCCACCAAACTCACCCGCGAGGAAGAGAAAAAACTCCTGCAGGCCATCACCGCCATCTTCAAAGACAACCTCTTTGAATTCTACCGCGGCGACTCTTTCCAGGCTTTCATCGACAAACCCGCCCAGGCCCTCTCCATCGCCCTCCAGCTCCGCACCGCCGCCATCCGCATGCCCCAGCCAAACCCGCTCGCCCGCCACGACATCAAACTCTCGATCGGCATCGACAAAGTGCAGAAACCCGTCAAATCCATCCGCAACGCAAGGGGGGAAGCCTTCATCCTCTCCGGCCGCGCCTTCGACGAACTGAAAGACGGCGACCAACGGATGTCCATCAGCTGCAACGAACAAATGCCTGATATCCGCCTCGCCCTCAACGTCATCGCCAGCTTCTCGGATTTTTTACTCCGCAGCCTCACCGCCAAGCAGGCAGCCGTTATCTTTGAACTTCTGCAGGGCCACTCCCAGGTGGAGATCGCCCAGCGGCTCAAAAAAACTCAGGCTACCATCAACAAACACGTGCAGTCGGCCGGATGGCCCGCCTTTCAGAAACTGATCGGCGACTTCCAGCAGATCAGCGCCCGATTATAAAACGCCATGGAAAATATGCTCTTCACCAACCAGGAACTGGTCTGGCTGCTCCGCCTGATCCTCGCTCACCTGCTCACCGACTTCGTACTCCAACCCAGCAGCTGGATCCAAAGCCGATCCCTAAGTCATTTTGCCTCTCCCTACCTGTACCTGCACGGACTCACCACCGGTCTCGTCGCCTGGATTTTCCTCGGATGGTCCTTTGCCTGGGTGGCCCTCCTCATCGCCGTCTCGCACACCCTGATCGACGGATGGAAATCCTACCGACCCAAAACCGTGGCCTGGTTCCTGGTCGATCAATGCCTCCACTTCATCGTTATCCTCGCCTGCTGGTGGGCCGTATTCCAACCCTTTCACACCGGCACGCTCTCCTGGCAATTGCCGGACGGACCCATCTTCTGGATCACCGCCACGGCCTTCGTCTTCGTCACCTTCCCCGCGGGCATCATCATCGGCATGCTCACCCGCAAATGGCGCCAGCACGTACCCGACCCCGAAGGACTCGCCGAAGCAGGTAAATGGATCGGCATCATCGAACGCTGCATCATCCTCCTCTTCGTACTGAAAGGTCAATACGCTTCCATCGGCCTGCTCGTGGCCGCCAAAAGCATCCTCCGCTTCGGAGACGATAAAAGAACGGAAATGAAAACGGAATACCTGCTCATCGGCACGCTCATCAGCATCGGCACCTCACTGGTCACCGGCATCCTCGTGCTCGCCGCAAAATCTTTATTGGTAAAAGGGGGCCTGCATTAATCCGGCAATTCTTCCTCCAGCTTCCGGATCACCGTCTTTTCCTTCTTCAGCCCGGTACGCAGAAAACCGAATACGCTGATATAGAGATTGGCGACCCAGACCAACGAGAAAAAACTGATCAGCAAACCGCGCCAGCCGGCCAGCAGCAGGTGGAAATCCGTGATAAACAAAAAGAAAATCGTCACATAATGACTGAAGCAATACTCGCAGGTGAACAGGTAAAAAAACTTGCGCTCCAGCAGGGTTTTGCCGTTTTTACAGCGCCCTTCACAGTATTCCCGGGGCTCGCGGAACACTTCTTCGTGGGTGACGGTCCACGCCACACAGGCAATAGGAATCGCCAGCAAAAACAGCCAGGCAACCTGGGTAGATAAAGAAAGAGAATCAGGCACGCGGCAATCTAGCGCATTTTACTGGAATTTTAGCCCGTTTGAAGTACCTTTGCCCCTTCAAAAAAACATAGCATGCTGAGAGCGAATAATATAACCCTCTCCTTCGGGAAACGGGTACTGTTTGATGAGGTGAACCTGACCTTTACCAAAGGGAATTGTTATGGCGTGATCGGTGCCAATGGCGCCGGCAAATCGACTTTTCTGAAGATCCTCTCCGGAGAAATCGAGCCGAACAAAGGCACCGTCGAAATGTCTCCCGGCATGCGCATGGCCGTCCTCAAACAAAACCATTTTGAATTTGATAACCAGACGGTGCTCAACACCGTGCTGATGGGTTATAAGAAGATGTGGGAAGTGATGCAGGAAAGGGAAACCATCTATGCAAAAGCTGATTTCAGTGAAGAAGACGGCATCCGCGCCGGTGAACTGGAAGGTGAATTTGGTGAAATGGGCGGCTATACCGCCGAAAGCGATGCCGCGGCCATGCTTAGCGACCTCGGCGTTAAAGAATCCTATCACGCGCAACTCGTTAAAGACCTGCCCGGTTCCATGAAAGTCCGCGTGCTCCTGGCCCAGGCTATCTTCGGCAACCCCGACGTACTCCTCCTGGATGAGCCGACCAATGACCTCGACGTGGAAACGATCAACTGGCTCG
>CAZZYD010000251.1:0-5618 GCA_964658175.1 uncultured Puia sp. | reverse complement strand
CGAGTGCCTTTTTCAGTCGTCGGAATTCAAACGGGGCGCCTTCCCCAATAAAAAAAGGACCGTCCTCTCGAACAGTCCTTCTATACTTACCAACCCACTTATTTTACGGATACCGCTCAGGCACCCTGCATTTCCTTTATTTTTTCCCGGATCTTCCCTTCAATTTCGATGGCAAGCTCCGTGTTGTCGTGCAGCAATTGTCTCACTGCGTCCCGGCCCTGGCCGAGTTTGTCAGCCCCATAGCTGAACCAGCTGCCACTTTTCTGGACGATCCCGAGTTCCACGCCCATATCGATGATTTCTCCCATCTTGGAGATGCCTTCACCGAAGATGATATCGAATTCCGCGCTCCGGAAGGGTGGCGCTACCTTATTTTTCACCACTTTCACTTTCACATGGTTTCCAATGGCATTGTCTCCGTCCTTGATCTGCGCCATCCGGCGGATATCCAGTCTGACAGAGGCATAAAATTTCAGGGCGTTCCCACCGGTGGTCACTTCGGGGTTTCCGAACATCACACCGATTTTTTCGCGGAGCTGGTTAATAAAAATACAGATCGTGTTGGTTTTGCTGATGGTGGCAGTCAGCTTTCTCAGCGCCTGCGACATCAGCCGGGCGTGGAGCCCCATTTTGCTGTCACCCATCTCTCCCTCCAGTTCTCCTTTCGGAACCAGGGCCGCCACGGAATCAATCACCACGACATCGAGTGCGCCGGAAAGGATCAGGCGATCCGCGATCTCAAGCGCCTGCTCACCATAATCAGGTTGTGATATCAGGAGGTTATCTACGTCTACGCCCAGTTTGCGGGCATAGTTACTGTCAAATGCATGTTCGGCATCGATGATGGCACACATCCCGCCTTTCTTCTGCGCCTCGGCAATGACGTGCGTGGCAATCGTGGTTTTTCCGGAGGATTCCGGGCCATAAATTTCAATCACCCGACCCCGCGGCAGACCGCCGATCCCTAAGGCTACGTCCAGGCCGATAGAGCCCGTTGACACCACTTCCATCGGTTCCGTGCTCTTTTCATTCATCATCATCACACTTCCCTTTCCGAAATCCTTATCTATTTTATCAATGGTTAACTTCAGCGCCTTTAATTTTTCTGCGTTTGACATGGTCTTATTTTTTTATGCTTCAAAGTAGTGGATTATGCAAAGCTATGATAAATATTTTGTTCACACTAATATATTTAGTATTTTAAAACTAATTTATTTGGGTTGAAGAAAAAAGAGGCCCCGGCAAAAGACAGGGCCGTGATGAGAAAATTCTGATCAAAAGAACTGTATGAAAAACGCCTGCTGCGGACGCCCTTCATTTATCAAAGAGAAGGATTTCCGGAAAACAACACAATACCATAAATCGGGTAATTGCTTTTCCCATTGGGTTAAATTGTGGATATTAGCTGAAATATCCCGTTTGATTCATGAGAAAAAGAATGTTGATTCTGCTGTTCCTCGGTGGCAGCCTGCAGGCGCTCGCGCAGGACAGTGCTTCCATCTATCAGCGTACCATCAGCCAGTTCGATATGGCGTACAAAAACCAGCAGCCCGACAGCATTTACAAATTGTTCGCGCCTTCTTTACAGGCGAAACTGCTGCCTTCCCTCTGGTCGGGTTCCTTCGTCCAGCTGCTGCGCACGGCCGGCTCCCTGGGAAAATTTCAGGAGGCCCCTTCCAAAAATGCCGATAAACAGTTTGTGGCCACCACAGACAATCCCGGCCTGGACCTCAACATGGATCTTGACAGCGCCGGATATATCGAGGGCCTCCGCGTGATCCAGAAGAAGCAGCCAAAAAAATCCAGCAGTCATTCCAATTTTATCTTCCCGGCAACCGGCGGTTCTCTCTATGGCACCATGACATTACCGGCCGATACAGTGAAAGTACCGGTCGTGCTGATCATTGCCGGATCCGGGCCTACGGACCGGGATGGCAACAACCCGCTCGGCGTTAGCTCCGACACCTACAAAATGCTTGCGGAAGCCCTGAAGGATTCCGGCGTGGCTTCACTCCGCTACGATAAGCGCCTGATCGGGGAGAGCAGTCAATTCAGCGGCAGCACGGATTCCATCAAATTCGACGATATGGTAGCCGACGCCACGGCGCTGGCCGACAGCCTGAAAAAAGATCCGCGTTTTTCAAGCGTCACCATTTTCGGTCACAGCGAAGGATCGCTGATTGGCATGATCGCCGCGGGCCGGAGCGGGGCCGACCAATTTATTTCGGCAGCGGGCATAGGCTTTGGCGCCGATACCGTTTTACTCAAACAAATTGCCGAAGGCGGCCTGAGCGCCGACATTCCCGTTGCCACGCAGTTGTTCGACAGCCTGAAAAGGGGCTATCGGGTTTCCGCCGTTCCGGCGGATCTGCAATCTGTCTTTAGTCCGTCCATACAAGGATATGTCCAGTCATGGCTCGCCTATCATCCCAGAGAAGAAATCGCAAAACTGCATATTCCGGTACTGATCATCCAGGGCAATCATGATATCCAGGTCTCAGCCGATAACGCCGACACACTAAAGTCTGCCAACCCTGCGGCACAGTTGCTGTTCATCCATACCATGAACCATATCCTGAAGGATGCGCCGGCAGACCGCGCCCAAAACCTCGAATCGTATAAGAATGTATACCTGCCGCTCAACCGGCAGTTCGTGCGGTCCGTGGTACGGTTTGTAAAAACCTCGAAATTGTGAACCGGGTCGACCGTTTATTCGGGATCCTTACGCTGCTGCAGTCAAAAAAATATGTAAGCGGCGAAAAAATCGCGGAAAAATTTCACATCAGCATCCGTTCGGTTTACCGCGACATCAAGGCGCTCAACGAACAGGGCATTCCCGTCAGCTTTGAACCCTACCGGGGTTATTTTATCGTCAATGGATATTTTCTGCCTCCGGTATCTTTCAGCACGGAAGAAGCCAATGCCCTGCTGCTGATGGAGGCCGTCGTGTATGGATTTGCGGATAAGTCCATTCAGCAACATTATGGCTCGGCGCTCACCAAGATTAAATCGGTGATGCGTGCCGCCCAAAAAGATTCGATCGAGCGGCTCACGGAAAATATCAAACTGCAGGTGCCTACCTGTTTCGTGCACAATTTTGAATGGCTCTCTGCCCTGCAGTCTGCCATCGCCCATCGTACAGTGATTGAGATCCGGTATAAAAGTTCAAGTGGTGAAAGCAGTCATCGTAAACTGGAACCGATCGGCCTGGTATTCTATGCGCTGGGCTGGCATCTGATCGGCTGGTGCCAGTTAAAAAACGACTACCGCGATTTTAAGGTGGCCCGGATCATCAGTCTAGAAAATACCTGCGCGGTCTTTTCAAAACCGGTACATATGGACATGAAGGAATACATGAAAAAAATTCCAGTGGATTATTAATTGCCCTGCCATAGGGTTGTCAGTGCGGGCCGTTTTCTTTGACATGAACAAAAACAAAAAATCATGTCTGTCATCATTCCGCTGTTTACGACCGAATTTGAAAAAGAAGCCCTCACGACCCGCAAAATGCTGGAAAGAATTCCCGGTGATCAATTCAACTGGCAGCCGCACCCGAGAAGCAGCAGCCTGATTCATCTCGCCACCCATATTTCGGATATTCCCAGCTGGATCGGCATGACGATTGACACCGACGAGTTGGTTTTCGATGCCATTGCCTTTAAACCCGAACCACTTGCCGACAAAACGGCGTTGATGAATTATTTTGAAAAAAAATTATCCGAAGGACGCGCGGCCATTCAGCGGGCAGACGATTCAATGCTCAAGGGAACCTGGACCCTGCGCGACGGAGATATGATCTTTGTAAAGGCACCGAAATCCGAAGTGTTGTATATGACTTTTGCGCAACTGATACACCACCGTGCCCAACTCGGCGTGTATTTGCGCCTGCTGGATATTCCGATCCCCGGAAGCTATGGTCCAAGTGCCGACGAACATTGAGTACGGCCGATCCCGGCAATGAGTAAGCAGCGATTTTCGTAGGTTTACAGTCAATAAGGATGACAAATGCCAATTATGAAACGCTTCCTGCTCATTGCCTTTTTTTTTCCGGCTGCCGGTTTCAGTCAAAAGTTTTTTCCCAAAGTTGAAGTGGGCGCAGGCTATTCATTTTTTACCGGCTCTTCAAACTATGGAAATATCAATGGCGATTATGCGAAGAACGGCCTGAAAAACGGATTCGTGGCAGAGGCCGCCGTTACGCAGCAACTGAATGGTTTTTTGCACGTAGGTCTTGGCGCCTCGCTCTTGAAATTCAATCATACCAATCCTTATATTCCATTGTATGCCGAAGTCAAGGTAATTGGTCCGGGCAGGTATAAACTGTTTTCTTTCCTGCGTCCGGGGTATGGATTTTATAAAGGCAGTTACAACAACTCGATCACGGGACTCACGCCGTCCACGGCAAGCCAGAAAGGCGGATTCTATATTTCGTATGGCGCTGGCGTAATGTTGAAAATATGCTATCTGCAGGCAACCTATCACTGGTTGCGTTTCAATACCACCAACCTGGGTGAGCATTCCAGTGCGGGATATGGCGAAGCGGCCTTAACCTTTGGCGTACGACTCCCCTGAACCCGCTAAGAATTATTTTGATTTTCCCGACCGCTTTTGTATTTTCAAAAGCATCCCGCTTATATGTTTGACACAGGAAAAATCGGTCTCTTACTCCTGATCGCGAATGTGATCGTTTCCTACCGTGGGTTTAACCATCCGGCTTTTTTTGAAAAATATAAGTTCGAGGTCGACAAGATCACGCTCTTCAAAGATTACAAAAGGCTGGTCACGTCAGGCTTTCTGCACGTGAACTGGATGCACCTGATCTTCAACATGATCAGTTTATACTTGTTCAGTTTTTCGCTGGAAGCTTACCTGGGCAGCATTAATTTCCTGCTGGTGTATTTTGCGAGCCTGGCGGGCGGTAATCTGCTGTCATTGCTGATTCATAAGAATGCAGGGGATTACAGTTCCGTAGGTTCTTCTGGGGCCATCTGCGGCATCATCTTCGCGTCGGTGGCCTTGTTTCCAGGTATGCGGATGGGTTTATTGTTTCTGCCCATCGCCATTCCCGGCTGGCTGTTCGGTCTGTTATTCGTCGCCTTCTCTATTTACGGGATCCGTTCAAAGAATGACAATATCGGCCATGAGGCGCATCTGGGCGGCGCGCTGATCGGCATGCTGGTGGCGCTGTTGATTCATCCTGGCGCGATTGTAGAAAATTATATTACGATTCTCCTGATCAGCGTGCCCATACTCGCTTTCATTTATCTGATCATTACGCGTCCGCACATGCTGCTGGTGGACAACCTGTTTTATACTTCTCACGAAAAAAATCTTACCCTGGACCAGCGGTACAATATTGAAAAACACAACGAGCAGGAAGAAATCGACAAGATCCTCGACAAGATCGGAAAGAAGGGTATGCAAAACCTGAGCGCCAAAGAAAAGCAGCGGCTCAAAGATTTCTCAAAAAAGCAGTAAATTTTTAGAAAGGCAGATCATCGTCGCCGCTCATCTCATGAGCGGACTGACTGCTCATCGATGGGGCTGGCGATTGAGCGCTGCCACCGGCGGATTCTATCTTCCATGCCTTGACATCGGTGTACCAGCGGCCATTGTAT
>CAZZYD010000250.1:0-5659 GCA_964658175.1 uncultured Puia sp. | reverse complement strand
CACAACGGGAAGCGTTAAGAATATCTCTCTACGATTCATCACAGTTTTTCATTGAAGGACCTTCGTCGCGGCGTTGCGCATCCGTTCAGCCGTCGCGCGAAACCCAATTCCATTCATCCTTTCTATCTGCCTTCCATAACATTGCAATGAACTATGTAATACTTAGTACTCATCTTTGGCCTGTAACAATCAAGAAACAGTACTAAATTACCTAATGTTATGAGATATCTAACCCTTATTATTTTATTGTTTATCAGCATGTTATCGTTTGCTCAACCGGTGAGAACGGGTGCGTCGCTGTCTGGCACCGTACAGGGAAACGGACAGACGGCCCTGGAGTCCGCCACGGTTTCGCTCCGGAAAGCAGACGATTCGGTCAGCCTGCAAACCGTGAGCACAGATAAAAAGGGGGCATTTTTCTTCAACGCCCTCGGGGCTGGTACCTACCGGGTCACCATCACCGCCATCGGCCATGCAACGTTCACGACAGATCCTGTTTCCGTAAAAGAAAACGAGCGAAAGGAGCTTGCCCTGATCCGGCTGAACGCTGAATCCGTAAGTCTTCAGGCGGTGGCCGTGGTGGCTAAAAAACCATTTTTCGAACAGAAGTCCGACCGGCTGATCGTGAACGTGGACGCATCGCCCTCGAGTGCGGGTTCTTCCGTGATGGATGTATTGGAAAAATCGCCCGGCGTCACCGTGGACAAAGATGGGAATATCAGTCTCAAGGGAAAATCCGGAGTCACCATCATGGTAGACAACAAGCCCACCTATATGACTGCCACCCAACTCGCCAGTTATTTGAAGGGGCTTCCTTCTTCTGCCATCGACCAGCTTGAGATCATGACCAATCCCTCCGCTAAATATGATGCCGCCGGCAATTCGGGGATCATCAATATCAAAACAAAAAAGAACAAGACAAAAGGCTTCAATGGCAGCCTCACCCTCACCCATACCCAGGGCGAATACGCCAAACCCGGCGGTAGCCTGAACCTGAATTACAAAACCGGAAAATTCAATGTGTTCGCCAATGGCGGCTATACCCATTGGAAGGGTTATCAGGAACTCAATATCGACCGCACCTATTATGATGCGGACAATACCACCGTCAATTCGATCTTCTCCCAGAAAACGCGCATGAATTTTACCGAGCCGGAACTGAATCTGAAAGCAGGCGCCGATTATTACCTTGATCCGAAAACAACGCTCGGAGTGGTATTCAGTCTGTACCGTGACAATGAAAAGAATACCTCGAGCAGCAATATCTTTCTCAAAGATCCAAACAGTAAGCTCGATTCGGTTGTGCTTGCGCTGGGTAATACAGCCGCGCTCTGGCGTAACCAAACCTACAACGTCAATTTCCGCCGTCAGTTTGATTCTTCCGGCACAGAACTTACCGCCGACGTCGATTACATACGGTACAGCTCAACCAATCATCAGCTCTTCGATAACATCACCTACTATCCCGATATGACCGTAAAGGATGAAAACAAATTACGGGGCGACCTGCCCTCCGTGATCGACATCTACACGTTTAAATCGGACTTTACACACCCTTTTGCGCATGACCTTAAATTTGAGGCGGGTGTGAAGATCAGTTATGTGGCCACGGACAACCAGGCAAATTATTTCAATGTTTTTCCTGAAACGGAAATGCCGGATTCTACGAAGACAAACTATTTCGTGTACCACGAAAACATCAATGCCGGCTATGTAAACTTCACCAAGAAATATAAGAAATGGAATTTCCAGGTCGGATTACGAATTGAGAACACCATCTATTCCGGTCACCAGTTTGGCAATAAATACACCACTGTACCCAATGACTCGGCCTTCTCCCGTAACTATGTAAACGCTTTTCCGACCGCTTATATCACTTATGCGCTGAATGACAACAACAGTTTTTCAGTGAATGCAGGACGGCGCATCGACCGGCCGGATTATGGCAGCCTCAATCCGTTTTTGTTCTACCTCGATCAGTATACCTACCAGGCGGGCAATCCATACCTGCAGCCGCAGTACAGCACCAACCTGGAACTTGCCCATACCTATAAAAGCCTCCTGACGACCACCCTCAATTACAGCCATACCACCAATTACTTTTCTGAAACCTTTGAGCAGCAGGACCACGCAACCATTGTCAGGAACGGCAATATCGGCTCACGGGACAATCTGGGGATATCCGTCAGCCTCAACCTGCCGGTTACCAAATGGTGGACAACCGTCATTTACACAAACCTCACCTATAATCATTACCAGGGGGAACTATACGGCGAACCCTTGGATGTGAGCGCGACCACGCTGATGGGCAATATCAACAACCAGTTTAAATTCAAAAAAGGCTGGGGAGCGGAACTGTCCGGATTTTACCGGACCTCGGGGATCGAAGGGCAGGTGTATGTGCGGCCAATGGGCCAGGCCTCCAGCGCCCTGTCCAAACAAATCCTCCAGGAAAAAGGCACCCTCAAACTCGGCTTTCGGGATATGTTCTATACACAGCAGGTGCATGGCAACATCGACTTCCAGCAGACCCGCGCAAAATTTTCCAATTACCGCGACAGCCGGCAGCTAAGCCTCTCCTTTATCTACCGTTTTGGCAAACCGATCAGTGGGTTTAAACCACGAAATCATTCAGGCGGTGCCGATGATGAATCCAACCGGGTCAAATCCGGCGGAAACAAATAAGCGCCTGCATCCTGAATAAAGGTTCACTCCTGAGGATGAGTGGACCTTTTATTTTACTTTTATATCCTCAATGCTTTTCTATGCCCTCATTCGATATCGTCAGCAAAATAGATCCGCAAACCCTCGACAACGCGGTCAATGTCACAAAAAAAGAGATCAGCACACGCTTCGATTTCAAAGATTCGCCGGTAGGGATTGAATTGAATAAGAAGGAAATGAAAATCGAACTGGAGGCTGCAAGTGATATGAAAATCAAGCAGATAACGGATGTGCTGATCAGCCGTTCCATAAAGCAGGGCCTGGATCCGCTGGTTTTTGATATGAGCAAGGATCCGTATCCGAGCGGGAAAGTCACCCGCAAGGAGGTCCCGGTAAAAAATGGCCTGAAGCAGGAAGATGCCAAGAAGATCGTTAAGCTGATCAAGGAGTCCGGACTGAAAGTGCAGGCGCAGATCATGGATGACCTTGTGCGGGTAACCGGAAAGAAACTCGACGAGCTCCAGGAAGTGATCCAGCGATGCAAAACAGCTGCGTTGGACGTGCCCTTACAGTTTGATAATATGAGAAATTAGCCCTACATTTGCCGGCCATTCGTGCCACACAATACCCGGCACGGCAAACGCAATTTTATGAAACAGAATATTCATCCTGACAATTATCGCTTCGTCGTTTTCAAAGACATGAGTAACGGAACCAGCTTCCTTACCCGTTCGGCCACCAATTCCCGCGAAACGATCAAGTGGGAAGACGGCAACGAATATCCCCTGGTGAAGCTTGAAATTTCCAATACGTCCCACCCGTTTTTTACCGGCAAGAATATGCTGGTCGATACCGCCGGCCGTATCGATAAATTTAAAAAGAGATACGAAAAGAAAGCGCAGTAAAACGCGTGCTGATCTTATACGTCCCTTCCTGTTCCAGGAGGGGATTTTTTTTGAATGCCATGACTGATTGCCCATCTCCGATAAATCGTAGTTTTAAGCGATGAAAGCCATTGTGCTGGACGACCATTCTGTGACGGACGACTTTTTTCCTTTCACCCTCACCCGTGCTGTGCCGGATATCCGGATCGGTATCCTCACCCTGCGCGAGAAATGGACGCGTTTGTTTGACTTCACCATTCTCGACGACGGCCGCAGCGGCGCGCCGGTTATCCCTGCCAATGTATTACCCGATGCGGCGCTGGTAGCGGCGTTGCAGACCGGCAACCAGGCGTCGATTGGAAAAGCCCTGGGAAAAGCGGTGCGCATCGGCCATGCCACCGAGATCGTGAAGTACAATGAAACCGCCCTGCTCCGTGATTTTACGGCGCTTACCCGCGGACGCGTATCAGCGCCGATTCCCGACAATGTGCAAACGACCGCAGCAGGGCAGATATTCCTGGAAGAAGGAGCCGTCGTGGATCACAGTATTCTGAATGCCTCCACCGGTCCGATTTATATCGGACGAAATGCCCTGGTGATGGAGGGCACGTCCATCCGCGGACCATTTTCACTGGGAGAGGAATCGGTCGTAAAAATGGGCAGCCGTATCTATGGAAGCACCAGCGTCGGACCGCATTGCACCGTTGGGGGAGAAATAAAGAATTCTGTCATCTTCGGATTTACAAATAAGGCGCATGACGGATACCTGGGCGATTCCGTACTCGGCGAATATTGCAATCTGGGTGCCGGAACGATTAATTCAAATATTAAAAATACCGCCAGCGACGTTAGGGTGTGGAACGACCGGAAGAAAAGCGCTTTTCCCGCGTTGCAAAAATGCGGACTGCTGATGGGCGACTATTCGCGCAGTGCCGTACAAACCGCCTTTAACACCGGCACGGTGGTGGGTGTATGCTGCAATGTATTCGGCGCGGGGTTGACGCCCGGCTGGATTCCGTCTTTTTCATGGGGGTATTCCCCTGTGGAACCGTATCAGTTTGAAAAAGCGCTGGAGCATATTCGAAACTGGAAAAAATTAAAAGGGAAATCACTGGATCCTGCTGAAATCCATGGCTTAAAAAATATCTTTGACGAAATAAATACGCCTTCATGAGAAAACAACTGGCCGCTGCAAACTGGAAAATGAACCTGACCTATCACGAGGGCGCGGCCCTGCTTAAAACTGTGCTGGAAGCAAAGATTGATCTGAAGGATCACCAGCTGGCATTGTTCGCAGTGCCATTTCCTTATCTCGAGATGGCTGCCGACACGGTGCATCATGCGAAAAATTATTTTATTTCCGCACAAAACTGTTCCGATAAGAAATCGGGCGCTTATACCGGTGAAGTGTCTGTGGAGATGCTGCATTCCCTGGAAATAGGGTATTGCCTGGTGGGACACAGTGAGCGCCGGGAATATTTTAACGAGAGCAATGCACTGCTGGCCGAAAAAATAAATCTTTGTCTTGCAAAGAATATCACTCCGCTGTTCTGCTGCGGCGAAGCCCTCGACATCCGGGAAAAAGGAACCCAGAACAGCTTTGTGGAACAGCAGCTGAGCGAATCGCTGTTTCATCTCTCGCCGGTGGAAGTATCAAAGCTGGTGATCGCGTATGAACCCATCTGGGCCATTGGTACCGGCAAGACAGCTTCCTCTGCGCAGGCGCAGGAAATGCACAAGCATGTGCGGGCAGTGATGGAAGCGCAATATGGCGCGGAGGTCGCGGCCACGATTCCGATCCTCTATGGCGGCAGCGTAAAAGCCGGCAACGCCAAAGAACTTTTTTCCTGTGCCGATGTGGATGGCGGATTGGTGGGCGGCGCTTCGCTGATTGCCCAGGACTTTATCGAAATCATCCGCGCACTGAAATAAGTTCCATGACCCGTATTCCCGGCCTGATCATACAACACCTGTTCTGGAAGGGATGCTACTATGGCTCGTTGCTGGGAGTGAACGTGATCATCTCACGCCTGTTGGGCGCCGGTGAAAGCGGCCATATTTTTTATACGATCAATAACCTCTCGCTGCTGTTGCTCGTACTGAGCGGAAGT
>CAZZYD010000249.1:0-5677 GCA_964658175.1 uncultured Puia sp. | reverse complement strand
AAGCCGAAGAATGTGATCTTTTTTGGCGATTCCGTTACACAAATGGGCGCTGGCCCGGGTGGTTATATCAGTCTGCTGACGCAGCAGCTTGCGGCACAGGGTAATAAGGATTATAACCTGATCGGTGCGGGCGTCGGCGGCAATAAAATTTACGACCTGTACCTGCGGATGGACAGCGACGTGCTGAGCAAGTCACCGGATATCGTTGTCATCTTCGTCGGTGTAAACGACGTCTGGCATAAAAAAACCTTTGGCACCGGCACCGATCCGGACAAGTTCGAAAAATTTTACCGGGCCATCATAAAAAAAATACAGGCGGCGGGTGCGAAGGTGGTCGTTTGTACGCCGGCTACGATCGGCGAACGGAACGATGAAAGTAATGAAATGGATGGTGACCTGAACCACTACTCAAATATTATCCGGAAGATGGCTGCCGACTTAAAAATTCCTGTCATTGACCTGCGCAAGTCATTTACCGATTACGAAAAAGAAAAGAATACCAACAACCTCGACAAAGGCATGCTCACCGTCGATGGCGTACATATGAATGCCGCAGGCAACCAGTTCCTGGCTGATCAGATGTGGGCCGTTATCAAAACGCAATGAACTACCGGCCGCTGGGAAATACCGGTCTTGACCTGAGCGTCATCGGCTATGGCTGCATGTCGCTAAAGGAAACCAATGCAACCAATACACTGCTGCTGCAAAAAGCTGTTGCGTCTGGAATCAACTACTTTGACACGGCGGATATTTATCAGCAGGGTGGCAATGAACGGCTTGTCGGAAAAGCGCTGCGGGCACACCGGCATGAGATTTTGCTGGCGACCAAAGTCGGTAACCGCTACCGGGCTGACGGCAAAACGCTTGACTGGGTGCCATCCAAAAAATACATCCTTTCTTCCGTTGAAGAAAGTCTGCAACGGCTTCAAACCGACTATATCGATCTTTACCAGTTGCACGGCGGCACGATGGAGGATCCCATCGATGAGATCATTGAAGCATTTAACCGCTTGCAGGAACAGGGTAAGATCCGGCACTATGGAATTTCGTCCATCCGCCCGAATGTAATCCGGACCTATGCAGCACGTGCCCGCATCGCCAGCGTGATGATGCAATACAGTCTGCTGGACCGCCGGCCGGAAGAGACCTGCTTTCCATTGCTGGCATCAGCCAATATTTCGGTTTTAGTTCGTGGCGCGATCGCGCAGGGCCTGCTCATTGATAAGCCGGCGGTGAATTATCTCGGGCATTCGGAAACGGCGGTCGCAGCGGCGCGTCAGTCCGTAAGCGCGCAATCTGCCTCCGGGGATCCCGCTGCCACCGCGATCCGTTTCGCTTTATCGCCATCGCCGGTGGCTTCGGTGATCGTGGGTATGCGCAGCGAGGCGCAGTTGGAGGATGCTTTGCAGGCAGCCGCCGCGGGTAATACGGCATTTGATCCATCCTTGCTGGCAGAGGCTGCCCCTCCCCTCCTGTATACACAACACCGCTGAGTGTTAATTGAATCTGAGCTTGAACACATTGACTGCGTTGTTTTTGGTGTCTACAATCCGCAGGAAATAATATCCTGCCTTGATCTGCGGATTCCGGTGATAAAGCATTTCTCCGTTTTCCGGGATATAGCGGGCGCCGGTAAAAATTACCTGACCGGCTACATTCACGAGGCTGATGCTGTACCGCTGGGTTTCATCACCCGGGATCGTAATATGAAGGACATCACTGACCGGATTCGGATAGACAGTCATCCGGCTTGCATTGCCTGCTTTGATCAATACGGTATTGCTGTAACTGTATTTGTTGTCGTCGCTCACAATTTTCAGGCGGTAGTAATACGTTCCGTTGCCGGAGGTATTGTCGATATACGTCATCAGCTCCGGCACATCCGATGGATTGCCAGCTACATTTCCCACGGGAGAGAAACTGCCATTGTCATTGTCCATTCTTTCCACGATAAACGCCAGCGTGTGCATGCCACCCGGGGCCGTCCAGCTGAGTTCATTCGTGGACGAGGTCAGCATTTTCCCCTGCAGCGCAATGGCATCGGGAAGCGTAAATAATCCACCGCACATGCCATCCAGGTGGAAATAGGAAAGCTTGGTTAAACAACCGCTGTTGACCGACATCCTGTTCACATAGATTCCCGTATCACCCACCGAGATCGCCGGGATGGTATAGGTTGGATCAGTGCCCACGAGCACACTGTCGGTGGAGTTCATATTCCTTTTCTTAAACCAGGTATAGGTGGCGTTTGGTACGAGGTCGGTGGAAAGGGTCGTTGACTGATAAATGCAGTTTGACGTGGCCGTCACGATCGTGTTGGCCAGGGGCAATATGCTCACGTCATTGAGGGTGGCATTTCCACAGGCATCGATCGCACGAAGCCGCACCAGCGAATACTGGACACCGTTATTGATGCTGAAGACCGGATTGGTCTGCGGCACGGAATTGATCGTTGGTGACGATGGTGAGCTGCCGATGATCTGATAGGTATAAGGCGCCATACCCCCGCTTACTGATGCGCCTACGCTAAAACTGTTGTTGTCGCACTGATAAGCGCCAGACGGTGCGAGCGCGGGAAAACTATATTCGGGAATCGCAATGGTATCGTTGATGACCGTAGAGCAACCAGAGAATGAATAGGCAATCACATAGGTGGCCGATTCGAGGTTGCTGAAAGTAAAATCATTGCCGGATTTGAAAGCATACCCGATCGTATCGGCGACGCCGTCTTTTGCAATGATCGTCAGGTTCAGGGTGCCCAGATTGGTCACCGCATTCACCAGCAGATCACCCGATCCGTTGAGCGTGATGCTGGACGGACATTTCGGCGTGATGGTATAATGATGCAGGACCGCACTCTGCTGACCGCTTACATACTGCGTCGCCGGCGTGCCGCAGGCTCCGGCAACCACCACTTTGTATTGATTGCCGGCCGTCAGCGCGGGCAGCCCGGTGATCGTCATCTGGCTATTACTGGAATTGACGCTTGCGAGCAATGAATCCGAGGCGTCGTATACACTGGCCGTATACGGCGCAAAACCGGCCGTTACATTGATGGCGAGGTCGCTGGCATTGTACGTGCATGAAGGCGTGGCAGAAACGGTCATCTGCGTGGCATTGGGCGCGGCAGTAAAACAACGCGTGATGGTCGTGTCCATACATCCCGTCACAACATCGATACAGTAAGCTCCATACGGCAGGTTGCTGAAAACGCCGGTATTGTTATTGTCTACCGGATTGCCGCCATTGTCTTTTATAAAATAATGCGGGTTCGTAAGGTTTGTCTGTCCGGTAATGGTCGCCGTAAAACTGATACAACTCTGATTGCTGATGTTGACCGCAGGACCAACGGTCGGCACGGGTTTGATCACCGTTACATTGCTGGTAAATACTTTTCCGGTACAACCATCAGTCGTAATCAGCTTAAAGGCGCCGAATCCGGTGACGATAAAAGTTCCCGTGCTGTTGCAGCTGCCCACCAGGTTGTTCAGGCGGTCGTAAAGGCAAAAACTCGGGTTGGTCAAATTTTGCTGCGTGGTAATCGCCACGGTAAATCCGGAACAGGTCTTGTTGCTGACAACGGCCGGACCGACAAATGGTGCTGGTTGCACGATTTTAAAACAGTTGGTCAGGATCGTTCCGGAACATCCGTCCGTCGTCTTCGCGCAATACGATCCATAAGGGATATTCGTAAAGATGCCCGTGCTGTTGCAGGTCACGGTGTTTCCGGCGCTGTCGAGCAGGCAATAGTTTCCGTTATATACATTGGACTGCCCGGTAATGGTCACGGTTACCCCACTGCAGGTTTTGTTGCTGATCGTTGCAGCACCGCCGGAGGGTACCGGCTTGGCAACGGTCATACAACGTTTGATCGTCGTGTCGCTGCAGGCGTCGGTAATATTGATACAGTATGATCCATATCCCAGATTGTTGAAGATCCCGGTACTATTGCAGGTGATCGGATTGCCCACGCTGTCCACGAGGCAATATTGCGGTGTGTTTAAATTCGTTTGTCCGGTGATGCTCGCATTGAACGTGGTACAGGTGTATCCGTTGGTGGTTACGCTCGCATTTACGGATTTGGTTTTTTCGCTTGCGCTGAAATTCAGGCTTAATACCGTCATGGTGCAGCCATCTGTTACCTTGATTGTATAAGCGCCATACGGAATGTGCGCAAACACGCCGGTAGTATTGCAGGCAAACCCGACGACCGGATTATTGGCCTGATCGAAAAGGCAATATTGCGGATTGGTCAGGTTCTGCTGTCCGGTGACCGCTGCCTGAAAATCTGTACAACTATAGTTTGTCATTGAGATGGCGCCCGTGATGGCGGGTAACGCCTGTGCCTGACTAAAGCAACGGGTGATCACGGTATCATAACAGCTGTTGGTAATTTTTATGCAATAGGCGCCATATGGAACGTTGGTAAATACACCCGTAGAATTGCAGGGCTGTCCCGAAACGGCATTGCCGCTCCCGTCTGTAAGACAAAATACGGGTGTGGTCAGATTCTGCTGGCCGCTCACAGTGGCCGTAAACCCCGCGCAATTGCTGTTGGTGATGATGATATTGGCCTGTACGGAGGGCACGAGCGTATTGCTCCAGTTTTTTGCCTGTACCAGCCCGCAGTTGTCTTTGGCCACGAAAGTCGCCGTTCTTTTTTGGGCGAGGTTAAAATCGAAATTATTGCTGGCGGACCAGGCGGTATCGCCGGGTGCGTTTACAAATCCGTAGGTAAAGCCATTGAAGGCCGTGCCGGAAGCATTGGTTCGGCCCTTACTATCCAGCAGCGCGATGGCCACATGATAACCGGTGCAGGATTGCTGGGTTACGGTAACACCGGATAAAGACCAGTTATAATTTTGAACACTGATATTTCTTGTCTGGATACCACCGCAGGAATCCATCAGCTGCACTGAATACGAACCGGGAATCAGGTTGGTAAAAGTACCGGTGGCGTTGCTGCTGCCGATGCCCATGGCAGAGGGTGCCACGATGGTGAACACAAAAGGTGAACGGCCATTCGTCAACGCCGCGACTGAAATGGTTCCGTCATTCCCGTTCATACAGGTAACATCGGTTTCGGTGATGCCAAATCTGGGATCCTGATAAAAACCGGTGATGCTGATATTCGTGAGTGTGATGACGCAACCGGAAACAATATCTTTAATAATGGCTGAGTAGGTCCCGGGTTTCAAACCGGTGATCAGGCTGGAGGAAGTGAAATCGGAAGTAGCGCTTCCGATGATGCGATAATTATAATTACCCGAACCGCCGGTGGCGTGTATCTGCAGGGTGCCCGTAGCGGTACATCTCGATTCCGTAACGCTGTAGGTGGCCGCGAGACCTGAACAGTCTTGCGAGAAACCGGCGGTAAGGATACAAACCTGCAAAGCAAGCAGCATCCCCACACACCGAAGGGGGTGTAGAAATAGTTTCATGGGTACGATATTGACTCGTGACTACGATAACATCGGTTACTCTCAGGATTGGATAAAAGTGATTAGGGAAGTTTCTTGCAGATCGCCTGTTGGACTGATTCCGGTATAAAGATTAACAATTCAATCACCAGCAGTCAATTTATTCGACGACTGGACCGGAATGATCGATTTTTGGTCCAAAAGCTTCGATGAACGAACCGCTCCGCCCGATCTCCGAAATACCCTGCTAAGGGAAA
>CAZZYD010000248.1:0-5683 GCA_964658175.1 uncultured Puia sp. | reverse complement strand
GGGAATGATATTCAATGAATTTGAACTGGCAAAAAAATATCTTTTCAAACTTTCCGGCAGACAGGAACTGATGGCCGACTATCCGGTGGAACAACTCTCGATCCAGATGAGGGAACGGATTGTGTTGCCATTGAGTACCATTCAGCAATATGCCATCGCCAAATACAGGGAGGCGGAAAAAAACGGTGTGCCGGCATTGAAAGAAGTGTATGAGAAGCTGATCATCCGTTGTTCATTCGGCATCATCAATGCCGCCCGAAACTCTGCATAAGGGAATTTTTCCAGAATACACTTACACCAAACCGAATTACTGGTAAACGACCAATTTCTGTGCTTTTCTTGTGGGTAACTCAGAAATGTTAGCTTGTGCTTTTCAATACCTTTAACTCACGCTAACGCGCGGTATGATAATGTATGAGCCATACTGGCCTACGGATAAAATTTGAATACAATGCGCAGACTATTCGGCAACTTATATTTTCTGACATTCCTCATCGGGTTTCTGATCTCCAGCCTGGTTTACCTGAAGATGGAGGCAAACTATGAGAACGAATTATTTGCTGCCATCAGAACCGATGTAGATACAAAAATAGGTAACGCATATAATGATGATTCGGTGGTGGTTAATGTAATGCACGCCTGTCATCTGCTGATGAGCAACCGGGAAAGCGTTTTCCAGGGAAAGGTAGAAGACGGCTGGAAGGTCAATTTTTTCCACCCTACCTCGATGGATCTGCTTACCGCCAACGGCGCCTGCGGAAGTTTTGCACTGGTGCTCGCGAGGGTTTTGCAGAACTATGATTTTCCGGTCAGGGTCGCCCAGATGAAAGCCGTCGGCGTTTTTGCGGCCCATAATATTGTCGAGGTCAAAACAAAAAAAGGCTGGGTGGTACTGGATGCCTTGTTTGATGTTTATTTTAAGAAACCGGATCACGGCGGACTGGCGAGTTTCGCCGATGTGGCACAGCACTGGTCATACTACAAAAAACAACTGCCGGCCAACTACGATCAATCGTATGATTACGAAGATGTCCGATATTCAAACTGGACCAAACTACCGGTACTGATGCCGGCTATGAAAAAAGTATTGGACCGGGTGATTGGGAAACCTGCGGCAGACCGGATTTCACTGCGAACCTATTTCCTGAGTCTCTACGACCTGTATTTTACGATCGTCAGCTGCCTGCTGTGCATCGTATCAGGCTTTGCGCTGTACCGGGTGATCAAGACCCAGATATTTCCGCAATCGACGATTCCGATCAATGCAGCTAATCTCTCTAAATACCTGCGCCGCTGGTATGCCCACAAGCCGATTGCAGTAAACAGGCCCGGCGATCTTTCCACCAGCTGATTTCCCACATATGCACATTTGACGGCATTCCCCGCCGCCAGCCGATCGCCACTGTGCACACATTGGCTATCTTTGATTTTTAAAATATACGAATGCTGAAAATCGGTGTGTTTGGAACCGGCCATCTGGGTAAGTTTCACCTGAACAACTGGAAAGATATCAAGGAGGCGGAACTGATTGGTTTTTACGATCCCAACGACGTGACGGCTGCCGAAGTCTCCGAAAAATATAAGATCCGCCGGTTTCCCGATGCGGAAAGTCTGATGGACGCCGTGGACGCCGTGGACATCATCGCCCCCACCAATATACATTTCGAACTCTGCCAGCTGGCCATCCGGAAGGGCAAGCATGTGTTCGTGGAAAAGCCGCTCGCCAATACCATGAGCGAAGCGGTGGAGATCCTGAAACTCGTCAAGGAGTCGAATGTCAAACTGCAGGTAGGGCATGTGGAACGGTTCAATCCCGCCTTCCTCGCTGTGGCAGAACGGAAAATGAAGCCGATGTTCATCGAAGTGCACCGGCTCGCGGAATTCAATCCAAGGGGTACGGAAGTGAGTGTGATTCTCGACCTGATGATCCACGACATCGATATCATCCTGCATATCGTGCACAGCGATGTGAAACATATTTCGGCCAGCGGCGTGGCCGTGCTCACAGAAACACCCGATATTGCCAACGTGCGCATCGAATTCAACAATGGCTGTGTTGCCAACCTCACGTCGAGCCGCATCTCCATGAAAAAAATGCGCAAGATGCGGATCTTTCAGAAGGATGCATATATCGGAATTGACTTCCTGAATAAAAAAACCGAAGTGATCAGTCTCGCCGATGGGGAGCATCCGGATAGCTTTACGTTCGACCTCGATACCGCCAGTGGCAAAAAAACGATTTCCGTTGTCAACCCCACCGTGCCGGAAGTCAATGCCATCCGGGCGGAGCTCGAGCAATTCGTACAATCCGTGTTGCGCAATGAGCCGACGGTGGTTTCGGAAATGGACGGTTACCGGGCCATGGATATTGCCCATCAGATCCTCCAAAAAATTCAGCATAATTCGCTCAATACCTGATTCTCCTATGACAGCACGCGGAAAACTTCCAATAGGCTGGTATATTTTCAGTGACTATATCGCGGCTGCCGGTGCGTGGATCATCCTCTATTTTGTGCGGCGCGCCTTACTTTCCGAACCGATCGTAATTGACCACCACCTGTTTTTCAATAACCGTTTCTGGCTGGGCCTTGCCATTATCCCGCCGGGCTGGCTCATTTTTTACGGGCTCACGGGCGCTTATCACGCACTCTATAAAAAATCAAGGCTCAACGAACTAACCCTAACGGCCATCTGTACCCTCATCGGATGTACGGCCTTGTTTTTTATGATCGTGATCAACGATCCGCAAACCGATTACCGCTATTACTACAAAGCCTATTTCAGTTTTCTGGCTGCCCAGTTTGTGCTGACCTGGCTGGGCAGGTGGCTGATCCTCCGGATCACCAAGAAACAACTCGCGGCCAACAGGGTAAAATTCAATACGCTGTTGTTCGGTTCACGCAGCCGGGCGGTGAATACCTATCACGAAACCGTGAAAGGACTTCATTCCATCGGATACTCTTTCACCGGCTTTATCGCCGAAGAAACGACGGCCGGCCCGCTAACACCTCCCATTCCCTACCTGGGCGCTGAAACCGACCTGGAAACAGTGATCGATACGCACGATATCGACCTGGTGGTCGTAGCCATCGAACAACCGTCGCCGGAGCGCGTGGAAAAACTGATCCAGCGCCTCAGCGAAAAGAATGTGGAGATCAAGATCACGCCCAATATGCTGGACATTCTCTCCGGGTCAGTGAAGACCAGCAGCATTTTCGGCGCCGTGCTCATGGATATTCAGACAGGCCTGATACCGGAATGGCAACAGCATATCAAACGACTGATCGATATCCTGATCTCGCTGTCGGGACTGATCCTGCTCTCTCCCCTGCTGCTCTATGCAGCCATCCGGGTAAAACTGAGTTCTTCCGGCCCGGTTTTCTACGTGCAGGAGCGAATTGGATACAAGGGTGCAAAATTTATGATCTATAAATTCCGTTCTATGTCCGAAGACGCGGAATCAGACGGTCCGGCGCTCTCTTCGGAAGGCGACACCCGCATCACCCGCTGGGGTCGCTGGATCAGGAAATGGCGAGTCGACGAATTGCCGCAGCTATGGAATGTGATCAAAGGAGAAATGAGCCTGGTCGGCCCCAGGCCGGAAAGGCAATATTATATCACCCAGATCCTTGAGCAGACCCCTTATTTCAGGTATCTGCTGAAAGTAAAACCAGGACTTACCTCCTGGGGCATGGTGCAGTTCGGATACGCGGAAAATGTGGATGAAATGATCGAACGGATGAAATATGACCTCGTTTATATAGAAAATATATCCCTGGCGCTGGACCTGAAGATCATGATGCATACGCTCATCACCATTTTTAAAGGAAAAGGACGGTAGCCCGTGAAAAAACTCTTCCTGCTTATGGGTTGTTGGATCTCGCTGCAGGCCGGTGCGCAATCATGGCACCAGGAACTGCGGTACCGGATCGATGTGCGCCTGCACGATCAAGACAACAGCCTGGAAGGATATTACAATCTGCTTTACATCAATCATTCTCCGGATACGCTGACCTATATATGGATGCAGCTCTCCCCCAATGCCTACCGCAACGACCGCACGGCCTACAGCGAAGACCTGCTGAACAGCAACCGGACCGATTTTTATTTTTCAGACAAAGAACAGAAAGGATATATCAACCAACTCAATTTCCGGGTAAACGGAAGTCTGGTCATGAGGGAAGATCATCCCATCTACCAGGATATTGAAAAACTGTTATTGAATCATCCCCTGGCGCCCGGCGACAGCCTTCAGATCGAAACCTCCTTTCATGAAAAGTTGCCGCGGAATTTTTCCGGATTCGGCTATGGCGACAATAGTTTTCAATTGACGGACTGGTATCCGGAACCGTCAACATATGATGCGAAAGGCTGGCATCCCGAAACGTTTACAGCATCCAAAGGAATTCCGCATGCAGCGGGAAGCTTTTCTGTCTTCATCAGCTTCCCGATAAAATATAAATTGATTGCTTCGGGGATTTACCAGGCAGATGCGGATTCCCTCGCAGGAAATATAAAAACGCTGCATTACGAAGTTGCTTCTGCCGACGCATTTGGATGGATAGCCTATACGACGGCACCGGTTCGGTTACCGGGAAAAAAGAAATCTTTCACCCGGCAAAAAACCAAAACGCAACCACCGGATATAAAAGCTATTCAACAATTCGGCGACAGGAAACTGGTGATCACCCATTTCAAATATCAGCCTACCGCAAGTTTTGGTAACCTGAGCTTCGGAACAAACAGCGGTAGTGAAATCATTCAATATCACGGAAAAAAATCGCCCTTTCCAATGCTGCCGTTCCCGAGATCAGGATCCGACTGGCACCTGGCGCCCATTGCCGGCTATAATCGCTACGATGAGTTTATGATCGGTGTCGTCCTCAGTAATTTTTCAAGGCGGCCAAAGCCATTTGAATTCACACTGGCGCCGGTCTACGCCACGAACAGCGCCACCCTCAATGGTTTTGCGAGACTGAATTATACCTGGAGCAGCAACGGCTTTTTCAGGGAATTCACAGCCGGGATAAACGCTTCGGCTTTTTCAGATAACGCGGCAACCGATAGCACAGGAAAGAAGATTTTCGCGCGCTACTACCGGATCAAACCTTATCTCCGGGCCACGCTTCCGCGGGATGCGGCGCATCCAAAAAGGGAAAGCTGGTTTGAACTGAGCAGTTACCTCATCGGCGAAAAGGATTTTGATGCTTTCGCTGTGTCGAAAACGGACTCCCTCATTCATCCCAACGCGTTCGACCGGCAGTTCCGTTACCTGAACCAATTGAGTTTCACGATCCGGGATGGTCGCATTTTATATCCCTACGACGCAAAAATCGAATTCCAGCAAACCAGCGATTTCTACCGGATCAACCTGACCGCTCACTACCTGGTGAATTATGCCGGCGGCGGCGGACTGAGCCTGCGTTTCTTCGGCGCGAAATTCGGCGTCTGGAATAAAAACAACGTATTCGATGCCGGCCGGTACGAACCGAAACTGCTGGGGGTAAATGGCGAAGAAGACTATACCTACGACAATTATTTTCTCGGCCGGACCGCATCGACCGCCATTGAAAATGCTTCCGTATCCAACGGCGGCCTCGCCACCCAGCAGATCATGATCCGCGACGGCGGACTGAAACTCCGGCTGGATCAGTACGATTATATCCAGGGCCGCTCTGCAAAC
>CAZZYD010000247.1:0-5704 GCA_964658175.1 uncultured Puia sp. | reverse complement strand
AAAGAAATATTGCCCATTCTCAGAAATCAAAAGAGCGGCGCCATTGTAAATATCTCAAGCCTCGGCGGACAGGTTTCGTTTCCCGGCTTCAGCGCTTACTCCGCTTCAAAGTTTGCACTGGAAGGATATAGCGAAGCGCTTGCAGGGGAAATGGCTGCGTTTAATGTAAAAGTGCTTATTGTGGAGCCGGGTGCTTTCCGGACGGGCTTTGCCGGATCGGCGTTAAAACATATGCCCATCATGGATGCGTATGAACCCGTCGTGGGTGGCACGAGGGCTTTTGCCCAGGGCATGGACAACAACCAGGAAGGTGATCCTGCAAAGGCTGCGGCTGCTATTGACCGGGCATTGAAAGCGAAGAAGACACCGCTCAGGCTTCAATTGGGTATGGACGCCATCGATGCGATAAAAGCACATGGCGAAACATTGTTGCAGGAATTGGCAGAATGGAGGGACACCGGCTTGAAAACAAATTTTGATTAACGGTTGTTTCTTAGTTACAAAGGAAAAAAATTAGGGTATTTTACTTAAACCGAAAAAAGACAATGGAAATATTATACACAGCAAAAGCAATCGCCACAGGTGAACGTAACGGACACGTAAAATCAGACAACGGCGTTTTGGATATTGAAGTGAGAACGCCGGTGTCCCTTGGCGGACCGAAAGGCGATTTCCTGAATCCGGAAATGCTTTTTGCCGGCGGTTATGCAGCCTGTTTTGACAGTGCACTCATGAACGTCATCCGCCAGGAAAAAATCAGCGCCGGCACAACTGCCGTTACCGCCGAAGTAAGTCTTGGTAAAAATGACGACGGAAAATACAACCTTGAAATTACGCTTGATGTATTGATACCGGCAGTCACTCAGACGCAAGCCGAAGACCTGGCCAATAAGGCTCACCAGGTGTGCCCTTACTCAAATGCTACGCGTGGCAATGTACAGGTCACCCTGAAAGCCCGCAACGCTTAAAACAGCAGGCAGTCAATCAGCTTTTCTTTCTTGCATAGATGGCATCCAGGATCTGCTGTTGCTTCAGGGATTCAGTCTGCTGATTCGTCTGATCTTTTTTATTCTGATCCAGGTCTGTCTGCGCATTCCGGATTTTCCTGTTCAGGTCATCCTGCTGATCCATCAGGTGATTCATTTTCTTCTGCGCCTTCTTTGCATCGTCGTCAGTTCCTTTCAGGCTTGTCTGTACGGCCTGTGCCTGTGTCACCATATCTTTTTTATTCTGGTCGAGCTCCAGCTGGTACCGGCGAATTTTTTTGTTCAGGTCGCTTTCGTCACTTAGCAAACCGTTCATCTTTGTCTTTGCTTTCTTTACAACCAGTTCCTGTGCAGCAGCCTGTGCGAGCAAATCGGATTCTTCGATGAAGGGCGCCAATTGATTGAGAAAAATCTTTGCGGTCTCTATCTGGAGAGAATCCATTCGATGCAAAGGGGATAGCTCCTGGTTTTTTCCCGTGACAAGCAAGGTTATTTCGCTGATATCTGATTGCTGACGACTTTTTCGCTGCACATCAAAGTACAGATCCGTGCGGTTGCTTTGATCCATGCTGTCAAGCGAAGCATCTTTAAAAACCATGAACCTTTTAAAGCTGCTGTTTTTAAGACCTTTTTTGGCCAGATAAGCTTTGATGGAAGATTCGGCCATCGATGGTTTACAGGCCACTTCAACCGTTGCAGATGGCAACGTCGATTTTTCGAATTCGGCATTGCTGGCAATGGCCTGGGCGGATGCGCTGACGGAAGACATTAAGCAGAGGGCAGGGAGAAGGAAAGATCGAATCATGGATCGGGTTTAATGGTTAATCAGGTTAGGTGCTGATATTTACTGTTGATCAGCTTTTTTAGTTCATTGTTTAAAAAATGATGAAGAGGCAGGGAATGGTCGTTAAAACGGTCGTCAGTCCACAGTGTTTCAAAAAGTTCATCGACCACCTGCACGGCCACGTTACCGGCGTTCAGCAGGGTATAGGCAAGTATCAGTAGATTTCCGGCATATTCGCGGTAAAGCTGTGTGAAAGCCTGGATTTCCTTTTTTTTGAGTCGCTCAAGCAATGATTTTTCCCTTTCCTGATCTGAGAGCATCTTTATTCGTTCCGGTTTGGTGAGCAGGCTGATCATGAAAATCCGGCCATTGAATGAAACAGGTCGCCGGAGGGAAAACGTTTGTCTCGTTTTTCTTCCTTTATTTTCAGCAGCGCTGCCCGCACGGCCTCACCGATCAAACCACTCAGCGTCGCTGATTTCCATTTTGGGAAATGACAAATGATGCCGGACGGATTGTCCGGCGCTATACTGATTTCAAATGTTTTGTACCAGACATGCGTGAATTTGTCTTTGTGGTCATTTGTTTTTATCGATTCAACCACCGCATCGTATCCAAAAAGTCTTTCACTCTTTGAAACCGAACACAGCAGGGCGTAAGTCTTTCCCAGGTGTTGGAAACTGGTGCTGATAAACATGGTACCCGTTCTTGTATCGTGGACATAATTCAGCCGATACAGCAGTAAAAAATGCCGTGCTGACAGATTAAATCAAACGATTGATTAAAGAATACTTGTCTTCATCGTTACAGACCGTGAAACATACTGGAACGTTTCGGGCAAACCCTTTTTTTTTAGATAATTGTTTTACATTCACCCCGGCCAGCCGATAGATTATGAACTAGACTGATGGAGAAATACACCACCAAACCGGAATTTGCATGAAATGGACAGAGGATCCGCTTGTTGTGTCCGCAACACTCACACAGAAAGCTGCAGAAGGGGATAGCCGCTCGTTTCAACAGATATATGATTTTCTGGCATCAAAAATGTACAGCCTTTGTCTTCGGTATGCAGGAAATGAAAATGACGCGAATGACTGGTACCAGGAAGGCTTTGTGAAGTTGTACAAGAACCTGCACGCATTCCGCGGCGAAGGTTCTTTTGAAGGTTGGGCAAGAAAAATATTTGTCGGCATTTGCATCGACTGTTTAAATAAACGCAAGCTTCATTTCTTAAGTCTTGACCAGGAAGCGGAGATCGCATCGACCCTTCATTCCGGTTACGACAACCTGACGAACGCAGACCTGATGAAAAAAATTCAATCGCTGCCGGATATCTACCGCACCATCGTAAACCTTAATCTGATAGAAGGCTATTCGCACAAGGAAATTGCGGAGATGCTGCAGATGACGGATGAGGGCAGCCGGTCGCAGTTGTTCAGGGCGCGGACGTTATTGCAGAAAAGTTTAAAGTAAATTCATGGCTTCATTTATAAATATATTTCAGCGGCTGAAAAACTACGAGGTGGATCCTCCGCCTGCTGCATATAGGGCCATCTGTCGGGAGCTGGACATTGATCCGGATCATCACAGTATTTCCTTACCGAATCCATTTCAGCAACTGAATTACCATCAAGTAAAACCACCTGCTGGCGCTTTTCGCGAACTGGAAAGCAGGATCGGTCAGTTGCCTGCTGTCCGTTCCCTGGATCAGCGTAAAATTGTCAGGAGCCTTTGGTTCCGGACGGCTGGCGCCGCCGCTGCGGTACTGCTGGTCGCTCTCGGCGTTTATACGGTATCCTCAGGAAAGAAACGACATCCATCCAGTGATGCCCAACTGGTCCGGCAGAAATCTCTCCCAGCGCCGGTCGTACTACCGAAAGAAGACAGCGTCAGTCGGGATATCGTGCCTGCCGCTGCCGATTCCGGCATTGAATCAACCGTAGTTGCGCCGCAGAAAGCGGACATTCCGGTTCCGAATAATATTTCCTACCAGGCAAAAGTGATGGGATCGCCGTATGTAATCGAGGACAACGATTTCCTTAGTCAGTTTGTGAGCTATCATTATGATGCCATTCCGGCTTTTATCACGAGTACCAGGGGTGCGGAGCTGACTGTGGAGGTTGATCAGTATGCCACCTTGAAAGTATCGCGTTCGATGCGTGACATGGTTCGAAGGATGTATCAGTACACTTCAAAAGATAAGTTATCCCGGAAATCTCGGAAACTGAGGGTAAAAATGCAGCAGTGGAAAGATGCCGATGAAGTTCATTTTGACAATGGCAAGCTGTTTAATCCCATCGACCCGATTGACCTGACTGACTTTATCCTGAAATAAGTAATATTCAAATCATTCTTATCAACTGACCCGGTGCCAAATATTGCTCATATACTGTTAATCGGCATGCTTTCTTTGTTTTCCTTTCATCCCGGAACGGAAGGGGAAAAAGCCGCACCACGCGAAATCAGCCGTGACGTAAAAGAACTTACGATTTCTTACGACATGGAGATCATTCCCCGAAAAAGGAACAGTGGTGTTTCCGAAACGTATAACGGCGGCGTTAAAACGATTTTCATCCAGCGGCACAGGGCACGCCTGCGCATGATCAGCCTGATGCGCATACAGGATATATTTCTGGAGGGTAATCCATCCGGCGGGGCCGTGATGGTGAAGGAATCCGGCAAAAGCAAATACAAAAAGATGTTTACCGAAGCGGAATGGCGGCAGTATAACAACAAGTACAGTGATGTCCGCTGTGAATTGAAAGAAGATACCGCAACCATCCTCCATTATCCCTGCAAGAAAGCGGTCGTCAAATTAAAAGATGGCCGGTCCTTTATTGTTTTTTATACAACCGCCGTGCAGAATGATATGTTGTCGCTGCTGGAGCCAGCCTTCTCAAAAATCCCCGGCGTGGTGCTGAAATATGAATATGCGGCCAGGCGGGGAATGATCCGCTACACGGCCACCAGTATACGGTTCAAGCCAATAAGTCCTGCTGTGTTCAGCATCCCTGAAAAAGGCTATCCTGTCAGAAATTAACAGTGTTCGCCCGCCGGCGTATTGCAGAGGAATTAGCAAAAACAGATGCTTAACAAAAATCCGGCTGTGCGGGAAAACATTCGTTTAGAACGGTTGTAAGGTGATTGTGAATGACCTTTGATCACCTCAAAACGCAAACGCATGAAATCCATTTCTGTCGCATTCCTGTTTTTTTTCCTGATCTCCGGATCCTCCGCCCTCGCCCAAAACTGGGCTATTGGTGTCCGTGGCGGTATCAGCGTTCCAAACCTCAGCGCGGGAGGCAGCAATCAGAATCCGCTCAATACAGGGTATAGTTCTCGATTTGGCCCGGATGCCGGGGTATATGCCGAATACACTTTTTCCTCCCTGTTCTCTCTCCAGGCCATGGCGCAGTATTCTTCCCAGGGTGGAAAGAAAAATGGGCTGCAGGCACTCCCCACGCCCTCAGAGCTGGCTGCGGAATTTCCGGCCGGACAGGCGCCCACCTATCTTTACGCAAATTTCAAGAGCGAGGCAAAGATCAACTATCTGATGATTCCGCTGTTGGCCAAATTCAGTTTTCCGTTTCATCATACGCCGTGGAAACTGTATGCCGATGCCGGACCGTTTGTCGGATTTTTATTATCGGCCAAACAGGTTACTTCGGGCCAAAGCGAATTTTATCTGGATCCGGCAGGACAGGAGCCATTACCAGGCGGCACCCAGTCACTCAACAACACCCAGAACATCAAGGGCCAGTTGCACGGAACCAATGTGGGTGTGGAGGGAAATGTCGGCCTGCAATACCGGTTTGGCAGAAGTGCGGTATTCATCGAAGCGGGCGGAAACTACGGCTTTGTCAATATCCAGAAAGGCACGGCCAATGGCAAGAACAATACGGGCGCTGCCACGGCAGATATCGGATATAAT
>CAZZYD010000246.1:0-5706 GCA_964658175.1 uncultured Puia sp. | reverse complement strand
CAGTGTTCAGTAAATTGTCGAAAATTATTCTGGTGGATGACGGTTCTCTACGTCCGGTAAATGCTCGGAATCGGCAAAACCTGATCGATGTCGGATTTGATGTGCTGTTGATTCGCTATCCGGTAAACCGGGGAAAAGGACATGCCGTCCGCACGGGGGTCCGCCAAAGTTTGTCGCCGCTCTGTCTTTACACTGATTTGGACATTCCCTTTGGCGTTGAAAGTCTCCGGGATCTATTCTATAAACTGGAAGCGGGAGCTGACATTGCGATCGGTATGCGGTCGAAACAGGCTTACTACCAAGCGGCACCATTTGCGCGAAAAATGATCTCGTCCGGGCTAATGTGGATGAATAAATTTGTGCTGATGTTGCCGGTCCATGATACCCAGGCCGGTATCAAAGGATTTAACCGGTTTGGAAAAGCCGTCTTGCTTGAAACCCGCACGGACAGGTTTTTGTTTGATCTTGAATTCATCAGGCGTGCGCTGACCTACCGCGATATCAACTTAATCGCCGTACCGGTCCGCAACCGGAAGCCGTTGGAGTTATCGCCTTTCTCCTGGAAAACACTGCGACAGGAAGCAGGCAATTTTTTTATCATTCTTTGGACTACCCACTATGTATTCAGGACCAAAAAACGTTTTGCTTGGCATTGATTTAGAAGAGTTCGATATCCCAGGAGAATACGGGCAGCATTTGTCGACCAGCGAACAATTACAGGTTACTAGAGAGGGCTTGTCGGTCTTGGAACCCCTCCTGGCTAAATATCAGATTGCCGGAACATTTTTTACGACGGCTCATTGGGCCGATTCCGAACCGAACAAACTGCGAGAGATTGCCGCGCACCACGAAATTGCCAGCCACAGCTACTATCACAGCTCGTTTTCGACCGATCACCTAAGCCGTTCACGTCTGCGGTTGAGTGAACTTTCCGGCCAGGAAGTATCCGGATTTCGCATGCCTAAAATGAAAAGAATTAACCTCGCCGAGATTGCGCAGGCCGGCTATCAGTACGACTCGTCACTTCACCCAACCTATCTTCCAGGCCGTTATAACTACCGGAAGGACCCGCGGGAAATATTTTATAAAGAGGGTATATATGAAATGCCTGTCAGTGTAAGTCCTGGCTTGCGATTGCCCATGTTTTGGTTATCTTTTAAGAACTTTCCGCTCTCTTACTACTGTTATTTGTGCGATGATATCCTGGCTGAAACCGGATACCTGATCTTATACCTGCACCCTTGGGAATTCGCCGATCTCTCTTGTTATCGATTGCCTTGGTATGTTAAACGAAAATCGGGCAAGGCCTTGGCAGACCGGACAGACCGTTTATTCAGTCATTTGAGCAACGTAGCTTCGTTCACCACGCACAGCGAAATGATTCAATACATCACTCGCAACCAATGACCCTTCAGAGAAGGAGTGTATCCTCCCGGCGACTCCTATATCCCACTATATCTTTTTAATAGCTGCAGTTTTCATATCAAGGTTAGGGTATCGGGCGATATTTTTATATCGCCCTCTTTTATGTAAATAATCGCTACCGAATAGTTGGTATGAGCGCCTGCAAGCGCCCCGTATCCACGCCATGGAGGCGAAAGATGACAAAATCCCGGACATGAACGCCGCTTCGATACTGTGGCAGGCGAAGAGAGTCGTCGCTTTGCACAAAACAAGCGCGTACAGCGGCATCGGGTGGTTTCTTATAATTGCTGGGATAAATAAAATAAGCATCACTGCCCGGGCGTAACGGGCGTTGCCAAGAATCCAGCCAAGCAAAATGATGAATCTCGTGCAAGGATCCCACGACCCACAAGGACATACTAGCGGGCTCGGCCACATAGTGTGCCAAATGCGCTGCCGGAAACCATTGAGCCGACAACAGCACCGCACCAGCTTTCATGCGACCCATGCGCACATCGTTTAGCCGGAGGGCTTCAAACCGGTCAGAGAAATTTCTCCAGCCGCTCATATCCAGCGTCACATCACCCGCGCCCAGCTCATCGGGCTTATGACTACCAATCGAAATGGGTAACCAGCGAATGGACAATATGCCTAGGATGACCACGCTTGCGAAGAAAATGCCGGACCATCGAACAAATACGGGGACACGCAGGAGGCTTCGTTTCTCAAGAAACGCTGCCGCAAGCCACATAAAACCCGTATACGCCGGTCCAGACCAATGCGGAAGCGTATCATTAAAAACCGAAACACCGAGCAATATGACGATCAAGGGAAATCCCAGCCAACAAAACAACCAAAACCACGACGATCGCTGCCGAAGCCCAGACCGTATCGCTACCATGCCCAGCAATAGATAGATACCCATATTTACGGGATTGTTGTAAAACAAGGAACCAAAACCTTGTTGAAGCAGCGCGTCCCAGTCGGGCTTGCGGCCAGCATGATACTGGTAAGTAATAAAATGATTTTGCACATTCCAAAAATAAATCGGCGACACGATAAGTAGGGTCGTAAGAAGGCCCAGATAGAGAAAGGGATCCCTGAGTAGGTCCCGTCTATTAAACAGTATAAAACCGCCCAGGCCGACCCATAAAAAAATACCGTGTATTTTACTCATGATGCAGCAACCAATCGCCAAGCCGAGATAGATCCAGTAGATGCCCGATCGCTGGAAGCGAAGGATATCCACCATCAGCCAACAACTCACCAACCAGAAAAACATTTGCGGCGCATCCGGTAGAATAAACGTACCAGCGATGATGCTCGAAAAGAAAGAAAAACTAAACAAACCTGCCGCGATCAACCCACTGGTCGGATTACTAATGGCGCGGCCAATCCGAAATACCAGGATGGTATTAACAATAGATAACAAGATCGGACCTAGTCGAATAAAAAAATCGGCGGGTAGCAATCCGCCCAGCGTGGTCGCACGGATCAATAAGGCAACCATGGGCGGATGGTCAAAATAATTCCACTGCAGTTTTTGGGCATACGTAAGATAATAGACTTCGTCATTGCCCAACTCAAGGGTACTGGCGACCAATAGGCGCAGCCCTGTCACAAACAGGATCAGGTAAAACAGCGTTCTTTTTTCATTCACGGAATAATGTACGGAAAAGAATGTTATAGGGAAAGATCTTTATACCCCGCAACCAACGGGCGTGTTCGAACCAACAGTGGAATCGTCCATTGACGCCCATATACCAGTAGTGAGGAACCTACACCAACCAACGATCCGATCAGTACGTCGACTGGAAAGTGTTGCGACAAGTAAATACGGGAGTAAGCGGTGAGCATCGCAGGAAGTAAAAATAGCCAGGCTCGGCTTTTGTGCTTCGAATAACAAGCAAGGATCATCGCGAGCGCAAAAACTGTAGTCGTGTGCCCGGAAGGGAAACTGCTGAATCCACTATGGGTCACACCCGCGATCAAATGAATGGGAACGCGGCCTTCAAAATAGGTTTTCGGACGGGCTTCATGAATGGCATATTTACTTATTTGAACAAAAACGGTTGTCAGCAAAAACACCAGGACCACTTGTCCTGCCTGTCGAAAACCTTTTCGAATCATCAAATAAGCAATCACCGGTAAAAACAATACGCCGTTCCCTAGATTGGTGGTCACCATAAAAAAATAATCGAAAAACGGTGTATGAAATTGATTCAAACAAAGAAAACCCTCGGCCCGTGGAAGTAGAAGGCAAAAGCACAAGAGGGAAAGAAAGAAGAGGCCGTATCCGAAAAAAAAGGCTCGATGGCTACGTAAGATGTGTTGGATTTTTTGCATACGGTTACCTGAATGATCGAAACCACGATGTGATTGGACGCCCGCAAAAATATTGATCGTATAGGACGAGGACAACACCCAGTGGTTAACTTTCGGTTATTGAAATCTGAAGTAAAACTGTATAAAAATAGCAATGTGGTAAATCGATGTTGCAATAAGCAGCCGATAGAGATCGGCCGCTTGAACGAGTGCTTTCTGCTTATTAAATTGTTGGAATTAAAGATACCAATCGATGCGGGGAAAAGTCTTTGTTGAAAAATAAAGCTAGACTATATTTTTTTTACCCAACGGTTCGGCCCTGCCCGGCATCCCGCGCCGAGATGCATAATATCTCAAGTCAGCTATATAATGTTGAGTAAAAATCAGATTATTCTCAGAAAGTTTTTACCAAAAAATACCGCTGATGGAAATCAGCGGTCTGCTACTGAATATTTGAGAGAAAAAATCGGTATAAAGATATTCAATTAACAGTGGAATGAAAAAATACTGAACTTTTTCCATCCGAAACATCCATTTTCCGCTTGAAAGTGAGATCGGATAGAAGCATTTCGCGAAGTCAATGAAGCGAGCCAAAACACTTTTTGAGTTATGCACAAGTTTATGCGTCCAACAATCGAGGTAGAAAATGGATTGCGAGTCAACTTGTCGGCGAAACTTAATAGGATCTCAATGGACTCTCGTATGAATGACCATAGCGAGAGATTTTTCTGAGAACTGTCTCTATTGATGCAAGCTGTATAATCGCTTTATACCACGGGCGTTCGGTTTGGACGATCGAGGAAAGATCTATCCAGTCCCTGGAGGGTGTCCGATAGAAAATGACGACCGAAATACAAGATTAATACGATAAATACGATAACAGCGACCACAGCCCATACATTTCGCCGCTCGGTGTTTTTGTCAGCATCCATTCAGCTTAGATGCGGCCTGCTTCAGAAGAGTTGGGTGTTGGGAATATATATCGTCCACCGCGCATGGACGAGTAACAATGACTGTTTTTGTTGATTGACGCCTGCTCGTCCATACGTGGGAAAATACACCCACTCGCAGAGCTCATGATCGTAGCAACTGGTCGATTCATTGGAAGATCGGTTGCATGTTCGCGCCGCCGAACGTCAAGCCGCTTTTTTCAATAGACTTGACCAACGCTCATGCGTTATTTTTATCATTTTGCACGGCTGAGTGAACGCGATCCTGATGATCGCTGGTTATCAGGCTTCCGGCATATTGCAGCCATTGTTTTTCCATGAACACGTTCCGCTCGTTCATTTTGTCGGCCAGAAACAATATTTCCCGAATTCTGTCCTGCTCTGCTAAGACTCCCTCCAATGAAATCTTTTTTATTTTTTGACCGGGGTCACCAATTGGGATGGGTACCGTCTTTTGCCGTTGCTTTATGCCGCTTCGCACGATTTCATAAAGCTTCTCTCCGCAAGCACGAAGGTCCTGCTGAAAGCGGTTGTCCATCTTGCGTATCCATCCATAAATGGGTACGATGATGCTTGTCTGCAGGGTGGTGCCATACGCGGCAGGCAATCCGTTTTCACTTACGGAACAGGCCACTTGAATCGTGGCCGGCAGTTGCAGGTTTTGAGTCGTTATCGTCAATACATTATTAGCTAATATTACGTCAATGGCGCATGAATAGACTGGTGGTTTTTCAAATTGGTAGCTTAGCAGCGGATCCAACGAAACGTCAGCAGGAACTAAATAGAACGCAAAATACCTGTCAACATGCCGAGCATGCAAATCCAGTCGGGTCTTGCTTTTCAACCTCCATACGTCTGGCTTTTCCTATTTAGTTTTTTAGTTCATTTTTCTGCGAAGGTTGGCTTAGGTGCTCGGCGTGCCAAACCGGTGCTCTTAAACACATCGCTCGCCCGCAGGCCATCCTTTACGCACCTTCTTGTTTGGCTCTTCTCACACCAAAGCCGATATCGCGCCATAATGAATTAA
>CAZZYD010000245.1:0-5709 GCA_964658175.1 uncultured Puia sp. | reverse complement strand
AGTTATTTTGCCAAGATCAACAACAGTTTTAAACTGCCCAAGAACTTCACGCTCCAAATCAGTGGGGATTATACCTCCAAAACCGTGTTACCACCGGGTGGGTCGGCCAGCAGCTCCGGCGGCGGCCGCGGATTTGGAAATACCGTCAGCGGCAACAGCCAGGGTTATTCCAAGCCGACGGGCGGCGTGGATGCTTCGCTGCGCTTTGAGTTCCTGAAAAATAAGGTGGCTTCGGTTACGCTCAGCGTGTCCGACATTTTCCGAACCCGCATCAACGACGTATTCACCGACTCGCCTTACTTTACCCAGGAAACCAACCGACGGCGTGATCCGCAGTTCTTCCGGTTGCAGTTCAACTACCGGTTCGGTAAATTTGACGTGGCGCTGTTCAAACGCAAAAACCAGAAAGCCGATCAGGAGAATATTCAGAATAATATACAAAGTCCTGCAAACTAATTAGTTACCTACCATTCATTGCCTCCCCGACAGGGTAGGCCATTTTTTACTTTCATTGTTATACTGTAAAATTGCACGCGTGGGAGCTGTTTTACTCCCATTCAAACATGTATGGCGAAGAACTTATTGATTGTGGAGTCACCGGCGAAAGCCAAGACGATTGAACGTATCCTGGGGAGTGATTTTGAAGTGAAAAGCTGCTATGGCCATATCCGAGACCTTGAAAAGGCGGACATGGGTATAGATATAAAAAATCATTATAAGCCGAATTATATTGTTCCGGAAGACAAGGAGAAAGTAGTCAAGGAATTGAAAAGCCTGGCGAAGAAATCCGGCGAAGTATGGCTGGCAACGGATGAGGACCGTGAAGGAGAAGCCATCAGCTGGCATCTGTGCGAGGTACTGGGTCTGGACCCGGCCACCACCAAAAGAATTGTGTTTCATGAAATTACGAAACCTGCGATCGAATCGGCCGTGAGCCGGCCGCGCACGGTAAACATGAACCTGGTGAATGCCCAGCAGGCCCGTCGCATCCTGGACCGCATCGTCGGATTCGAACTGAGTCCCGTGCTCTGGCGCAAGATGAGCATGAAGAATAACCTCAGCGCCGGCCGTGTGCAGAGCGTAGCGGTACGGATCATCGCTGAAAGGGAAAGAGAGATCAATGCTTTCAAGGCTTCGAGCACGTTCCGGGTGGAAGCCCTGTTTACCGCCAAAGACATTACCGGTAAATCCGTGACTTTTTCCGCAGAAGGAAAGAAATTCGCAAACCAGGAAACGGCAGAAACCTTTCTGGCCAGTTGCGTCAAAGCCACGTATTCTGTATCGGATATTCAGGTAAAACCTGGAAAGAAATCCCCCGCCGCCCCCTTTACCACCTCCACGCTACAGCAGGAAGCTTCCCGCAAACTGGGTTATTCTGTGAGCCGCACGATGTTGCTCGCGCAAAAACTATACGAAAGCGGTAAGATCACCTACATGCGTACCGACAGCGTGAGCCTGAGCGAGACGGCGCAGGCTGACCTGAAAAACCATATTGAGACCAAATTCGGAAAGCAGTATCACCAGCAGCGGGCCTTCAAGAACAAAAATGAAAATGCCCAGGAGGCGCATGAAGCCATACGCCCCACTTATATGGAGAATGAAACCGTCGACGAATCAGATCTGCGTCGCCTGTATGAACTGATCTGGAAGCGCACCATGGCCAGCCAGATGGCGGATGCCGAACTTGAAAAAACAACAGCGGTTATCCAGATCTCGACCAACAAGGAAGACCTCAAAGCCTCCGGCGAAGTCCTCAAGTTCGACGGATTTCTGAAAGTATACCGGGAAGACCGGGACGAAGAAGATGTATCGGAAGAGGAAGACCAGGAAGGTATGCTGCCGCCGCTGACACTCAACCAGCAACTGCCTTTTGTTGAGATGCGTGCGACGGAACGTTTTACGCGGGCGCAGCCGAGATATACGGAAGCATCACTGGTAAAAAAACTGGAGGAGCTTGGCATCGGCCGTCCGTCTACCTACGCACCAACGATCTCCACGATTCTGAAGCGCGGCTATGTGGAGAAAAGAGACAAAGAAGGTGTCGTTCGCTTGTTCCGGGTGCTGAAACTCAAAAACGACCAGATATCAAAAGTAGAAGAGCAGGAAAACACCGGCGCGGAAAAATCAAAACTTTTCCCGACAGATCTCGGTCTCGTCGTTACGGATTTTCTCAAGCAGCATTTCGACGACATCATGGACTATAGTTTTACCGCGCGTATCGAAGGCGAGTTTGATGAAGTGGCGCAGGGTAAAATCATCTGGAGCAAGATGATCGACGATTTTTACCTGCCCTTCAAAAAAGATGTCGACAATACGATTGAAACAGCCGAACGCATCAGTGGTGAACGGGATCTTGGCATCGATCCGGTCACCAATAAAAAAGTGATTGCCCGCATGGGGCGCTATGGTCCGATGGTGCAGATCGGCGAGCAGAACGACGAGGAAAAGCCCCGTTTTGCCAAGCTGAAAAATACCCAGAGCATCGAAACGATCAGCTTCGACGAGGCCATGGAATTGTTTAAACTACCGAGAAACCTCGGTCTTTTTGAAGGCACTGACGTCACCGTCAATATCGGCCGCTTCGGCCCGTACATCGCACACGATAAAAAGTTCTATTCGCTGGCGAAGGAATATGATCCTTATACGCTCACTTATGAAGAAGCGTCTCCGATGATCGTGGAAAAAAGAACGGCCAAGGAAGAACGGACGATCAAAGTGTTTGAGAAAGAAAAAATTCAACTGCTGCGCGGCCCGTACGGCCCTTATATCAAACAGGGATTGAGAAACTACAAGATCCCGAAAGAAAAGCAGGAAACCGTTGCAGATCTGGAGCTGGCGGAGGTAAAAGCCATCATCGAAGACGTGAAGGCCAACCCACCCAAAAGAGTTCCGAAACGGAAAAAGAAATCCTGACAACCAACCATCGGATAAGAAATTCGGATTCCTGTCGTTTAATCATCAGGAAGGGATGATCCGTACCCGTAATGAACAATTGCGGGCCCTTTGTGGATAAGATTATTCTTTCAGCTTTTCAAGTTCCGCGAAATTGAATTCCGTAGAAGAAATATCCAACCCATGCAGGAAAGCACCGAAATCAAAGCCCTTTTTCATCTGATCGATGACCCCGACGAAGAAGTATTTACGAGCATCAGCGACCGCATCGTAAGTTATGGACGCGGCATCATCCCCAACCTCGAATACCTCTGGGAGAATACCCTGCACGGCGACGTTCAGGAAAGGATCGAGATGCTGATTCATAAACTGCACTACCACGACCTTACCGAAGATTTTCAGCGATGGAAATCGAGCAGCTACCAGGATCTGCTCACCGCCAGCCTGCTGGTGTCGAAATTTCAATATCCGGATCTCGCCTCCAGCAATGTGTTGCAGGAAATTGAAAAACTCCGCAAGAATATCTGGCTTGAGCTCAACACCTATCTCACGCCGCTGGAACAGGTAAACGTACTCACCAGCATCATCTACGGGTACTATAACCTCAAAGGAACAGAAGTTGCCTATCACCATCCCGAAGAATTCATGATCAACAAGCTGGTGGAGACAAAAAAAGGCAATACGATCCTCAATGGCATTGTTTACCTCATGCTCAGTGAGCTGCTGGATATTCCCATCCGTGCGATCAATATCCCCAAACAATTTGTGCTCGCCTATATAAAACCGGATTACAGCGACGATGTGTCGCTCAAGGATCCGTCTTCCCGCATCGAATTTTTTATCGATCCGATGAGCGGACATGTGTTTACCCACAACGACGTAAACAACTACCTCGGCCGGATCTCGGTTACCCCTGCCCCGATCTATTTCAAACCCGTCAACCACACCCGTATCATTCAGCTGTTGCTGGAAGAACTAAGCAAATGCTTCGACAACGAAAAGAACCAGTACAAGAAGGCCGAGCTCATGATGCTTGCCCGTATGCTGAATGATTAATTCCTTTATTGTAATTTACGGCTCCAAACATCGATTCTATGGCTGTACGGAACCTGATCAAAGCCCTGGTGATTGCCTGCATCGCCATACACACGGCGCTGCCCTCGCTCGCGCAGTTCAAAAAAAGGGTACACCGCAGCCATAAGGCAGACAGTGCCATGAACGAGATCAATTCCCGTTTGTCGGACTCCATCTTACAGGAGGCTGCCATCAAGGATACGACGGTGCCGAACATGGTGAACAAGATCGAATCCTATTCTTTCATTTTGAACCGGGCCGAAGCTTTTCAGTCACGCAACCTCGATACCGCCGGCATCCTCGGCGCTTTGTCGGGCCTGGAACGCGGGCTCAATTTTTTCAAAAACCGCCTGCAGCGATCCGACGATCCGCTGAACCTGCGCAATCTCAACACCGCATCCATCCTGCTCGGCGAATCTGCCGAGCGACTTGAGGGCTGGCAAAAACAACTGGGTGGTTATGGTTCGGAGATGGAAAACACCCTGAACAGTCTGCGCAAAATCAAACACGATACCACGCTCGACAATCCGGCATTGGATTCGATCCTGCGCGGCCAGCTCACAACGGTGCACTATAAAGCGGCATCGCTCGATTCGATCCAGCATGTATCGCTGATCAAGATCAAGACCCTGCGAAACCGCGTATCCATCAATGTGCTGATGGTGCAGGATCTCACCGCCGAAATCCACGACCGTACCCAGTCTCTGCGCGCGAACATGTTGAAACAGGAAGAGCCCGGCCTGCTGACGGTTTGCCCGGGTGATTATGACAACGGATTTTCAGAGATCTTAGTGGACGGGATCGGCCGTTCATACCGGGTGCTCACCCTCTTCATGCTAACGACCTGGGATAACCGAAGTATCAATATCCTGATCTGGCTGGCATTGCTGGTTTGGTTCTGGATCAATCTGCGGCGCATTAAAAAAGAAAAAGATGTAGACAGCGTATTCAGCAATGTTGTATTCCTGAAAAGATCCGCTTTCCTTTCGAGTCTCTTCCTGCTGTTTACCTTCGGCCCTTTCCTCTATGCCAAGGCCCCCATGGCCTACCTGCATATCAATGAATTGTTCCGCCTTATCCTGCTCTCGATTTTACTGATGCCGTTTCTCGGCAGGACGTCCCGCTGGTGCTGGGGGCTGATATCGGTATTGTGGATCTATTTTGCGGTGGATGATCTGCTGCTGGATACGGCCTACCTCGAGCGCTGGACGCTGCTGATTGCTGCCGGATTGCTGGTGGCCGTGTGTGTTTTCCTGTATAGGAAGAAGGCTGTCATATTCATTAAACTGGATCAGAGTCCGGCCACCCGCCCCGTGCTGATTGTCACCATCCTGCTGTCTATCCTCTCCATTATTTTTAACTTTGCGGGGCGGTTCACCCTTGCAAAACTCTTTGGGGTGAGTGCCGTGCAGGGCCTCGTACTCGCGGTAACCTTTAAAATTTTCTCTGCGATCCTGATCGATGCGGTGTATATACAGTCCGAAGCATTCAAAGCGAGCCGCTTCTCTGCCTTCCTTGACTTCCTCGACCTGAAAAATAAATTGCGTCAGATCCTGTGGGTGGCGGCTGTATTTGCGTGGGTCTTCTCGCTGTTGCGCAACCTGACCTTTTACGATCCGTTTTATTTCGTGCTGGATTTTTTCTTTTCCAAAAAACGGGAGATCGGCAGTATCAATTTTACATACTCCAGTCTCATCCTCTTTATATTCATCATCTGGATATCGTCGATTCTTTCCCGCTTTG
>CAZZYD010000244.1:0-5743 GCA_964658175.1 uncultured Puia sp. | reverse complement strand
GGGACTTGATTTTGCCGCACCCCAGGGGACGCCGATCTATGCCACGGCAAATGGAACGGTCGAAACTGCCGGAAATACCGGCAACGGATATGGCAACCACGTGGTCATTAATAACGGCTATGGATATGCGACTTTATTCGGACATATGTTCAAGGTGAAAGTTCATCCTGGCGAAAAGATCAAACGGGGCGAGGTCATCGGCTGGGTAGGCAGCACCGGCAAGAGTACCGGTCCCCATTGCCACTACGAAGTCCATCGCAATGGCGAGCCCGTTGACCCAGTGTATTATTTCTATAACGACATCACCCCGGAACAGTACGACCGGCTGCTGAAACTGGCCTCTTCCAGCAATCAGAGCTTTGATTGATCTATTTTAAAAACTTATTATCTTCGGAATAGTTTTTGTTATTTTTGATTCCTTAGTATGAATACCTTTTCCCAGATCACCATGGCCTTTATCGAGGATGAACATCCGGCCCCTGCAGCCGCCCCGTCCCCTGTGACGGACCAGCCGGTAAATGTGGGGATCCGTATCAAGAAACTCAAAGAGTCGGTGGCAGTGGAAATGCCCCAGCCGGCGGTGCCCGTTGTCAAGGCGGCCGAAGCGCCTTTGCTGAAATCCGGACGTGGCAGGAAATCCATCAAACAGAGTTCGGAGGAAGCAGACCTGATTAATGTACCGGAAGATGAGATTCTCTTCCAGAAGCATTATTACAGCATGGGCGAAGTGTCGGAGATGTTCCGCGTAAACCAGTCACTCCTGCGATTCTGGGAAACCGAATTCGCCATCCTGCAGCCAAAGAAAAATAAAAAAGGCGACCGTTATTTCAGACCCGTCGATATCAAGAACCTTCACCTGATCTATCACCTCCTGCGCCAGCGTAAATACACCATCGAAGGCGCCAAAGATTTTCTGAAGAAGAACAAGAAAGCCGACGAAAAATTTGAAACGATCAGGAAGCTTGAACAGCTGAAGGCTTTTCTGCTGGAATTGAAGGCAGCTTTGTAATACTCACATCCATGCTGGCGCCCGCCAGACTGATATTCATCGTATCCATCAAAGATAAAATCTCGAGGTTCACGTTCTGCTTCAGCAGATTGAATTCCGCTACCGTAATCGGCGGGGTAAAATAATCGACGTTCATCAAAAAAGCCGTTGCAGCGATATCGCTCAGGTACACCGTGGGGCTTTCAATATATTCCTTCACCAGAATTTTTCCGATGCCATTCACCAGCCCCTGCAGTTCGCCGGTTGAGGTAGACAAGCCGACCTGCAACCTGATTTCTGCTTTGCGCTGGGTCCGCAGGGTCAAGTTGTCCACGATGCTGTCCACCATCTGCTTATTGGGTACGGTCACAAATGTTTTTTGATCCGTCCGGATGCGCGTGCTGCGCAAGCCGATCTTCTCCACCGTTCCCGTGATCCCGTTTACTTTCAGCACATCGCCCGTCGTAAAAGGTTTATCGAAAAATATAATGAAGGAGCCGATCAGGTTTTCGATGCTTTCTCGGGTGGCGAGCGCCAGCGCCGCACCGGCAAGTCCGAGGCCCGTCCACACTTTGCTGACTTCAAAACCAAAAGCGATCCCGAGCACCATCAGTACGCCGATGATGGCGATCAGCACCTTGAGAAAATCCCGGAAGAACACCACCAGCTGCAGGTCTTTGATATCTCCGGACACTTTGCTCTTCTGCTTCAGCAGCAGCGCCACAAAATCAATGTTCCGGAGCAGCAGCCAGATAAAGACGCCGATCAGCAATGTCTTCGCGATGGCATGTACGATCGTGATCGAGCTTACCTCATAGATTTCAAAACGGAAACTTTCAGGAAAACGAAGTTTTTCAAGCGACACGATGCTGATAAACACGAGCAGGAAAGTTTCTACCGGACCGATCAGCAGTTTTACAAAAGCATTTTTATCCAGGCCGGAGCCGATGCTGCTGGCGGCTTTGTACAAAAGGTTGGCAATGAACCGGGAGATCACCCGCTTGAGGAAAATACCGATGAGGATGGCGATCGCTACGAATATATAGCGCTTGATGGGATTGTCGAGGATCAGCTGGTTCCAAAAATCATGCATAATGTACCGTGTGCAGTCAGGCCAAAGATATATGAATTCGCAAAACAGGGATTCAGCTGTGCTGATAAACATGCACGCCATCCCGTTTCAGTACATAGATCATTTTCGGCATGATCACGATCTTGAGGGCGGGTTGCCAGCTGGCAGGAATCGAATTCCGCTCAATGTCTTTTTGGGATGCGCTGTATTTATAAAAATAATGATCGTCCCGACCATACATCGCTTTTTCCATCACCGAGAAGTCTTTCCAGCCCGGCAGAGGTATGTATTTTTGAAAAGCGCCGTAATGATCAAACAGGTAAGCGCCCTGCTGGATATCGTAGAGATAGACCAGCCCGTACTGATCGGTGAGCGTTTGAGGATCCGGTGCGGAATCCGTCATCTGCCGGATATCGGTGGTTTCCGATACTACGGCGCCGGTTTCATCCAGGCGTTTCAGTTTCGCTTCCAGTCCGTCGTAGATCCAGATATTATTATCATAGGCGAGTCCGAGGGTACTCACCTGTTGCAGGTTGTTTTTCCGGAGATCGATCGTATTTAAAATATTGAGGAAGCGGTCCACCATCACGATCGTTCCAAAATCCTGATAGTACAGCAGAATCTTCAGGGGATTGGTAACGTCCATGAAGCTGATATTGCCGTAGCGGCGGACGTCATTGTAAATGGCAAGGGAATCGCCGGCCGGACCGAATTTCCTGAGCTGATTGCCGATGGTGAGCAGGTAGATATTGCCCAGGTTGTCCACCGCGAGATCGGCAAAATTCCCGGTGATGGCTTTTACATGTACGAAGGGACTGTCCAGCTGCGCCATTGCGTCGGCGCTGCCAAAAATCAACAGGAAGCAGATATAACAGATCCTTTTTTTCAATGGCGGACAATCTTATATTCCAGGGAAGGATTGTATGAGTGCAGGGACAGGTCGGTGCCGTTGAATTCGGCATACGTAAAATACATGATCCAGTCCCCCAGGTTGATATACCGGCTGCCATTCGGAAAACGGTAGTCGATCGGCAGGTGTCGGTGACCGAAAATCATATAATCATAAAAATTTTTTTCCAGTTCTTCTTTGCAGTATGTGATCAGCCATTCGTTGTCCACTCCGTAAAATCGCTCTTCGACCTGGCTGGTGGAAGTCCTGCTCCGGCGGCTGAGGTAATTGGCAAGTCCTACGCCGACAGCCGGTGGTAAAATTCCAAAAAGCCAGTGGCATACCGGATTGCGAAAGATCTTCTTCAGGAATTTGTATCCGTGATCACCCGGCCCCAGGCCGTCGCCATGGCCGACCAGCAGTTTCTTCCCGTTTCTCTCAAAAGTCTTCGGCTCGAAATACACCGGCACGTTCATTTCTTTTTCGAAATAATCATTCATCCACATATCGTGGTTGCCGACAAAAAAATGAACCGGAATGCCTGCATCCGTTAAACTGGCGAGCTTACCCAATATACGCACATATCCCCTGGGGACGACCGTTTTGTATTCATACCAGAAATCGAACAGGTCGCCGACAATAAAGATCTCCGATGCTTTGGAGGTAATAGAGTCCAGGAATTCGATGATGTATTTTTCGCGGAGGAGGCTTGCTGCATGATTGGGGGAGCCCAGGTGGAAATCCGAGAGGAAATAGATGCTTTTACCGGGTTCCATTTGCATGCGCAAATATAATTCACGGTTTCTCTACCAGAAAAACATATACTTCCTTGGGGCCATGCACGCCGACCACTAGGGTCTTTTCGATGTCCGCCGTACGGCTGGGGCCGGTGGCCAGGGTAATCAGCGAAGGCAGCTGGTTTTTGTATCGTTCTTTGAGGAGTTCAAGTCCGTCCCTGATATCATATACCAGCTGGTTTGTGTAGGCGATACAGATATGAACGGGGGCGTATACGCTTACCGTGCGACCGCTTTCCTGTGCCGCACTCAGCAGGATGCTGCCGGTACGGGCGATCAGCTGTTCACAGGAGGTGATCGCTGCATCTGAGCTGGCAAGGTCCTCGATATTCAATATCCCGCGCAGCGGTTCCGTAAAAAGACCGGTAAGATTCTTTTCCCGGCAAAATACTGATGTCCAGGCTTTTGCCTGCACCAGCCCCCTGACCTGCGCCGTCAGTTCTGCGTGATCGGCGCAATAGATGAATTTTCCCTGCAAACGGGTAAACTGTTCGGCGAATTCAACATCAGGCTCCTGTACAGCGGCCTGAAATACGGGACTGTTTCCTTCACTTGCCGGAAAAGGAACAGGCGTTGATTGACTCAACGCCTGCCTTATTTTTTTTAATATCGTTTCTTTTGATGTCGTCACGGCGATGGCCTAGATCAGGTTATCTGCGGTGGGCGGAGGAAAAGCCACCGGAGGGGCCGGCAATCCGTTCTCCCCGAGATCTCCCGGTTTTACGTCTGTATCGTGGTCAGAAACATCGAGGGTTCGTTTTTCTTCGAACGGACGTTTTCCGATCAGGGCTTCCACATCACTCTGGAAGAGCACTTCTTTCTCCAGCAATTTTTCCGCCAGGGCGATAAGCTGGGAATTTTTCTGCGTAAGCAGCTCCTTCGTGGATACATATGCCTTGTCGATCAGTTTGCGGACTTCTTCATCAATCAGCTTCGATGTTTCTTCGGAGTATGGTTTGGTGAATGAATTTTCTGCCGCGGGATCATAGAAGCTCACATTCCCGATCTTTTCATTCATCCCGTATACGGTCACCATGGAATAGGCAATCCGCGTTACCTGCTGCAGATCGTTCTGCGCACCGGTGGATATTTTCTTGAAATGCAGGGACTCACTGGCACGGCCACCGAGCGTCATGCAGATCTGATCAAACAGCTGATCGGTATTGTAGAGATACTGTTCCTTGGGCGTATACTGTGCATAGCCGAGCGCGGCCACACCCCGGGGGACGATGGTTACCTTCAGCAAGGGATAAGCATGTTCCAGGTACCAGCCACAGATGGCATGCCCTGCTTCGTGGTAGGCGATGATCCTTTTTTCTTCCGGAGAGATAATCTTGTTCTTCTTCTCCAGTCCGCCGATCACCCGGTCCACTGCATCCTGGAAGTCTTCCATCTCCACATTGTCCTTTCCTTTACGGGCGGCGATGAGGGCGGCTTCGTTGCATACGTTGGCGATATCGGCGCCGGCAAAACCAGGGGTTTGTTCGGCCAGTTTATAAATATCCAGTTTGCTGGAAATCTTGATTGGTTTGAGATGCACTTTGAAGATCGCTTCGCGTCCTTTCAGGTCAGGTTTGTCAATGGAAATCTGACGGTCGAAACGGCCCGGCCGCAGCAGCGCCGTATCCAGTACATCGGGACGGTTGGTAGCCGCCAGGATGATAATTCCGCTGTCTCCGCCAAAGCCGTCCATTTCAACCAGCAGCTGGTTGAGGGTGCTTTCGCGTTCGTCGTTGCTCATGATGGCGTTCTTGCCACGGGCACGGCCGATGGCATCTATTTCATCGATGAAGATCACGCACGGCGCTTTTTCGCGGGCCTGTTTAAAGAGGTCGCGAACACGGCTTGCGCCGACTCCCACGAAGAGTTCAACAAAATCAGATCCGCTCATGGAGAAAAACGGCACCTGTGCTTCCCCTGCCATGGCTTTGGCGAGCAGGGTCTTACCGGTACCGGGAGGGCCCACCAGGAGCGCCCCTTTCGGAATCTTTCCACCG
>CAZZYD010000243.1:0-5773 GCA_964658175.1 uncultured Puia sp. | reverse complement strand
CATTTCCCTTCTCGACATCTGGGTCGGCAGGATCGTGCCCGGAAAATACGTTACGTGCTGGGGAAAAGGCCTGCGGGAAGGCTGCGCCGCCACCGGCATCCGGCAGATAAAAAAAATCAATGAAAAAATGAGAAAGGAATGTAGTTTCAATATTTATCGGATTTTGCCAAATATACGTCCGGAATGCGGGGCCTGTCCGGCATTTCCGGGCAAATATGTTGCCGGTTTTTTAAAATAACGTTCATGAAAAAAATCTTTCTGATCGCCTGCGCACTCCCCTTGTTGCTCATGATGCTTGCTGGCACCGCTTATTCGCAGCAGACGGACACGCTGCTGCTGCAGCAAATGCTCGAAAGCCACCCGGATTTATTTAACGCGATATTAAAGCATCCGGCCAAGCATGAAGTACAGATCCTCTATACGCAGATTGAGCGCGACCAGCGCAACGGGATCCATTTTCACAGTTACAGCTACCGCCTCAACGCCAGGCATTATTTCTATCCGGCCAGTACAGTAAAACTGCCTACGGTGATTTTTGCCCTGGAAAAGATGAACCGTTTGCAGATTCCGGGGCTGACCGTGGATACGGACATGCTTACGGACAGTTCCTTTGAGGGGGAAACAACCCGATGGTCTGATTCCACGGCGGCGAATGGCAAGCCAAGCCTGGGGCAATACATCCGGAAGATACTGCTTGTAAGCGACAACGATGCGTATAACCGGCTCTATGAATTTGTAGGCCGGGCCGAGTTGAATGCGAAACTGAAAAAAGACGGACTTACCGGCACCCGCATCATCAGCAGGCTCGCGATCGGCGACAGTGGCGTCCATGCCCGGCATACCAACCAGATCCGGTTCGTACGCGACAGCCAGCTCGTTTACCTGAAACCAACTGCCGTGGATACGGCTGACTATCCGATGTTTCTTGAAAATTTCAAACAGGGCAAGGCATACCTCAATGATAAAAACCAGCTGATCCCGGAGCCCTTTGACTTTTCTACCAAAAATGTGTACCCGCTGGCTGACCAGCAGGAAGTGCTGAAACGATTGTTTTTTCCGGATCAGTACGATAGCCTGCACCGGTTCGCCCTCACTGCCGGCCAGTACCGGTTTATCTACCGTTACATGAGCATGTACCCCACGGAAAGCAGCAGCCCGGCTTACGGGCCACCCGCCTTCTACCCCGCCTATTGCAAATTCCTGCTATACGGATCAGACACCAACGCCATTATGGATCCAAATATCCGGATCTTCAACAAGATCGGAGACGCCTACGGATATAATATAGACAATGCCTATATCGTCGATTTCAATAACAAGGTGGAATTTCTTTTGACAGCCGTGGTGCAGTCCAATGAAGATGGCATTGTCAATGACGAAAAATACGAGTATGCGACGGTGACGCTGCCTTTTATGAAAAATCTGGGCAGGATGATCTATGAATATGAATTAAAGCGAAAGCGCTACTATCTGCCTGATCTCTCAAGGTATCAGTTCAGCTATCTGAAATAACCGAAGCGTTATTCAGGCATTGAATTTTTTTCTCCGGAAACTCAAGCCCGGATACAGGATATCCGGCGCTGTTTCATATCCTTCTTCAGAAACATGCACGAGTTTCTTTTCAAGTTTTTTTCTTTTGGAATACGCCGCCGTCAGTAAGAGGGCGAGCCCGAATCCAATGCCGATGCCAATGAGTAAGTTTGTCTTTTTCACCAGACAAAGTTATCAATAATCAGGTAACTTTATTCATTGGACACGCTGAAAAAACAACGCTTCGCGGTATCGGTATTTTTCTTTATTTCCGGTTTCGGATATGCCTCCTGGGCTGCCAGGATACCCACGATCCAACAGAAATTACACCTCAATGAAGCCACCCTCGGACTGACGCTTTTCGCCCCGCCGGTGGGATTGTTGCTGACCATGCCCGCCACCAAATGGCTCCTGCGCAATTATGCCAGCCGCACCATCACACTTTTCGGATCGCTCTTCTTTTGCGTGGTGCTTTGTCTTCCCGGCTTCACGGCTTATATCTGGCAACTGGTGCTCGTGCTCATATTTTTCGGTTCTGCCCGAAATGTGCTGAATCTTTCCATGAACGCACAGGCGGTGGACGTGCAGGCCGTCTATCCCACGCCGATCATGACCACCTTTCATGGCATCTGGAGCCTGGCCGGTTTTGCCGGCGCGGGAGTAGGATACCTCATGGTAAAGAATCAGGTCGGCGCCGGATATCATCTCCTGGCGGTCAGCGCGACGCTGTTTCTGCTGACGATTCTTTTCTACCCGACCAGCATGCATACCGAGCCCAAACCGGAGAAAAGAAAAAAATTTTTCTCGATGCCCGAAAAATCGATTCTCATCTATGCGGTGATCTGCTTTGGTTCAATGGCCTGCGAAAATACCATGTATGACTGGGGCAGTATTTATTTCAGGAAGATGGTAGGTGCCAGTCCGGCAAGCGCCACGGCCGCCTTCGTATTGTATATGATTTCGATGACCAGCGGCCGCTTTCTGGGTGACCGGCTGACGCTGAGGCTCGGGCAACCCGTGCTGCTGACCTACAGCGGTTCGCTGATCTTTTGCGGACTGTTGATGACGGCCTTGCTACCCTATCCCCTCACGGCGGGCCTCGGATTTATTCTGGTTGGTTTTGGTGTATCCTGCATTGTACCGCTGGTATTCAGCATGGCAGGGAGCGACCGCAATGTCAACAGCGGGTCCGCCCTGGCGTCCATTTCAACCGTCGGTTACCTGGGGTTTCTGCTCGTGCCTCCCTTTATCGGCCTGGTGGCCCAGGCGACCAGTCTTCGCGTATCTTTCGGAATCATTTCTTTGACGGGTCTGCTGATCATCTATATGGTTCGCAAAACAAAAAATATATGAAAAAAATCTTTGGCTTGATACTGGTGATCGCGGGCTTGCAGTCGGCGCAGGCGCAGACCATCCCCTATGGCAACAACCGGTCGGCCGGTCATTATCTTCATACGCGGGGAATCGCTTTGTACTACGAGGAATATGGCAAGGGCGAACCCCTGCTGTTCATCCATGGCAACGGAGGGGCGATCGACAATTTCAGCAATCAGATCCCGTATTTCGCGAAAGCATACCACGTGATTGCGGCCGATAGCCGCGCGCAGGGCAAAACGGCGGACGATGCAGATTCGCTGACCTTCGAGGAGATGGCAGACGATTTCAATGCCTTGCTCGATTCACTGCACCTGGACAGCTGTTATGTCATCGGATGGAGCGATGGCGGCATCAATGGCCTGCTACTGGCCATCCGCCACCCGGAAAAAGTAAAAAAACTGGCCATTACCGGCGCTAACCTAACCCCCGACACGACCGCACTCACTCCTTTTTGTTTTAACGGGATCATCTCAGACATGGCGGATCTCAGGAAGCAAAAACAAACGCCCGAAATAAAAAACAAACTTAAAATTGCCAGCCTGGATTATTTAGAACCGCATATCACCACCGATCAGTTAAAAAAAATCCGCTGTCCTACGCTGGTGATCTGCGGCGATCATGACGTGATACCCGTACGGCACACGGTGCTGATCGCAGAAAATATTGAGAAATCATACCTGTGGGTGATCCCGAATTCCGGACATTCCACCCCGATCTTCAAGAAAGAAGCATTCAATGCCAACGTGAACGACTTTTTTAAAAAGCCTTTCCGCTTCATCCGGGAAGGGAATACATTTATGTAGATCGGGACTTATTCTTCTTTGACAGCTTTTTCAATTTTCTTATCGGGGATCAGCCAGACCAGAGATACCAGCAGGATTACAGCACCGGCGTAGAGCGTATTGACAAGCGCCAGGGGAATTGAAATCAGGTAACAGACGGCGGAAAATATCCCCTTCCGCATCAGATTGGCGTAGGCAGTCTGCATGTCGGGTGTCGACTCGTGGCTTCTCTGCACCGTCAATTGTAAAATGCAGAAAGCGATTCCGCAAACCAGCAGGTTCACGGCATAGGTGATCACGGTATAGGGCGCAAAAGCATTTTCGCCCATCCATCCGGTGGTAAAGGGAATAAGCGAAAGCCAGAAAAGTAAGTTGAGATTCGCCCAGATCATCCCCGCATTGACCGTTTTTACGGTGTGCAGGAGGTGATGATGATTTCCCCAATAGATGCCCACGAAAATAAAACTCAGCACGTAGCTGAGGAACACATGCGCCAGCGGCACCAGACTCGCCAGGTTAACGCCGTGCGGCACTTTAATCTCCAGCACCATGATCGTAATGATAATGGCAATCACGCCGTCGCTGAAGGCCTCCAAACGCGATTTATTCATTGAATAAATATAGCAACTTCAGCGACAGCGTGATCAACCTTCATGGCTGGAAATCATTTAAGCATAGGTAACGCTCAGGGTGATGGGCACGCTCAGCGCCTTGGAGATAATACAACCGGCTTTGGCTCCTTCAGCCACTTCCTTGAATTTGTCTTCGGAAACACCGTCAATTTTTGCTCCTTTCAGTTCCAGCAAAATACCGGTGATGGACAGCGTAGCCATGTCGAGGTCCAAGATCGCACTCGTGTTCAGATCACCCGGGGTAAAGCCCGCCTGGGTAAGGGCGGCGCTGACCGCCATCGTGAAACAGCCTGCATGGGCAGCGGCCAGGAGTTCTTCAGGATTGGTACCAACACCTGATTCGAAGCGTGTTTTGAAGGAGTATTGTGTGTCGGAAAGCGTTTTACTCTGGCTGGAAATTTCTCCCTTACCATCTTTCAATGTGCCTTTCCAATGTGCGGTGGATGTACGTTTCATCTGCGTGATTATTTTTTTGTTTACAATAAGGTCAGCCATCGGAAATGGTGACTGCCTTTTTTCGGTGACCGCAAAGGTAACCCTAACCCATTAATTAACGGGTGCTACCAGATTAACAAGCGGATATCTCTAAGGTTGACGAAAAATCAGAAACAATAACTCACGGCCACCGAACCGTAGGTATGCGATCCGACCGTATTGAACTCCCGGGTGGTATATACTTCGTCGTATTCGATCAGAAACCGGCTCAGCGATATGCCGGCTGCCACTTTTGATTCAAAAAGAAAGTGTTCGATATCGGCGAAGGGAATTGTATAGTATTTATCGCTCGTGCCAAAGCCGCCCCTCAGCATACTGTTGTAGGCCGAATACCGGAGGCCTGGCTGCCACTGGATATAGAGGCGCGTCCGCCGGGGACGGACGGCAGTACCGGGCATATTCGGGAAATAGCTGTTCCGGTCGTTGGAAAGAACCAGGCTCAGTCCGGCGGTGGCGTCGTCCAGCAGCGTGCCCGCGCGGAGACTGGCCATTCCATTGACATGAAAATAATCGCCGGTGGGAAACAATGCCGTCTCCAGGTAAAAATGATAATTGATGACGGGGTAGTCGGGCAACTGGTTTCCCCATCCTTTCGGTATGTCAAAATCCAGTGTGCGGTGGATAAAGGTCTGCACGCTTCTCCCCTGGGCAGCCGGTCCCATGATCCCGAGCCACCATTCCGAACGGATAAATGTTTTCCGGTTGATCACCTGATCACGGGCAAGGTCCACATAGAAAGTGCCCGAGTACGGGTAATCCCCGTATTGGATGTTGGCGAATTTGATGTGCCGCGGGGTGAATAAAAGTATGCCCGCACCGATATGGTCCACTTCCCGGTCGGCATGATGGAACTCGGGCATGAGGAAACGCAGCAGATTTCGCTTCGCGGATACAAAAGCATAATCGGCGAAAATGCCCGCCGTGTAGTCGCGGTCAGTCAGCGCACCGATCAGGTTC
>CAZZYD010000242.1:0-5826 GCA_964658175.1 uncultured Puia sp. | reverse complement strand
CGGCACCACACGCAAAACGCCACCCGTGGATTCACAAAGAATCTGCCAGGGAACGATATTGGAATGATGCTCCATTTCGGAGATGATGATCTCATCTCCCGGTTTGATATTTTGCCGGCCCCAGGTATTGGCCACCAGGTTGATGCCTTCCGTGGTACCGCGGGTAAAGATGATTTCTTCGCGCGAAGCGCTGTGGATGAACGACTGCACCGCATCCCGGGTCTCTTCGAATGCGGCCGTAGCCTCTTCGGCGAGGGTATGGATGCCCCGGTGAATATTGGCGTTGTAATGAGAATAATAGTGTACGATGGCGTCGATCACCGACTGTGGTTTCTGGGATGTGGCCGCATTGTCGAGATACACCAGCCGGTGTCCTTTCACCTCGCGGTCCAGCACCGGAAACTGTCTCCGGATGGCCGCAATGTCAAGAGGTTCGGCTATGGTGGTGGCTGACATCATACGATATCAAATTCGAGGCGTTTAGAAATCAATTCTTCCACAAAATTCCGCACCGGCAGGAGTTTGATATGCTCCAGAATGTCAGTGGCAAACGCACGCACGAGCAATGAGCGGGAAATCCTTTCGGGGATCCCTCTGGACTGCAGGTAAAACAAAGCCTCCTGATCCAGCAGGCCCACCGTGCAGCCGTGCGAACATTTTACATCGTCCGCATAGATCTCGAGTTGTGGTTTGCTGTTTACCGTCGCCGTTTCAGAGAGGAGGATGTTTTTATTCGACTGATAGGCATTCGTCTTCTGAGCCTGGGGACGAACAAAAATTTTTCCGTTGAAAACGCCCGTGGACTGATCAGCCATCACGCCTTTGTATAGTTCGTTGCTGAAACAATTCGGTTTTATATTGTCTACGGTCGTGTGGTTGTCTACATGGCTGTTACCACCCTGGAAATACAAACCATACAGATGTGCTTCGCAGCGCTCTGCTTCCAGCAGAACATCGAGGTTATTGCGAACGGTGCCGCCGTTGAGTGAAATCGTCACCGCATGGAGATAGCTTTTGCCGATCATCCGGAAATGAGAAGTGCTCACCGCGCTGGCCCTTGCCACATCATTCTGAATTTTATAATATTCTACCCGCGCGCCCTGCTCCATCACCACTTCCATCACCTGGTTGGTGAGGCTTTCGCCGAGGCCGGCAGTAGCATAAGTTTCCACGATGCGTAACACCGCATTTTCACCCACATACAAAAGACTTCTTGGCTGCACCAGGGTATTTCCTTCGCGGGTGTCGGTGATATTATAAATGTATACCGGGTGTTCGATGGAAACGCCTTTGGCGACATGCAGAAAAACGCCACCCTGTACAAAAGAGGTATTCAGTGCATTAATGCCGTCTTTAAGATAACGGCCGCTATGTCCCAGCTGCTCCTGTACGATAACAGAATAAGGACCGGTGACTGCTTCTTCCAAAGACAACACCGTGAGCGATTCGGAACGAACGGTTGATTTTTCTTTCGAGAAATAGCCATTGATAAAATACAGTTCGTTGGCTGCGTCGGCGCCGGGCAAACGAATTTCCATCAGCGCTTCATCCGTCACATCATCGGCGGAATCTTGCGTGACGAGCCGGTATTCCTTGTTCAGCAAATTTCCGATACGGGTATATTTCCATTCTTCATTCCGGCTAGTGGGAATGCCAAAGGTGTGCAGCGCAGAAAAGGCGTTTTTCCGGACGGATGTCAAACCTGCTGGTTCGCCATCTGCCGATTGCAAGGCGTTGAATTTTTCTTTAAAATATGCTAATGGGTCCATTGATTACTGATTAACCGCTTCCTCTTCCTGAATTTCATTCTTTATAAAGTCATATCCTTTTTCCTCCAGCTCCAGGGCCAGCTCTTTGGTACCGGATTTAACGATCCGGCCATTGTACAGCACGTGTACAAAGTCGGGAACGATATAATCCAGCAGGCGCTGATAGTGCGTCACCACGAGGGCCGCATTATCGGGCGTATGCAACACATTCACACCGTTGGCCACGATACGGATCGCATCGATATCCAGTCCGGAATCTGTTTCATCCAGGATGGCGAGTTTCGGCTGGAGCATGGCCATCTGAAATATTTCGTTTCTCTTTTTCTCTCCACCGGAGAAGCCTTCATTCATGGAGCGGCTGAGCAATGACTGATCGATGTTCATGATCGCCATTTTTTCCTTCATCAGCTTCAAAAATCCGACGGCGTCGAGCGGTGATTCCCCCCTGTATTTGCGGACTTCATTCACCGATGTCTTCATGAAATTGGTGGTGGTCAGTCCCGGAATTTCAATCGGATATTGAAAAGCCAGGAAAAGGCCTTCGCCCGCGCGCGCTTCGGGAGAAAGATCCAGCAGGTTTTTGCCCAGGAATTCTACAGAACCCGCGGTCACTTCAAATTCTTTTCTTCCGGACAACACGGAAGCAAGAGTGCTTTTTCCGGCACCGTTGGGACCCATGATCGCATGAATCTCTCCTGCTTTTATTTCCAGGTTGATCCCCTTCAGGATCTGCTTTCCTTCCACTTTCGCGTGCAAATTTTTAATCTTCAGCATCATTTGTTTGGTTTGGTCAGTTCTGCCTGCTTTCTGTTTACCCTACGCTGCCTTCCAGGCTGATGGCGAGTAGTTTCTGCGCTTCGATCGCAAATTCCATCGGCAACTGATTCATCACTTCGCGTGCAAATCCGTTGACGATGAGCGCAACAGCTGTTTCGGTATCGATACCACGCTGATTGCAATAAAATATCTGGTCTTCGCCGATCTTGGAAGTGGTGGCTTCGTGTTCCACGATCGCGCCATTGTTTTTTACTTCTATATATGGGAATGTATGGGCGCCGCATTTATCTCCCAGCAGCAGGGAATCGCATTGTGAATAATTGCGCGCGTTGGCGGCATTCTTACTCACGTGCACGAGACCGCGATAACTGTTGTTGCTGAACCCGGCGGAAATGCCTTTGGATACGATCCTGCTTTTGGTATTCTTACCGAGGTGCTGCATCTTGGTACCGGTATCGGCCTGCTGATAATTGCTGGTCACGGCCACGGAATAAAATTCCCCGACGGAATAATCACCTTTCAGGATCACACTTGGATATTTCCAGGTGATGGCAGATCCGGTTTCCACCTGTGTCCAGGAGATCTTTGAATGATGTCCCTTGCAGATGCCGCGCTTGGTCACAAAATTATAGATGCCGCCACGCCCCTGTTTGTCGCCGGGATACCAGTTCTGTACAGTGGAATATTTGATTTCTGCGTTGTCCATGGCCACGAGTTCCACCACGGCTGCATGCAGTTGGTTTTCGTCACGCATCGGTGCCGTACATCCTTCGAGATAGCTTACGTAACTGCCTGCCTCTGCCACAATCAGCGTTCTTTCAAACTGACCGGTGTTTTCTGCATTGATCCGGAAATAGGTGGACAACTCCATGGGACACCTTACCCCTTTGGGTATATAGCAAAAAGAACCGTCGCTGAATACCGCGGCATTCAGGGCAGCGTAATAATTGTCAGTGATCGGCACAACGGAACTCAGGTGTTTTTTGATCAGGTCGGGATGCTCTTTGATCGCCTCGCTCATCGAGCAGAAAATAATACCGAGTTCGGAAAGCTGAGACTTGAAACTTGTACCGATGGACACACTGTCGATCACCGCATCCACGGCCACGCCGGTCAGGCGTTTTTGTTCGTCCAGCGAAATACCGAGCTTTTCGAATGTCCGGCGCAGTTCCGGATCTACCTGGTCGAGGCTGTCGGGACGGATCTTCTGTTTCGGTGCTGAATAAAAAATGATATCCTGAAAATTGATCGGCGGATAATGGATATGCGCCCAGGTGGGTTCTTCCATTTTCAGCCAGTGCTGGTAGGCTTTGAGCCGCCAGTCAAGCATCCACTGTGGTTCGTTCTTCTTAGCGGAAATAAACCGTACGATCTGTTCACTCAGGCCTTTGGGCGCGGAGTCGGATTCGAAATCCGATACAAAGCCGTACTTATAGTCATTCAGGACCGCATTCTCGATTGTACTGGTTCCATCTTTCATAACTGCCTTGTTCAGTGGAGCGGTTTCGGTTTTCATCGCTGCAAAGATACGGCCTATTTGTACAAAATAGTAGAAACAGCCGGCCGAATGCCCGCAGAAACGGTGAAATTGACCCTTAAAAAGGCAAAAATACTGATCCTGGCGCCGGGAATTCAGCCCATCAGGTCAAAAAATCGTCGCTCCAGCGGTAAGCGTCGATTAACTGCTGCTCACCGGACTTCCCGGGATGAGCAGCGCCGTGTTCCATGCCCAGCACGCCTTTATATCCTTTTTCGTAGAGATGCTTAAAGATATTCTTGTAATTGACTTCTCCGGACGTGGGCTCGTTCCGTCCCGGATTGTCGCCGATCTGAAAATACCCGATTTCATCCCAGCTTGCATCGATGTGCTTGATGATATCGCCTTCATTGCGCTGCATATGATACATGTCGAAGAGCATTTTACAGGACGGGCTGTTTACGGCGCGGCAGATCATATACCCCTGGTCTGAGTACCGCAGGAACAGATCCGGATTGTCGCTCAGCGATTCCAGCACCAGCACCAGTCCGGCCGGTTCCACCACTTCCATGCATTTCCGCATCGCATCGATCACATGACCGGTCTGGATACCGATCGGCAGCTCCCGGGCAAAATAGCCGGGTACCGCAGTCGCATATTTAGCCCGGCAGCGTTTGGCAACATCTACGGCCTGGCGGCAGGCCGCGAGATAGCGGTCGGTGAATTCCTTTTTTCCCGTGGTGAAGGATGTTTTCCAGTTGTCGCCCGCATCGATCACAAACACGCCCATCTGCATCCCCAGTTTGTCCAGCAGGTTTCCGATTTTTTCCTGCATCGCCGCTTCCCGGTTCATCATGCCGTTGTCTTCGATCGCCCGGAATCCATTGTCATGCGCAAACCGGATCTGATCCAGAAAATCTTTTCCGGCAAGCTCGCTGAACGTACCATCGTGTATGCCATACAGCATATGAAAGGGTTTGTCGTTCGCCGGCCGGGCTTTAAATCCCGGAACGGTCAATCCCACCGCCGCAACGGCAGCACCGGAGCGGGCGGTTCTCTGCAGGAATTTTCTTCTGTGCATAAACATCAGGTAAACGGGTGAAACACAAAACTAAAACAAAGCATCCATACCGGTTGCGCATCAATTGCCGCCAATTACGCAATCCTGTAGCTGTATGTCAGTATTAAACGGCAGCTTTATGCCCGTTTTGGATCTCTCTTTCAAAGTTTCTTATTGTGACGTGTGTTAGGTCGTACCTGTTCTCTGGCGCGACCTTTTTTTTATTGCCTGAAGATTCGCCGCAGCCGCGCAAAACCCGGCAAACTGTCATTCACCCGTGTATAATTTTCTGGATCCTGTACAGACAGGGTAAGTCTTCGCAACGCACCTTTTGAAATCTGCCATCCCAGCGGCAATGCGGGTGAATATTTTTCACAGGAACCACTATCCGCAAGTATACAATCCACGTTCGGCCATACAGAAGCATATTGCGATGGATAACGGCTGCGCAGCGTACTGTCGGCTTTGCGGCTGTTGCCATCCACCCCGCTGTTGTACAGGGCGATCAGCGGACTGGAGAGCTGAAAAAGATTTTCAACTTTCTTATCCGGTTCCGTCCGGCTGTGACTGCTGTTGGCCACCGATAAAAAGTATATGCGGATATGCTTCAGGTATGGAAGGAGATCGGGATGATATTTTAGCACGCTGTCGGGAGCGTCAAGCCATTTCTGCAGCGCCAGATAAATATTTTCTGATGTCTCGGCGCCTGAATTCTCCTTGATGCCGCCATCCATATAATGATA
>CAZZYD010000241.1:282-5842 GCA_964658175.1 uncultured Puia sp. | reverse complement strand
CTCCGCTGGATGCTGTCTGACGGCGCCTCCGCTTTTTTGCTTTCAGACAAAAAAAATGAAACCGGGCTGAGTCTCCGCGTGGAATGGATCGAAGGGGTTTCCTATGCCAACGAAATGCAGGCCTGTATGTATATGGGCAGCGAAAAAACAAGCGACGGCAAACTCAAAAGTTATATGGACCTCACGCCGGAAGAAGTGCAGGCCCGTTCGATCATGAGCATCAAGCAGGATGTGAAATTGCTGAGTGAGAACATCGTTCCGCTGGGCGGATTGAAACTTACGAAGTTGTTTAAGGAAAAAGGACTTACGCCGGCCGATGTGGATTATTTCCTGCCGCATATGTCCAGCGAGTTTTTCCGCAGCAAGATTTTCGAACAGCTCGAAAAGAATGGCACGCCGATTCCGTACGACAAATGGCTGGTAAACCTGAGCAGTCTCGGCAACGTAGGTGCCGGTTCCGTATATTTTATGGTGGATGAACTCCTGCACAGCGACAAACTCAAAAAAGGGCAGAAAGCGTTGTTGCTGGTGCCCGAAAGTTCCCGTTTTTCGTATATGTATGCGCTGCTGACGGTCTGCTAAAAACTGTTCGCATGAAAAAAGATGAAATCCCGCAGGATCTGGGTGAACTCGGTAAAATTACCGGGGAAGTCTGCTACGTGGTGGATGACGCAGGCAATTACAGCACGGTGCTCAGCAATGGCTGGGAAGTAAAATCCACCGCCCTGGACATTGCCTGGAAGGATGTAGAACACCGCATCAGCGCGGCCGCGGAAAAGGTAAAGCGCGGTGAGGCGAGCCCTGTATTATTTTTTATGGAGCTTCGCCTGATGGATGTGCCCATTGTTTCCGCCTACACCGGTTTCTGGAAGTGGCGGGTAAAAAAACACCTGCAGCCACAGACTTTTAAAAAACTTTCCGACAAAAAATTACAGCGTTATGCCGACTTGTTCGAAGTGAACCTGGAGGAACTTAAAACCATGAAAGTACATGAAGGTTGATTTTCAGCATGCCCAGGCAGCCCATTGCGAAAATGGGGTAACGACCAGTCTGCTGCGTCACAACGGCGTGAACCAGATCACCGAGCCGCTGGCATTCGGGATCGGGTCCGGCCTCTTCTATATTTATATTCCCTTTCTCAAAATAAACAACGGACCGGCCATCGCGTTCCGTACGCAGCCCGGACTCATTTTTAAAAGAACCTGCAAGGCGCTGGGCATTCCGGTGGTAAGAAAAAAATTCAGTTCGCGGGAGGAAGCGCAGCAGGTGCTCGATGAATGTCTCCGCAACGGACAGCCGGTCGGCGCGCAGGTAGGCGTTTATTATCTCACTTACTTCCCGAAAGCCTACCGCTTTCATTTCAACGCACACAATGTGATCGTCTTCGGAAAAGAAGACGATCAGTATATGATCAGCGATCCGATCATGGAAACCGCCACCTCGCTCAGCACGTACGAACTCGAGCGGGTTCGTTTTGCCAAGGGAGCACTGGCGCCGCGCGGTCAGTTGTATTATCCGAAACCGCATACGGCCGTTACGACCGAGCAGATCCGCGATGCCATCCGCAGCGGTATCAAAAGAAATATCCGGGACATGTTATATATCCCCGGAAATATCGCCGGCGTGCGCGGCATCCGCTATACCGCAAAAAAAATCAAACGCTGGCGCGATAAATTAGGCCCTGAAAAAGCGGGCAGCTACCTGGCGCAGCTGGTGCGGATGCAGGAAGAGATCGGAACCGGAGGAGGAGGATTTCGTTTTATCTATGCGGCCTTTCTCCAGCAGGCGCATGGATACCATCCGATCGATGAGCTGCTCGCCATCTCAAAAGAATTTACCAAATCAGGCGATATCTGGCGTTCCGCCGCCGTGCAAGCCGCTGGCATTTACAAGGGCCGGCTTGGCGCTCAGGAAGACTTCAATAAAATGGGCGATTTTCTGCTGGCAGCGGCAGATGTTGAGCAGGCGGCTTTTCGCGCGCTCTCCAAAATCAAATGGCGTTCATGAACAGCCCGGCGATCCGGATACAGGATCTGCATTTCAGTTACCCAAAGCAGTCAGGTGTTTGCATCCAGCAGTTCAATCTGGAAATTCCCGCGGGACAAAGGTTTGGTCTGTTCGGTCCGAACGGCGCCGGTAAAACCACCCTGATGTACCTGATGACAGGCCTGTTGTCTTACCAGCAGGGTTCGGTAAAGCTGCTGGGCAATGAGATGAAGCATCATCCCAAACTGGTGAACAGACTCTTTGGTTTCGTGCCGCAGGATTTTTCTTTTTATCATGAGTTGAGTCCCGCGGAAAATCTTTCATTTTTTGGCGCCTGGTGCGGACTCACCCGTACCGAAATAAAAAACCGTACGGCGGCCCTGCTGGAAGTACTCGGGCTGGAAGATGTACGCGACAAACCGGTGCATACTTTTTCCGGAGGCATGAAACGCCGGATGAACCTTGCCATTGCCGTCATCCACCAGCCGCAGGTCCTTTTTCTGGATGAGCCCACCGTTGGGGTAGACGTCCAGTCGCGCCATGCCATCATCCAATACCTTCGTTCCCTCAATGAAAACGGCACCACCCTGGTGTATACATCGCATCAGCTGGATGAGGCAGCCGAGCTTTGTGAAAATATCGCGTTGATCGACAATGGAAAAATCGTGGCGCATGACCTGCTGGAAAAACTCCTGCAGGAACATCAGCAGGAAGGACTGGAGGGATTGTTTTTATCACTCACCGGAAAAAAATTCAGGGACTGATCATGCACACATTCCTGGCCACCATTTTAAAGGACCTCCGCATACTTACCCGCGACCGTACGGGTTTGCTGATGATGTTCTTTATGCCGGTGTTGCTCGTGATCATCATCACCAGCGTGCAGAACAGCACCTTTGAACTGGTGAACAACAATAAAATCGCATTGCTTTTATACAACCACGATGCAGGTCCGGAAGGCGCGCGCCTGGTGACGGCTATCGAAAAAGTCGGGCTGTTCCGCCTGGTGCCGGCAGAACGGACCGATACGGCATCTGTCGGTGACCGGATGCGCGCCAAAGATGCGCTGGTGGCGATTGTGATCCCCGCCAATTTTACCAGCGGCATTCATGCAAAGGCGGAAGCCATCGCATCGCGGGCGCTGCTCGATGAAGATTCTGTGCAGAAATCCCTTCCTGAAGTGCCGGATTCGCTGGTGCTCTATTATCATCCGGTTTTGCAGCAGTCTTTCCGGCTGTCCATCGAAGGCGCGCTGCGCAGCGCCGTACAGGTGATCCAGGGAGAAGCCATCGTCAAGGATCTGTACAGCGCCATTCATTCCAAAGCCATTCCACCGCAACTGGAAAAGGAAATATTGTTCGGGCAAACACCGGTGGTTGAAATACCTGTGTCAAGGGATGGCAGCCGGAGTATCCCCAACGCGTCCCAGCACAATGTACCCGCCTGGACCATCTTCGCGATGTTCTTCATCGTGATTTCACTGGGCAGCAGCATGGTGCGCGAGAAATCCACCGGCAGCTTTCTCCGGCTCAAAACCATGCCTGCCAGCTATCTCTATGCTTTGTACTCCAAGCAGGCGCTGTTTGTATGCGTCACCGTATTGCAGGCGATCGTAATCTTTGCCATCGGCAACTGGTTGTTCCCGCATATCGGATTGCCGCGTCTTCACCTGCCGGCGGATAAAGGAGGACTGCTGCTGGTTACGCTGGTCTGCGGATGGTGCGCCACGAGTTATGCCATCGCGGTGGGCGTCTTCGCCCGCACGGCTGAACAGGCCAATGGCTTCGGGGCGATTTCCGTCGTGATCCTCGCAGCGCTCGGGGGATTGCTGGTGCCCTCTTTTGCGATGCCGGCGAATTTTCAGCAGGTGCTGAAACTGTCGCCCCTTCACTGGGGGCTGGAAGCCTATTACGGGCTCTTTCTGGAAGGTGGAAAACTCAAAGATGTATTCACGAATATTCTATCTTTATTAGCTATAACCGTCCTCATTCAGCTCGTTATTTTATTCGGACTGAAGAAGAAAAATTTAATTTGAAATTGCCATGGAAACAGCAGCGCTCAGGCAGCAGTTGAAAGAACAGATTATTCAATTCTTAAACCTTACCACCGTCAAACCGGAGGATATCAAGGACGATGAGCCCCTGTTCGGCGAAGGACTCGGCCTGGATTCGATCGATTCCATCGAGCTGATCGTGCTGCTTTCGCGTGAATACGGCATCACGATCGAAGACCCCAAGGAAGGGAGGAAGATCCTCACCGATGTCAATACCATGGTTGCCTATATTGAAAAGAACCGCACTAAATAAACTCCGAATTTGGACAGGATTCTGATAACAGGTATGGGGGTGGTCAGCGCCATCGGGAACAACCTGTCCGAAAACCGGGCCTCGCTGGTTTCCGGAACAAGCGGAATCACATCGCTTGAATATTACCCTTCAATTTTTGCGGGAAAAAGACCCTGCGGGGAAATCAAATACAGCGACCAGTCACTTCGTGAAAAAATTGCAGCCACACCGGAGGAAGCATGCAGCCGCACGTCCCTGCTGGCTATGATGGCTTTTGACGAGGCGGTGCACGACAGCGGTATCAGCAACGAAACGCTTTGTTCGCCGGATACGGCCCTGATCGGCGCCACCACCGTTGGCGGGATGTGTCTCACCGATGAACTGTATGCAGATGCGCATGGCGCGGGTCAGGGATCCATCTACCTGTCTTCGTACGACTATGGATCGGTGATGATGAGCCTGCAAAAAAAATACGGTTTGCAGGGCATTGTAGACAGCATCAATACCGCCTGTTCATCCTCAGCCAATGCGATCATGTTCGGCGCCAGGCTGATCCGCCAGGGGCTTGCTACGCGCGCCATCGTCGGCGGGAGCGACAGCCTGGCAAAATTTACGATCAATGGTTTTAATGCGCTGCATATTCTTTCGCCCGACGTATGCATCCCTTTTGACCGTGACCGGCGGGGACTCAATCTCGGCGAAGGCGCCGCCTTCCTGGTGATGGAAAAGGAATCGACGATCCGGGGTAAAAAAATATATGCGGCCCTGAGCGGTTATGGCAACAGCAATGACGCCTTTCATCCATCCTCCATTTCTGATGATGGCGAAGGACCTTTTCTTTCCATGCACGAGGCGCTGACAACGGCCGGCCTTTCGCCTTCCGACATTTCCTATATCAATGCGCACGGCACGGGAACAGAAAATAACGACCTCACCGAAACGCGCGCCATGATGCGCGTTTTTGATCAGCCGCCGCCGTTTGCGTCTACCAAATCCTATACCGGACATACCCTTGGTGCCGCCGGCGCGATCGAGGCCGTATATTCCATTCTTTCCATTGAGGGACAGGAATTATATCCCAACCTGCGGCACGAACACGTTATCCCGGAAACCGGCCTGGCGCCGCTGCGCCGGTTTCAAAAGTCTCCGGTGTCCCATGTGATGTCGAACTCATTCGGTTTTGGCGGCAACTGCAGCACCCTCATCTTTTCAAAAGCCTGACCATGATCTATATACACCAGGCCGTTTGTATTTCACCGCAATCCAGTTTTCCGGACTACGCCCTGGAA
>CAZZYD010000241.1:0-272 GCA_964658175.1 uncultured Puia sp. | reverse complement strand
AAATTACTCGTCCGGGAACCGGTATATCCGGGTATTCCGGCAAGTGCGCTTCGGCGGATGGGGAAGGCCGTGCGTATCGGGGTGGGCGCTGGTATGGCGGCCTTGCGGGATACGATCCCCGATGGGATCATCATCGGCACCGGCAATGGCGGTATTGAAGACAGCATTAAATTCCTGGACCAGATCATCGAATACAAGGAGGGTCTGCTGACGCCGGGGAACTTTGTACAAAGCACGGCCAACGCGATCGGCTCGCAGATCAGCCTGATCAA
>CAZZYD010000240.1:0-5853 GCA_964658175.1 uncultured Puia sp. | reverse complement strand
ATGCAGATTGTGTACGCCGCCCTTTTCCCGGGCGCCGTCCAGGCCATGACATTTAGCACATTTACCCGCGAAGAGTTGTGCGCCGGGTGGTTCCTGATTCGGTGCAAAACCCACCAGGCTAAGCGCCACAAAAAATCCTGTTAGTCCACCAGATATGGTTCGCTTCATTCCGCCAAAGGTATCATTGTTTCTGTTCTGCGCAGATACACAGGCCTTCCTTCCCCGATAATAATTCCGATGCAATATTCTAATAAATTAATAGGTCAGCCATTATGGCTTGCTTCAAATTCTGGGATTTTCAAAAACAGCCGTACTCTCTGATCGACCCCATGCATTAGTCATAAGATTCAAAGCGCCGGATGATCTGTTGGGGTGGCGAATTTTTATCAATCCCTGGATCAAAATGGCCGATGTCATCGTCCAGATCGATGGGATGTATTACCTTCATTCCGTTGGCTATGAATCCATTTTCCATCTATATACATCGATCCTTTTGGCTAGTCTTATTGACCTTATCTGTTTTGTTTACGCAAGGCCAGGACTCGAGCAAGGCTGGTAGACCGCGATTGACCGGTGACACCTTGCGTACCGTCCGGGCACCCCGGGCGACGGTTGGGAACATGAGACGTCCGGAGCGACGAAAACTGGATTATTTCCGGGATACCATCCACCGGGAACGGCGCAAGTTCGACTCCACGTTGTTCACCAAGATCAGCGATATTTCTACCAGCGACTATGCAGAGGATTTGGGGAAAGTGTATCAGCTCTTAAATGGTATTCCCGGGATTACGGGATCTTTTACCCGATTGCCATCGATTCAAGCGTACATGGATGAAGGAGATTCAGCCCTCGATTTACTCAAAGACCGGTTGTATCAAAGTGACCGGACCTTTAATGTGCGCAACCTGGAGATGTTCAATACGCTGTTGGATGCCCTCGACCGAAACACCGATGCCTACGCCAAGTACCTGGAGCAGTATGACACAGCCCTGGATAAAGTACGGGCCAACATTGCCGTCTTGCAAAAGGATACGTTGATGTTGCACATTTTTCGGGATACGGCGCTCAAAGCGATGTTTCAACCCCAGTTGTTACAACTGAAAGCGAAGTGGCGGCAGGTGGATAGTTTGGTGACGGAGAACGGCAAACAAATCAATACGCTCAAATCGCAGGCATCTGCCCATGCCATCACGATCGAGGAATTGTTGTTTCGGGTCGACCAAGCTTTGAAAGCGGTCGGGTCTGCGGCCTTTGAGAAAGAGAGGCACTACCTATGGGAATCGGATACCACTGCTGGTGACGCAACGGCCGATGAATTCAAGTATTCGATTCAAAACGAATGGCAGTTGGCGCGTATCTATTTTGCCAACACCAATCATATCAGAAATTGGCTAGGCGTCCTGGGCATTGCGTTTTTTGCCTGGATCTGGTGGAACTATCGGTCGCTGCGGCGGCTGCAAAAACTCGAGGTGTTAACACCGTTTGATTTTCATTTTATTGGTCCCGTGCCGGTCATTGGTATGCTCGTATTCATCTTTAGCCTGGCACCGTTGTTTGACCTGCACGCTCCGAGTATTTACATTGAACTGATTCAATTTGGGCTCATCCTGGTGCTGACCATTTATTTTCGGCAACGACTGTCCCGTATCTTATTTTTTTACTGGACCGGTTTTGTTGTGTTGCTTCTTTGTTTGCTCGCTACCCGTATTTTGGGATTGCCCTTGGATACCCAGCGCTGGATCCTTTTTGTGGTCGACGCCTGCGCGGTCGCGGGCGCCTTCGTCTTTTTACTCCACCGTTTTCGGCAGGAGGCAAGATGGCTTTCGATTATGGTGGCAGGCTATGGAGTATTCAATCTGGTCGCGCTGGCTTGCAACGCTTTTGGCCGCGTCACCTTATCACAAATTCTGAGCTACACGGCCGTGTATTCGGTCGCGCAGACGATGGGCTTGGGCATATTTGTCGGCCTGATGCAGGAATCTTTTCTTTTGCAAATCGAAACCAGCCGAACCCGAAAAGCTTACCCGGAAGGGTTCGATTACAGAAGCATCGCCCAATCCATTCGCCGGGTCACTACGGTGTTTGCGGCAGTGTTGTGGCTTATTGTGTTTACGACCAACCTCAATCTCCTGGATGCGGTGAGCGATGGATTGACCGATGTGTTTACGAGTAGTCGACAGGTGGGTAATTTCTCCTTTACCCTGGGGGGTATTGTCTTGTTTCTCGGCATTATCTGGTTGGCTAACTTTCTACAGAAATATATTGCATACTTCTTCGGCGATACTGGCGACGATTCGGCCTTTGATGACAAGGGGCAGCGATCGCGGCTGATGATTACCCGATTGATTTTCCTGATTGGTGGGTTTTTGCTGGCCGTTGCCGCTTCCGGGTTGCCGGTCGACCGCATCACCGTCATCCTAGGCGCGCTGGGTGTCGGTGTGGGATTGGGGCTGCAAAACATTGTCAATAATTTTGTGTCCGGCATCATCCTGATTTTTGACCGGCCATTGCGGATTGGGGATACAGTAGAACTCGGAGACAAGCGGGGCCGGGTTAAAGAAATCGGTATCCGCACCAGCACGTTGATGACAGAGGAAGGGGCTGAAGTAATCATTCCCAATGGAGATGTTCTCTCGCACAACATTATCAATTGGACGTTAAGCAATAACCATGTCCGGGGCACCCTTACGTTAACCATCGAAAAACCAGCGGGGGCGACGGACCTCACCCCTGAAATGATTGAGCAGGTGGTGGCGCAACATGAAAACGTCACCGATCAACGGGCTCCGGAAGTGCAGATCACGACCATTAACTCGAAGAGCCTGGAAATGAAGATCCTGTTTTGGGTCAAGGACTTTAGCAAGAGCACGCAGACGACGGCTGCCGTTCGGGCGGCCGTGTTCGCTACCTTGGAACAAAAAGGACTGACTGTGCTTTGATCTTGTTTTGGCGGCAGATGTGGCTATTTGTGTGATGTTTTAAAGGCACCAAAAAGCTTTCCTTATCATTGCTAAATAACGAACGAGATAAGCATGAAAAATACTTTTGATTCAGACACCCGCAAGGAAATTTTTCAGCGATCAGCCATTTGCATAAAAACAGCGTACCCGTCTGGGGAAAAATGACAGTCTAGCAAACGGTCCTTCATGGCACGAAATGGGAAGAGATGTTGCTGGGAAATACCCGATACCGGCAGTCGATGATCGGCGAGTGTCTGGCAAATTCGCGCTAAAGGATATGTTGAAAGACGCTCCCCTCAAGCAGAGCCTACCGACCGTTCCCTCTTTTAAATATTGGACGCCGGGGATATATAGATGGCCCGAACCATCTGGATCCGCCTGATTCAAGAACAATAAAATGCGCGGGTCGGCTTCGTACATCCGTTTTTTGGTGCGTTAACCGCCGATCAGGCCGGACAAATGGACTATAAAAACACCTCGATCACGACCTTAAGACAATTTGGTCGATGAACAAAGTGGTTGGGAATGTCGCAAAGTCAGCCTAGATCGACAGCTATGCCCTGTTACTTGCAGACATGGTATCGCACACGTAAGATTTGGGTAGCTAGCGGAGTACCTGCTTGGGCTAATTCCGCGTAATAATAATCAGGGGTGGTTTTGGATTGCCATGCGTCGTCAATAAAATTTGATTGGTGAGAATGTCCATGCGTTTTTCCGTGATCAATCCAGAAACAGCCGCTGGCACATGGCCAATTCGATCATAATATACCAGGTTGACAGTCATACTTTGGACGGCATTGTGGGTTTGATCGTTCAGGCTATAAAGAATCGTAATGGCGGCAACCTGGCCATTGAAGGGATGTTCGCCGAATACTTTTCGGCTGTTTTTAACATTGATAATGCCCGTTTCCTTATTAATTTCTAATCCTTTGCCTTTCGCCTTCCCGTTGATATCGAACCGGCAGCCATCCCCAACGGCACATTCGCTAGGAAGATCCGGATTGGCGTTGAAATAGGGAGCGGAGACTGAATTTGAGAAATCTGTATTATACACGCTGTCCATATACGACGAGCCTGCTACAATGAGTGAGCTCAAGCAGGTATCGGTGCCACCAGCTTTGACAAAACCAATCGTATACCGCTGACCGGTTTGACTTTGCGTGACGTCGATGGCCCCGCTGGCAGGATCAATGCTTAGTCCCTCAGGCCAGGATAAATAGGTACCGGCACCGGAGGACACTGTGGGCAGGACAATAAAGTCTGCTCCGGTTGTCGCTTGCGGATAGACAATCGAGTCGCCATAATTGGGTGCATTGGTACAATCCGAATGTACGATTAGCGGGAATGGCACCGCGGAGACTACCGGAGGAATGTCCAGGGTGTCGGTGGAGACAGTGACCGGACTACCGGTCGCCGATAATTCTTTTTCACAGGAAAAGGCACTGATCAATATGATCAACGACAGAGCCAGGGCAGGCAGCTTGTTCATGGGGTTCAGATTGGTGAGTAAAGTACGGCAACAACGCGGTCCATGCAAGCGGTGCGGGCATGGGCTGGACTTTTTACAGGATTGGATGCAGTGGTTTCGTTGGATCTTGGCTCAACGGTGTTTCAAGGGATGGACTCAACTCGGTATTAGTACCCGCTACCTATTTGAATGTAATCACGACATTCAGTGAAGTAGACAGTCCGGAATCGATTGATCCTGAACCCCAAGGCGTCAAAGGTGGGATGAGCCGCATATCTATTCTGAGTAGTTTCTGTTGATATTCGCGCAATTGCTGGCTATTTCGCTTTTGATGCTTGGGAGGGAGCGGCGATTCATTCGAGTAGCAATGAGCGAGACATTTGTGTTGGCCGAAGCGCTGTCATGTATGCGAATGAATGCGTTATTCCTACATTTATTGCCTAACCCGTGTCATGCACCGAATCTGTAAAAATTGCCAACGTCACTTGGCGGCATCCAGTAAATTTTGTGCTGCCTGTGGACAGTCTGCCCTTACCGAGCGACTTGACTTAAAGCGTATCGCGCACGATTTTTCCCATGCTTTTTTCCACGCCGATAAGGGCTTTTTTTTGCTCGTGCGAAGACTGGCGACAAACCCAGGGGAGGTAGCTAGGCGTTACGTGGCGGGTGAGCGCACGTGGTTTTTCAACCCGTTTAATTTTCTGCCGATCAACGGCACCATCTTCCTTTTTTTGGGTCACCATGTTCAAAACCTAAACCCTTTACACAATGACCCGTTCACCGCATTTCTAGAGAATTACAGTAACCTGATCCTGCTGTTCGGTCTGCCGTTGCTTGCCGCCTTGTCCTGGCTATTTTTCCAAAAAGCGAATAAAAACTACCCTGAAATCCTGGTGTTGTGTTGTTAGCTACTCGGGGAAATGAATCTGTTTTACAATGTGATTGTCACCCCGATCATGGTGGGCTTTCGAGAACATTATCAAATGTTCATTGCAATCTACGGTGTGAGCTGGCTGCTGTATTTATTCATGGGGCGGTAATCTTTTTTCAGGCCCGGCACTGGATTGGGATCGTAAAAGCCACCCCAGGACGAATAGATGAGTTGGTTTTCAGGTATCGTTTCGAGATACCGGGTCATGATTTGCCCATCGTGCTGCACCTGTACTTGACCATAGGGTGTCAACGAGTCCCGATGGATGAGGGCTTACGATAGACTACCAGAGACCTATAAAAAAAATATGTATTTTTATGTGGTGAAAATGCTGACATGTTTTCTGTTACTCGTCATCGGTTTGCTATCGGGATCTCCGGCAGTGGTGCTGAACGATACCCCAGCATGGGATTGTTGTGGCAGTAAAAAATGCCCTACACCTGCCCATCACCCCATGGCATGCCACGGAAATACGTGCAATCCATTTTCTGTCT
>CAZZYD010000239.1:0-5854 GCA_964658175.1 uncultured Puia sp. | reverse complement strand
AAAGCGCCTTCCCTCAATAAAGGATATTGCGAACCTGGCTTGCTATCTCTCATCCGATCAGGCACGAATGCTCACGGGAGTAACCGTGGATGCGACTGCCGGAACGACTGCGGGACTGGCTTACCGCAGCTCAAAACAGCCTCTATAAATGATCTGGCCATTGGATACACATCACTACGAATTACGGCGAACCGATTCCAGCAATCCGGATTTTCAATTGCTCGTTGGGGTGCTGGAGTCTTTTTTAAAAATCATGGACGGCGATCATTATGGTGAATATGCAGTTCTGAATCAGATATACTAGCCGACTACTATCTCTATAAATAACTCAGCCACCATTGTCGGTGGGTGCCCTTATAACGGCTGAACCACCGGCAGGGGAGATAGAGTATCAGCACAGTAGCCATCCAGACAGCGTAGACGACCCATAATGAATGCCCGCTGCCATACGGCATACTCCCATCCCGGAAATGCGTGAAATCAAGGTCTTTCCAGGGATGGCCGGTTGCAAAAAAAATCGCGAAGGCGAACAGGTGCAATATCAATACATGACAGACGTAATAAAAAAAAGGCACTTTACCGAACACGATGATTTTATCTGCAAGGCGGCCCGAAACTTTTTCCGATAGTGCAAGTAGTATCATTCCCGGACCGAGTGTCATCAGCGTGTAGAGCAGTGAAGGTGGGTATTTGGTCGTTTTAAGGAAATCCAGCAGAGTAAACAGCGGGCTGCGTTGCGTTGACCAGGAATGCGTGTCACCGTATTGGTTGACCACGCGCAGTATGATAAATAAGACGGTGGCGGTAATACCAGCGGCGAACAATATCTTCTGCCGGTGCGCCGACTGAACAGCCGGTAAATACAGTCTGCCGGCGCAGTATCCGAGGATCATGATGCCAAGCCAGGGTAACACAGGATAGGTGACAAATAGCATATAGCGTTCATGAAAAGGAAAATCTTTTCGCTCATGAAACAACGACCACAGCAAGGATTGCCAGCGGGGCGAGTCGACATGTACCGGATCCAGGAGATTGTGACTGAATACGATCATCAATCCGATCGCCAGCAGCCATCGAAAAGGCAGGTATTGCAACCAAGCGAATAAAAACATACTCAGCCCGATGGCCCAGATCACCTGCAGGAAAACACTGTCGAAGGTAAAATTCCACAGCGTCTGTATCACCAGCACCTCGATGAGCATCAGCCAGATCCCCCGTTTTAATAGAAACTGCCAGAGGTCATGTTTGTTTTTCCTTTTCTGACTATTTAGAAAAATACTAGTGCCGGAAAGAAACACAAACACCGGCGCGCAGAAATGAGTAACCCAGCGCGATAAAAACAAAGCCGGCGAAGTGGTTTGAAAATCCAGGGGATCCTGATCGACCGAAGCGCCATAATGGATGAAATCGCGTGAATGATCGATAGCCATCACGATCATGGCTACGCCACGTAAAAGATCGATGGACTGAATGCGTTTTCTGGTTAGCGTTGGTATTTCCGCCATGTGGTTGTTTGAAAGCTATGCGTTTTATTATTTTTCCCTGCAGGAAACCCCGAATTCACCGTAATGATAACAGCCCGGCGGCAGCTGATTGATGAAGCCGATCCAAAGCACAGACAGATCCAGTTTGATTTTGAGTGTGTGAGACAGCCCCTCGATTGTTTTCGCGACCGGCAGGTTTTTCTGAAAGGCGGGTGTCCAAAACGTTTTGAATGCATACTGATGCGGGTCAGCCTGCTCGAATATCAGCTCTTCACCGCCGCTGCTCACGACCCAGCCCGGTATTTTTGTGTCGCTGCCGATGCTGAACATGTCGGCATTGTCAAAGCTCTTGTACATATTCCGGGCAAGTGCTGTATCCAAATCCATTTTGGTGCTGAAAAACTTTGCTGCTTTTTTTGATTTTTTACCCGTGACAACAGTCTCCGTAAAATGATACAATGCGCCATTGAAAACGCGAAAATCGTTTGTCCATATTTCGATCACCTGGTTTTCGATCCAGAGCCTGAACCGGAGACTGTCGCGGCTGGTCTGCAGGTCGGCGATTCCCATTCTTTTGACATCCTGCTGCTTACGGCTATACCAGAAACTCGTATCGCTTTTCGGATCCAGGGTTTTCGGCTGGGCAAAAGCCGTCATCAGTAGCAAATAACTTATCAAAAGCAGTAAAATTCGTTTCATGTCAGTGAATGCGGTTAAAGCTACTCAAACTATCGTAATGGCGCTGTACGTCCCGGATCTGTTTTTCCGCAAGCATATTCTGTAATTCATTTTTTGAATAACCGAACGTATCATGCCCCAAAAAATAATCATTCCCGTCCAGGCGGCTTACAAAACCAAGATAGTTGTACCGGTTGTGCAACACAAACACCGAGTCGCGGGTAACTGAGATCACCCGGAGAAAGGAGTAATCTGTTTCATTGGTTTTTTCTTCGTACATGCAATAAATATCGCCCACCGCCGGTTTGTTTACAAAGGCGGCATTTTCCTGCTGATTATGACTGTTCCAGTAAAACCAATAACTGCCGACAAGGAGCACCAGGATTGGAAAACTGAGAAACCAGAAGGGCGTTTTCGCCTGCGGCAGATATTCCTTTGTTACCGAGTCAAGCGCTGTCTGATCGCCACACACCCGGCATTGCATCTCGATGAATCGCCGGCCCATCGGGAAAACAGGGATCAGGCACAGGTGGAAATAGGATCGGTAGACGCTGACTTCCCGGTCATACGACCCGCAGGGATAACAACGGTGGGCAGTATCCGTAAAACGGGCGATCCGGGCCGATCTTTTACCAAAAACGACGATCATGCGTGGGGTGTGTTTAATTGAATCCGCTGCTGTAAAAACGGCTTGCAGACGGCCGCCAATATATATAAATTCCGGTGAATGGTACGAATTGGCCCAAAACCGGGTGTGCGGAACAAAAGATAAGCAGGATTGTTATTGGTAAAGAAGGAGGGAAGTTAGACCTTCCGGGAGGCTAAACTGACATACTATGACTATAGAAAAAGCAATTCTTGCCGGTGGCTGTTTTTGGGGCGTGGAAGAACTTATCCGCGATCTGCCCGGCGTCACCGAAACGGTAGTGGGTTATACGGGCGGGGATGTTCCCAATGCCACCTATCGGAACCATGGCACACACGCGGAAGGAATCGAAGTACAATTTGACGCCGACATCCTGTCTTACCGGAAACTATTGGAATTTTTCTTTCAGATTCACGACCCGACCACACTCAACCGGCAGGGAAATGACCGGGGTATGTCGTACCGTTCGGCGATTTTTTACCTGAACGAAGCGCAAAAGGAAACGGCCACCGAACTGATCACCGAAATGACCGCGTCCCGCAAATGGCCCGGTCCGATCGTTACCCAGGTGGTGCCGGCCGGTGATTTTTGGAATGCAGAAGCAGAACACCAGGATTACCTGCGCAAGAATCCATACGGATATACCTGTCATTTCATCAGACCGGAGTGGACCATGTCCGCTTAATCTTTTTGAGGTTGAAACGCGAATTTTCGTAAGTCCCGCTGTATTCAAAATTCAGGACAGTGCTGAATCGGCTTTGGGCGATCATTCGATCGGCGAAGTATCCTAAAAAACAAAAAACCGCCAATTTTACTCAGCGGTTCTTCAAAGAATGGATTTTTAACGGTGTCTTTCGATTGGATTGGATTTCTTGGTTTTTCGTTGGATGCTTGGATCTGGTTTTTTCTATCGGATTGGATATATCAAATGTAGGACAGCGCCGGCTTATACACCAGCGCGTCAACACGCGATTTTCGACGTAGATTTACGATCGTAATTGCACCGAATGAAGCACCTGTCCCTTATCTGCCTGATGATCTGTCTGGCCTGTGGGTCCCAACGCGCGGACGCCCAGGACCTCATTCTGCGGAATCATATTGATACGGCCATCCACCTCTACCGGACACATTTACGCAACTGGAAAGGCGACCGGACTACCCGTGTAAACAACAGTTTTGGTTTTGATTCGGTAACAGTGGGAGATAATATCGACTTGCAGGGCGTAGGATTTACCGGCGCCTTTCTCGTATCCAATTCTTCCTTTACACCGGCTTTCCGTTTTTACCGGACAGGTTCACCTGCCGAAAACCCGACTACCCATTTCCTGAATACGGCTGATTTTCAAAACGATCATTTTCTAAAATCCGCCGATTTCACGCATGGCCTGTTTGCAAAAAAAATGGCCGTCACCGGGAGCGTATTCAGCGACACGGCAGATTTTACGTATGCTTATTTTGGTGACGACGCTTCTTTCCGCGGCACTGATTTTGGAAACCAGGCACATTTCGTGGAAGCGCATTTCGACAGCCTCGCTGATTTCTCACATTGTCGATTTGGCCGGATCGCCTATTTTTCCGCGCTCGATTTTGGAGATCAGGCCCAACTGCTGCTGGATTCAACCCGGCTGCCGGATACCCTGGATTTTTCCAACAACGATTATCTCCCCAAAAAGATTGATTTCAGCAGCGCCTTCTTTGCAGACGACTCGCCCAGACACCATATCTTCCTCGATCGAACGGACCTTTCGCAGTTGCAGCTCGACTATATTCATTTCCGGCTGTTGTTCAAAGACCCCAAAAATCCGAACGGATCTGCCGTTGACGCAGACCACATCACTTCGACCTATGAAGGCTTGCTGGCGAATTTTAAATCCAAGGGACAGTGGGATAGCTACGAGGCGCTCAACCAGGAATACACCGACTACAAACTTTCCCGGATGGGTTTCCTGAACCGGCTTTGGTATCTGTACGCAGCCAGTCCCAAACATGTACTCCTCGTTACCTTTGCCGTATTTTTTTTACTCGCGACCATCAATGTGTTTTTTTATCGTGACCTCGATACGAAAGTGTATACGTTGAAGCATTTTGGACCCGAAGCCATTGCGGGAAAAGAGCGTCACCAGATTCCATTCTGGCGCGCATGGCTGCTGAGTGCCTTATACACCGCCATTATTTTTTTTACATTCAGTCTGAAAATGGATGAATTGCATTTCAATCACAAAAAGCTGCTGATCTGGTTCTTTGTGAACTATATCCTCGGACTGATTGCCCTATTCTTTCTCACGCACCTGCTGTTTCACTAAGCATGGGTATTATTTTTTTCCATTCGCCGTTTGCAGGATGGATTTCAGTAATCCATCTACGTACAGATCTCCTGCGAGTTCCCAGAACATAATGCCGCCAAGCTGATGACGGATTACATAATCCGTTTTCGCCGTGATCGACCGCTTGTCATCGAAAGTTGCAAATAGACTGTCCCGCTGATTGTATGCATAAGGCGCTGTGGCCGTATTGTCCCAATACATGGTGAACCCGGCGGAGTCCGCCAGCCGTTCCTTGAAATTTTTATAATCCAGTCCGTGGAAGAACTTGCCTGGTTGATACAGGCCATGGTTTTTTTCAGGTACATGTGCCCAGATGCGGGCATAAAAAGCGGCGCCGATCACGATCTTTTTCGGGTCAATGCCGATGCCCAGCAAATACCGAACGGCATGATCGACAGATTCCCGTTGATGGGGCGTCGAATATAAAGCCGTATGATGACCGGTAATGGTATCGTAGCCGTTGATGAGGTCATAGCTCATCAGGTTGATGAAATCAACCTGTTTCACCACGGCTTTCCAGTCAACAGCCCCTTTCAGATAGGTGGTAAACCCGCCGGCGGCGAAACTGATCTCTGCAGTGTGACCGAAGGCAGTTCTCAAACGGGTAACCAGGTCGGTGAAATTTGATTTATCCTGCGGAGATGTTTTGTGAACGGGCTCCTGGTCGATGTCGTTGTCAAGACGGATCGATGGATATTCCCAGCCCAGATCTATTCCGTCAG
>CAZZYD010000238.1:0-5860 GCA_964658175.1 uncultured Puia sp. | reverse complement strand
GTTGATCTGTTTTTTGAACTCCGGGCCCGACATCCCCGGCAAATTAACATCAGACAGAATCACAAACGGCTGTTCTTTTGATGCATTGAGATAAGCCAGGGCCATGGTACAGTTTTCAAAATATACGCGTGGATGCGGAGTATCTAACTGAACAAAAATCGATTCCAGTATTTCTCTGTCGTCATCGTCGTCGTCGACGACAATGATCGGGCCGGGCTGCATCATAGTGATCGTATGTGCTTAAAGATACGGATTGTCTCACAGTGAAATGTTCAGAAAATACTCAGATTCGCTAAATTGTGGGACGCAACCGACAACCTTTGATGTGATAATCTCAGACAAACAGACTTTTCTCGCAGAATTTTCCCAGGATGGCACGGTACAGATTGAAAAAGATCAATCGCTCCTGGATGCCGCCCTGGCAGCGGGCATTCCGATGATGCACGAGTGTGGCGGACAGGCTCACTGCTCCACCTGCCGGGTGCTGGTGCTGGAGGGCGCCGACTGTCTTTCCGTGCCGAACGAAGCGGAATTGTTTATGCGCGAAGCCCTGGATTTTCCGGCCAATACCCGGCTTGCCTGCCAGACGACCGTGGTTGGTGGTTGTCCCAAAGTATCCAGGATCATCCGGGATGAATCCGATATCAACCTCTATGTGGGCGAAGACGGTGGAGATCTGCAGCAACAGATGGGCAGTGAAAAAGAACTCGTGCTGTTTTTTCTGGATATCCGGAATTTCACCGTGATCCTCGAGTCCCTGCTGCCTTTCGATGCCATCCATATCGTGCGGAAACTGCTCACGGCCTTTAACGAGATCATCGAAAAATTTGGCGGCCGGGTGATCGAAACGGCCGGCGACAGTGTGTACGCGGTATTCGGCCAAACTCCGCACTTATTGCCTGAAAGCGCGGGTGGGTCGGTAAAGGCGGGATTCGCCATTTTTGAAACCCTGCTCAAAATGAACAAGGAATATTTCGAAACCTACTTCGCCAAAAATATTACGGTCGGGATCGGCATTCATGAAGGAAAGGCCATCGGTGGCACCATCCGGCTTGGCCGGGAAAATCGCCTGGTGGTGATGGGATATCCGGTCAACATCGCATCGCGCCTGCAGGATGCCACCAAAGAACTGAACAACAGTTTTATCATTTCCGACGAACTTTACCAGTTGCTACCGGAACCGCTGCCCGACCACGAAACCATGATTGTGCACCTGCGGGGCGTCAGCCGTCCGATGCTCGTGCACCTGATCGGTAAACCGTATGCTTAAAATAACGGAACTTCCCACCCAGCTAAAAAAGACAGGATATGGATTACGCGGCAAGTCTTGAAAAAATTGAACATTTCGCCACCAGCACCACCCACCACCACCATAAAAAGGAATTGCTATTCCACAACCAGCAACATACGGAACAGGTGGTGAAGGCCGCCATAAAGATCGGCCAGCATTATAACCTGAGCGATACCGATATGTTTATTGTCACGGCGGCTGCGTGGTTTCACGACCTCGGCTATTGCATGGGCACGGCTACAGGACATGAAGACAAGGGAGCAGACATGGCCGCCGGTTACCTGAAGGAACTCGGTGTGGACGAAGCCTCCATCCAATCCATCCGGGGCTGTATCCTCGCTACCCGCATGCCGCAACATCCGGTAACACTCCTGGAAAAAATTGTTTGCGATGCCGACCTCTACCACCTCGGTACGGATGAATTTCCGGCAGGCAATAAACTGGTGCGGAAGGAATTCGAAGCTGTGCAACATATCAAGATCAGCAAGGAAGAGTGGCGCATCAAAGCCATTACTTTTTTGTTATCGCACCAATACCACACCGACTATGCCCGGCAGCTGCTGAATACAAAAAAGCAGGAGAACCTGGATATGCTCCAAAGGAAAGTAGATGAGCACCGGGAAAAAGAAAATGCCCGCAACGCCGTTACTACCAGCGGCGACAGCAAAAAGCCGGACGATGATGATGACGACGATGATGACAATGACATGCCCGATCGAAAGAAGCATGGGGAAGACAAGCACGAGAAAAAACCGGAAAAGCCATCGCGGGGTATTGAAACGATGTTCAGGGTCACTTCCTCCAACCACCAGCGGCTGAGCGATATGGCCGACAACAAAGCGCATATCCTGATCACGGTCAATTCCATCATTCTGTCTGCCATCATCACCCTGCTGCTCCGAAAAATCGACGAACACAGCTACCTGCTGATACCCACGATCCTTATCCTGGCTGTTTGCCTGATCACCCTCACCTTCGCCATCCTGGCCACGCGCCCGTCCATTCCGGACGGCCGTTTCACGCACGAGGACATCGAGAAAAAAAGGACAAACCTCCTGTTCTTTGGTAACTTCTACCGCATGGACCTCGAATCATACAATGAAGGCATGCAGAAAATGATGGAGGACACCGACTTCCTCTACGGCAGCCTGATCAAAGATGTATATGCGCAGGGCATCGTGCTGGGAAAAAAATATCATCTGCTGCGCATTGCCTACAATGTGTTCATGTTCGGGCTGATCATCGCCGTGGCGGCCTATGTGGTGGCCTCGGTGATCACGCCATCATAAATAACCACTATGAAAAACCTTAAATTGATTGTCAGTTTTTTTTTGCTGCTCACGGTCATTTCCTGCGACAGCCAGCCGAAGGTTTTCAGAAGTCCGGCGGGCTATAACCTAAACAAGCCGGAGAAATTCAGGATGCCGTCGGCCCTCCATGAAATATCCGGTCTCGCTTTCATCAATGGTGCACCGGACACGATCTACACGGAGGAAGACAACGATGGAAAAATATTCCATTTTTCACTGGCGAATATAAATCCGGTCGTCACCCGCTTTGCCGGTAAAGGCGATTTCGAAGACATCAGCATCTGCAATGGGTTCGTGATCATGCTGCGCAGTGATGGCGTCCTGTTCACGATACCGCTGTCGCAGGCACAGGTAAAAGAAGCAGCCGGCGTACAGCAATTCGATCAGCTCCTGCCCGCGGGCGAATACGAAGGGCTTTCGTCAGACCCTGGCGGTAAAGTATATGCGCTTTGTAAACACTGCCAGGGGGAAAAAACAAGCAAGCTCGGTGGCGGCTATATTTTTCAGCTATCGGCCAACGGAAGCCTTACCGCAGCAGGCGATTTTAGCCTGGACATCAAAAGCATTGAAAAACTCAACGGTGGCGACAAAATAAAATTCCATCCTTCCGCGCTCGCCCAGAACCCGGCGGATCATTCCTGGTATATCCTCTCGGGCGTAAACAAGCTGCTGGTGGTCACCGATCCCTCGTGGAATGTAAAAGACGTATTCCCCTTGAACCCTGCCCTGTTCCCGCAACCCGAAGGCATTGCCTTCGACAGGAATAGCAACCTGTATATTTCAAATGAACGGAATACGACTGCATATGCAACGATCCTGAAATTCAAATCCGGCACGAAATGAACAAGCAGGCCCTGCTCATGCTTACCTGCGTTCTCTGCTTCTTTCGCAGCTTTGGTCAGGATTCCATCCTGAGCCGCGTAATCCTGATCGGCGATGCGGGTGAAATTGATCCCAAGCAGGAAGCGGTGATTCCGCGTGCCGCGGGAATGATCCTGAAAAATAAAACCACGGTATTGTTTCTCGGCGATAACGTGTATCCGCATGGCATGGGACTACCGGGTTCGCCGGAGGAAAAACATACCCAGGATATTTTGAAGGCGCAGTACGAACCCATGCGTGCCGGCGGCGCTCCTGTCTATTTTATTCCCGGCAACCACGACTGGGACAGAATGGGCCCGCTGGGTTTGCAGAAGATCACGGCGCAGGGAGATTACCTGGCGGCGCAGGGAGATTCTCTCCTGCAGCTGGTGCCCCGCAACGGTTGTCCCGATCCATATGAGATCAATGTCTCGGATAGTCTCACGATCATCACCATTGATTCCGAATGGTGGCTGTTCCCGTATAACAAAACAAATCCTGCCATAGAATGCGCCTGCAAATCAAAAGACGATGTCGTGGCGCGCATACAGGACATCCTGTTCCGCAATCGCTATAAAGTCATCCTGCTGGCAGACCATCATCCATTCCAGAGTTACGGTACGCATGGCGGCTATTTTTCGCTGAAGGATCACCTGTTTCCCCTAACGGCGGCTAAATCAAGCCTCTATATTCCGCTGCCCGTACTCGGATCCCTGTATCCCATCCTCCGGAAACTCTTTACGAATCCGGAAGACCTGCGTCACCCCCTTTACCAGGAGATGATCCGCGATGTCGATAGCGTCTTCAAAGGATTTCCCAATATGACGCATGTATCGGGTCATGAACACGGCCTTCAGTTCATCGTAGATGAACAGATGCAGGTGGTCAGCGGCGCCGGGGCCAAAAGTAATTTTGCCAAGAAAGGGAAACACTCATTGTATGGAACGACCACCGGTGGTTTTGTGACGGCTGATCTGCTCCGGGATAAACGGCTGCGTTTTACCTATTATACTTTTGACAAAGGCAACTGGTCAAATGCGTTTTCTTATGCGCGGCCCTATGTAAGTGTGCAAGCGCGCGAAGATTCGTCATATAAAACCATCAGCGCCGACTCCGTAACGGTCGCGGCACACGACGCCTTCGACCGGAAAAGTCATCTGTACCGGTTTTTCTTCGGTGACAATTATCGCCGGGAATGGGGCGCTCCTACCCTGCTGCCGGTGATCCGGATTTCTGATGTGCAGGGTGGACTTACGCCCATCAGCCGCGGGGGCGGGAAGCAGACGCATTCGCTGCGGCTGAAAGACAGTACCGGAAAAGAATGGGTACTGCGCAGTGTCGAGAAATTTCCCGAAGTGATCTTGCCCGAAAAAGTACGCCACACTTTTGTCGCAGATGCCGTCAGCGACGCCATGTCCGCACAACATCCCTATTCCGCGCTCGTGGTGCCGCCGCTGGCCAACGCCCTGCAGATACCGCATGCCCATCCGGTGATCGGATTGGTATCGCCTGACAAAAAACTCGGCCCCTATTCCATCCTTTTTGAAAATACCGTTTGCCTGCTGGAAGAACGCGAACCGATCGGCAAATCAGACAACACCGAAAAAATGTTTCTGGCCCTGCGCAATGACAATGACAACCGCGTGGACCAGGAAGCGTTTTTCAAAGCCCGCCTGCTGGATGTGGTGATCGCCGATTGGGACCGGCACGTGGATCAGTGGCGCTGGGTGAACACACAGGACAAGAAAAATAAAAATTATATTCCCGTTCCCCGCGACCGCGACCAGGTATTCAGGAAAACATCCGGGTTGTTTCCCTCGATCGCATCGGCTTCCTGGATCGCTCCTTTCCTGCAGGGCTTTGGTGCGCATATCCGCAACCCGGCAACGCTGTTCTTTTCCAGCACGGAACTCAGCGAAGAACTGTTGAACCGCCTGAGTTTTGAACGCTGGATGGCGATCACAAAAAATGTGCAAATGGCCCTGACGGATTCCGTGATGGGCGCCGGCATCTCCCAACTACCCGCCTCTTCCAAAAAAATGGATTCGGCGGAACTCGTGAACATCCTGAAATCACGTCGGGATGATCTGCCGCGGGCGATGGTGATCTATTACCGTTTTCTGAATAAAAAACCTGAAATCACGCTAAGCGATAAAAACGAATTGGTGAACATCCGCGATTCGGGTGATCATCAGCTGCAGGTGGATATTTATAAGATTTCAAAAGAAGGTGCGCTGAAAGACCTGCTTTTCTCCAAAACCTATGATCCTTCGGTGACAAAGGAATTGCGCGTGTTCCTCGCCAATGGCAATGACAGCGTGCATATCGACAACCCACATACGCCGGTGCGCATCCGGATCGTTGGCGGCCAGGGACAGAAAAAATATGAAGTCGTGTC
>CAZZYD010000237.1:0-5879 GCA_964658175.1 uncultured Puia sp. | reverse complement strand
GCGCCGTCCGATGCAGCGATCGTGCTGGTGCGCGGCACAAAAAAAGGAATTGCGATGACTACGGACTGCAACAGCCGTTACGTATTTGCCGATCCTTACAAGGGCGCGATGATCGCGGTGGGAGAAGCGGCAAGGAATATCGTTTGCAGCGGCGGGTTGCCGTTAGGCGTCACCAACTGCCTCAACTTTGGCAACCCCTATGATCCGGAAGTATATTTTCAGTTTGTACAGGCCGTGAAAGGAATGGGAGAAGCCTGTCTGCGTTTTGACACACCCGTCACCGGCGGAAATGTAAGTTTTTATAATCAGCATCCCGAAGGCGCGGTCTATCCCACACCTACCATCGGCATGGTCGGATTGCTCGAAGATATTTCGCAGAAGATGACGATGCATTTCAAAGAAGTAGGTGACCTGATCCTGCTGATCGGTAAAAGCCGGAACGACATCGGATCCTCGGCTTATGTATACGATATCCACGGCGTGCGTTTCAGCCAAGCTCCGCATTTCGAACTGGAAGAAGAATTCAGTCTGCAGCAGATGATCACACAACTGGTCGCCAAAAAACTCGTTGCCTCTGCCCATGACGTGGCAGAAGGCGGACTGTTTGTTACCCTCGCGGAAGCGGCATTTGAAAATGATCTTGGTTTCGATGTGGAAGCGGGCGATGCGACGATCCGGAAAGATGCCTATTATTTCGGCGAGGCGCAGAGCCGGGTTGTGGTGAGTGTTCATCCGTCAAAACTTGCATCCGTTAAAAAAATCCTGGGTGATTTTTCTTACGAAGAGTTGGGGCATGTGAGTTCCGGTCAGGTAATTGTAGACAATAAACGCTGGGGCGATATTCATGATTTTAAGCAGTTGCATAGTTTTGCGATTGAAAACGAAATGATATCAAGTGTTGAATTATGAATACAGATTCAACCATCATTGTCACAGGCGCAGCGGGCTTTATTGGAAGCGCTTTGGTCGGTTTCCTGAATGACAAAGGATTTGAGAAACTTATCCTCGTCGATGAGTTCAACCGCCCCGACAAGTTCCCCAACCTGGAACATAAAAAATTTCTGCATCAGATCGAGCGCGACGAACTGTTCAAATGGCTGGAAAAGGAAAAGCCGGCGGTTGATTTCTTTTATCATATCGGTGCGCGCACGGACACTACGGAATTCGATTACAGCATCCACGAAAAACTTAATGTGGTCTATTCACAAAAAGTATGGGAATACTGTACGCGTTTGGTGGTGCCCCTGGTCTACGCATCTTCTGCCGCCACCTATGGCAGCGGTTCATTCGGGTATAACGACGACCATGAGATCGTTTTCGAACTGAAGCCACTGAATCCGTACGGGGTTTCCAAAAACGAATTTGACAAATGGGCGCTGACGCAGGATACGGCGCCTCCGTTCTGGACGGGCCTGAAATTTTTTAATGTCTATGGCCCGAATGAATACCACAAAGCCCGGATGGCGAGCGTGATCTTTCATTCTTTTCACCAGATAAAAAAACAGGGCTTTGTAAAACTGTTCAAATCGCACCGACCGGATTTTAAAGACGGGGAGCAGTTGCGCGATTTTGTATATGTAAAGAACCTCCTGAAAGTCTGTTTCTGGATGCTGGATGCGCGGCCCGCTTCCGGACTGTATAATCTGGGCACCGGACAGGCGCGGAGTTTCAACGATCTGGTGACGGCCAGTTTCGGGGGCCTGGACCTGGCGGCAAAAATCGAGTACACCGATATGCCGGCGGATCTGGTCAACAGTTATCAGTATTTTACGGAAGCGAATATGACGAAACTGCGGGATGCGGGGTATGCGGAACCGTTTTATTCCCTTGAATCCGGCGTGGACGATTATGTAAGGAACTATCTTTCCATCTCACATTTTTTATAACATGATCAATAAAGTCGGCATCATCGGCGGCGGAAACCTGGGCATGGCGATCGCCGAAGGCCTGATCCAGAGCGGATTCATCAATCCCGGACATATCATCATTACCCGCCGGAACACGGAAAATCTGCTGGAACTCGAGCGCAAGGGCGTGATGGTGAGCCGCGCCAACGGGGATGCGCTGAAATATGCCGGACTGATTATCCTGGCTGTAAAACCCTTTCAGGTGGCCGACGTGCTCGGCGCGCTCAAGGATCAGTTCAGCGAGCAGCACCATGTACTTGTTTCGGTGGTGACGGGCGTGAGCATCCAGGACATTTCCGGTATTCTGGGCCGGAAGATTCCGGTAGTGCGGGCAATGCCCAATACGGCCATTGCCATCCGCGAAAGCATGACCTGCCTGGCTACCCAGGACGTGACGGAGGCGCAGTATGAGCGGATATCGAATATATTCAACCAGCTGGGCACAACGGTGAAAATCGATGAAAAGCTGATGAATGCCGCGACCGTGCTCGGGGCTTGCGGAACGGCCTTCGCGATGCGCTATATCCGCGCCAATATCCAGGGCGGTATCGAGATCGGTTTTGATGCCGCTACGGCGAGCCTGATCGCCGCCCAGACAGTGAAAGGAGCGGCTGAATTATTGCTGAAAAAACAGACCCATCCCGAACAGGAAATCGATAAGGTGACCACGCCGAAAGGCTGTACCATCGCGGGTTTAAATGAAATGGAACACCGCGGTTTCAGCTCTTCGCTGATCAAAGGCCTGGTGGCCAGCTATGACAAGATTGCAGTGGATTAAACCGGCCCGACCACCCGACCTGAATTATCCGCCAATGGTCGAAAAGCTCTTTTGGAATTCGTTGTATTAGAGGAGTTTGTAATTTGTCAGGAGGCTGGTAACCATCACTTAACTTGGCAGAAACAAAATAATCCCCGACCTTTATCGTTTAATACTAAGTTATACCCCTTAGATCAATAACTATGAAAAAGAACATCAACGGCATCGTGTTGATAGCCGAGATCCTTGCAATCGTTTTGATTCACGCTGTGAAGCTTCACCAGTCGGATAAAACCGTCGACAAAAATATTGTCAGCGAATCTTCTGTTACACCGGCTGATATCAAAACAAAGTTACCCTACCTCTTCGTCAACATGCTGAAATAATATCCACAAGTATTCCCCTCCTTTTTCCCGTTCCGGATATTTGCTGTATTTTTGCATGACCTCCTGGAAATTCTTTCCATATTGGCTTCCGCTGGTCAATTAATTCGATCTTTTACTGTTTCTTAATTGATTACTATGGCCAAGTTCATTTTTGTAACCGGAGGCGTTACCTCTTCATTGGGTAAAGGAATTATCGCTGCCTCATTAGCGAAGTTATTGCAGGCCAGGGGTCTTCGCGTAACGATCCAGAAATTCGATCCATACATCAATGTCGATCCGGGTACGCTCAACCCCTACGAGCATGGCGAATGCTATGTAACGGAAGATGGGGCGGAGACGGATCTCGACCTGGGTCACTACGAACGGTTCCTGAGCATCTTCACCACTCAGGCAAACAATGTAACCACCGGGAGAATATACCAGACGGTCATCAACAAAGAAAGAGAAGGCGCATACCTGGGAAAAACAGTCCAGGTGGTGCCGCATATAACGGACGAGATCAAACGCCGGATGCTCCTGCTTGGCCAGCGCAATGAATATGACATCATCATCACCGAGCTCGGCGGTACGGTAGGGGATATCGAATCCCTGCCCTTCATCGAGGCGGTTCGTCAGCTTCAATGGGAGATGCCGGAAGAGGATTGTCTCGTGATACATCTCACCCTGATTCCCTATCTCAAAGCCGCCAAGGAACTGAAGACAAAACCTACCCAGCACAGCGTCAAGCTGCTGAGCCAGGAAGGCGTGAAGCCGGATATCATTGTCTGCCGTACGGAAGAACCGCTTTCTCCCGAAATCAGGAAAAAAATCGCGTTGTTCTGTAACGTAAAAATCGAAGCGGTGATCGAAGCGGCGGATGCGGCCACCATTTATGAAGTGCCGATCCTGATGATGAAGGAGAAGCTGGATCAGATCTGCATCCGGAAACTTGAACTCCCCGTGAACCGGGAGCCGGATATGGCGAAATGGCGCGTTTTTCTGGAGAAACTCAAACACCCGAAATCTAAAGTCACGATCGGACTGATTGGAAAATATATTGAACTGCAGGATGCCTACAAATCGATCCTGGAATCTTTTATCCATGCCGGTGCGATGAATGAATGCAAGGTGCAGATCGTAAACGTGCACAGTGAATTCATCACCGACGAAAATGTAGCTGAAAAACTCAGCAACCTCGATGGCCTTTTGGTAGCGCCGGGTTTTGGCCACCGCGGCATTGAAGGAAAGATTATTGCGGTCAGGTATGCCCGCGAGCAACGCCTGCCGTTTTTTGGTATTTGTCTGGGGATGCAGATGGCGGTGATTGAGTTCGCCCGGAACGTACTCGGCATGCACCAGGCGCATTCCACCGAAATGCAGCCCGATACCCAGGTTCCTGTCATCGACCTGATGGAAGGTCAGAAAAATATAAAGGCGAAGGGTGGTACCATGCGCCTCGGGGCATACCCCTGCGAAATCGCACCCGAAACACTGGCGGCAGCCATTTATCAGCAGACACTGATTTCAGAACGCCACCGTCACCGGTACGAATTCAACAACGCCTATCTTTCCCAGTTCGAACAGGCCGGTATGATCGCCAGCGGTAAGAATCCGGAAAGCGGTCTCGTGGAAATCATCGAATTGCCCGATCATCCTTTTTTCTTCGGTGTTCAATACCATCCCGAATTGAAGAGCACGGTGGAAAATCCTCAACCCATCTTTGTGCATTTTGTCAAGGCCGCCAAGGAATTCGCACTTCACCGCAATTCAGCCCGCAACGCGGTGCTGCAAAGAGAAATGATCTGATCATTTCGGAAAAGCCCATAAAAGAAATTCAGGGAACACGGCGCTCCAGGATGGATAATCGTGTTTGCCATCCCTGGCTTCGCGGTAGATAATTTCATTGGGCGCAGCCACCTTCTTTTTTTCCAGGAGGGCGATGATGTCTCTGGTATCGTCGATCACATCAATGATGCTGTCTTTATCCCGATCCCCTTTCTCTTCTGCCGCACCTGCGTAGAACCAATACCGGAGCCCGGGTTTTTTCCGCGACGCTTTGAGTTTGGCGTACATGATTCGATTGGTTTCGTCGGAGTAGGAGCTGTCATTGGATGCTTTATCGCGCCACCAGAAGGAACCGGAGAAGACCCCCACCTTATTTATTTTTTCCGGATGGTTCCAGGCGATGTCGAAGGCAGAGAGGCCACCCATGGAGCAGCCTGCGATGGCGACTGAATTGAATTTCCGTACGCCGGCCTGTTTTTTTGCATAGAAATACAGCTCGCTGTTGATGAATGCGTCGTATTCCGCGGCCTTCGTGCCGCGGCCGAGGTAGTCCGGTTTTTCGGTAACGCCATATTCCTGCATGCGGTCGCCTGCTTCAACGGCCACGATCACCAGCGGTGCGATCAGTCCTTTTTTAAAGAGGCTGTCCATGGCTTCTTCCACCCGGAGTTTTGCAGCATCCTGACCATCATTCAGGATCAGGAGATTGAGATCGGCTTTGTCGGGGTTCGGGGTATGGAAGATGTCCAGTTTCACTTTGCGTCCGAGTTTCTGGGAGTCGATTTGATCAGTGGAGTGGTTGGCGTGTTTACACGCCAGGGCCATCAGCAGGAGGCAGGCAATCAGGTATTTTGGCATTCCTAAAGATAGGGATCGGCCGGTAAATCAAAAAAGGCGGGCGTCCGCTGTCTTCCGGGAGCGAATGCATCCTGATAACCTGAAAATCCGTTAACGAAAAAAGGCGCTAAAAGCGCCTTTTGAATCTGTTGCGAAGGGAGGGTTCGAACCTCCGACCTTCGGGTTATGAGCCCGACGAGCTACCGCTGCTCTACTTCGCGATGTGGA
>CAZZYD010000236.1:0-5934 GCA_964658175.1 uncultured Puia sp. | reverse complement strand
GAAACCAATGCGTGAAACAAGATATTACTTCTTCTCCACCGCCACTTTATTCAAAGTCTGCGACCACTCAATGGAGATCGCTGACTTTTCTATTTTCAGGTAACTGCCCGGGCTGGTTTCGATCATGATGGTGCCATCTTCATTTACCTTATTAACGGTACCGTGGATGCCGGCGATGGTTACGATCTTGTCACCCTTGGTCATTTTTTCCTGGAAGGTCTTGGCATCTTTTGCCTTTTTCTGCTGGGGGCGTATCATGAAAAGCCAGAAAACGAGGATCATACCCCCAAGTAAGAACAGGGTTTGATACGAAAAAGAACCTCCCGGCTGGGCCTGTAAAAGAACGACTGAATGAATCATTGTTTAATATTTATATAACTGAAGCTGATTACCATTTTTTCTTCCCGACGTTCACCGTAAAATGCAGTTCGCTGCTTTGCGAGCCTTTTGTATTCGCTATCACATAGAGGGTTTTATGGTTTTCACCCAACCGCCCCTCACTGCTGAAGGCGGCCCGGATCACACCTTCTTTTCCCGGCAATACCGGCGCCTCCGGCTGTTCGGCTACCGTGCAACCGCAACTGGCATGCACATTTTCTACAATCAGTGGTTTGCTGCCGGTATTCACAAACCGGAAACTCACCTGCAATTTCTGACCTTCCGGAATATTTCCGAAATCATGCGTGGTGGAATCAATCCAGCGGATGGTCGTATAGGTACTGGTATCCTTGGATATTTTCATGGCATCCGGCACCGGTTGCCGCGTGGCCGTTCCGCCGCAGGCGCCCAGAAAAAACAGGAAGCCGATATATGTTGCAAAAGTCCTCATGATCCTGAAGCTTTGAAATTTACTTTATGCATTTTGTTTTCCGCCAACAGGTCTTTGTGGATGCTGTCCAGAATGCCATTTACAAACTGGCCGCTCAGCGGTGTGCTGTATTCTTTTGCCAGATCGATGTATTCGTTGATGGTGACTTTCGGTGGAATGGTTTCAAAAAACAGAAACTCACAAACACCCATTTGCATCAGGATCATATCGAGGGTGGCAATGCGTTCGGGATCCCAGTTCTTTAGTTTCGGCCGGATAAGATCCATCGTTACCTCTTTCTTTTCGATCACCGATGCCAGCAGGTTCCGCGCGAAGACCGCTTTGTCGGGACTTACCACTTCCTGGAAATTATAGGATCCGATCTTGTTGAGATAGCCCATCACGAGTTTCTGAATCACGTCGGCATCGTCTCCCCAGTTGGTGAAATTTTCTTCCACGTGGCTTTCGAAGTCATCGTGCTGCAAAAGAAAATCGTTAAAAATAAATTCAAGGATCTCCTTTTCGGATTTCTTGTCCCTTTCGCCTGCCGTGAGATAACTCACATATTCCGGTGTGATGCTCAGTTCCTGGTAAAGTTTTTTGATCAGTTCGTTGCGCTGGATATGTTCCGGCTTGTACTGTTTAAGGGCAAGCTGAAAACTTTCCTGCTCAAGTATTTTCCAGAGCAGCTGGTTGCCTGCCAGTTTGGTATTGACATTTTTATCCAGGTCGGAAGGCAGGTGTTTGGATGAGCGCAGCATGGAATCCCTTTCGGCGTAACGGGCGAGTTCGGTGAGAAAATACAGGACGTAGATGAGCAGCTGACCCGTTTGATCGAAATGTTTCTTCAAAATCTTCTGCGCCTCTTCCGGCTTGATTGAATGCTCCTGCGCCTCCAGCGAATAAAGCGTTTGCATCACTTTCACCCTGATATTTCTTCTCGTGATCATCTGGTAAGAACTTATTTGCGGCTGCGAAGATAGGGAATTGATTTTTTTCAGCGACCGCCTCCAAGCCCTATCTTTTTGCGGAAAGTCAGCCATACGGGCATAAAGTCGGGGGTGAGCTTTAATAATACGATGCCAGCCAGATAAATAGCGATGAAAACGACGCTGCGCAGGAACATCGCAGACAGGCCGTTGAGCTTGTAAAAGAGCAGATGCGCCACCAGATAACCGCCAAATGCCAGCAGCAGGGTCACCCCCGTTCGGAACGTAAAGGGCTGCATGCCAAATTTCCGGAGCAGGAAAAAATAGCGGATGCCATTGTAAATGGACACGGCGATAAAAGTGGCAATGGCCGGACCGATCACACCCATTTTTTTTGTGAGTATATAATTCAAAGGCAATGAAATGCTCAGCAAAATGATGCCGGTAAAGAAATCGAATCGCCAAAGGGTTGACGTGCCGATGATCTGCGCATTGACGCCCGTCCCCATGTCCACGATCCGCATCAGCCCGAGAAACAGGAACACATATTGGGCCTGAAGATAGGCAGGCTGTAATTTAAACTGGATGACGCCGTCGGTAAAGTTGAGCCAGATCAGCACAAAAATACCGCAACCAAAAATCAGCTGGTTGATCGAAGAGCGGTGATAGATCCTTTTGATCTTTTCGTAATCCTTGTCTTTCCAGGCCCTCGATAAAGGGGCGATCGAAGCGGCGATGATGCCACGTTGCGGGGCCTGTATCAGGCTGGCGATATTTTGTCCGAGCGTAAATATGCCCACAAAAGCCAGCCCATTCGGCATCACGGCGGCGATCACGATCGAATCGAAGACGTTGGCAATATTCACAATGAGGCTTCCGCTCCAGATAAATCCTGACAACACGAGGATTTTTTTATAAAACTTTTTTGTTACGCGGCTCACCGTAAAAGTCAGGTGGATCTGTTTGAGCAGGATCAGGTAAGCCAGCAGGATCAGCGCGAGCAGGATATAGGTGAGGGCGAACCATTTTATAAAAGAGTCAAAACTGCGCAGCACTTTCATCATGAACAATACGATCAGTACCGTTGCAAACACGCGGAACAATACTTCCCGGAGAAAAGTGGTCTGTACCGATTTTTTCAGCTGCCAGGCAAAGGCTTCCAGCAGCGAATAGATGGTGAGTCCGAAACCAAAGGGGAATATCCAGTAATAGTAGCGTACCAGGTCTTCGGAATGCGCCCCGAATTTCCGGATCACCAGGTCTTTGAATATAAACCCCGAGATCATCACCAATACAAATCCCGTAAGACTGGTCACCAGCGCCCAGGTGATCATGTCGTTTTCCCTCACACGGAGATTGTCTTTATAATAGGGATAGAATTTATAAATATAGGCCTGCATGCCGAGGTTGGCGAAGGAGTTGATGATATTGGCGATCGCGATAAAGGTGCCGGTGAGTCCATATTCAGCCGTGGTGAATCCGCCTTTGCGCGTAAACAGATAGGTGTTGAGTAAACCCAGCGCGAAACCGAAATAAATAATACCGAATGAAAGAATACTTTGACGACGGATCGTGCTCATGAGAATGGCTGTTGCCCTGCAAAGATGCTTGTTTTTGTTTTAGGGGATTTTTTTTACCGAAATATAAAATGCCGGATCTGCGGAGAAGCTGGTATCGCCTTCCGGGTACATGCTGATCGTCTTCCATTTCGCCGTAGGTGTGATCCAGCGACTTCCTTTGAAGTCGATCCGTACCGGCATCCTGAAACCGGGTACGCAATTGCTCCAGCGGTAAGATACGGTATACCCCTGCTGCCGGTATTCCAGCACCGGTATGCGGGTGGTCCTGAGGTACTGGTCGAATACGGGTCCGAGTGGAATGCCTGATTTTTGAATGAGGTATTGCTCTATTTGAGCCGTGGTAACCGTTTGATGATAGAATGTTTCGTTGAGACCGGTCAGCATTATTCTGAAAAGGGAATCATTGTTCACCAGCTGCCGGATGGTATGCAGCATATTGGTGCCTTTATAGTATTCATCCGTGTCTTCCGGTCCGCGGTGTACGCCATAGGCGCCGATGATGGGAAGTTTATTTTTTACCATTTTCCGTTGCCCGGTGATATAGGCGTTGGCAGCGGCCTGACCAAACCAATAGCCGGCATACAGCGTTTCGCTATAGGTAGTAAAACTTTCATGGATCCATTCATCCGCCAGGTCTTTACTGGTGATATTGTTTCCAAACCATTCGTGACCGCTTTCATGCACGACAATAAAATCCCATTTGGTGCCCCAGCCGCTGCCCGAAAGATCTTTTCCATGGTAGCCACGCAAAAAATCATTGCCATACGCGATGGCACTTTGATGTTCCATACCGAGGTGGGGAGACTGCACGAGTTTGTAACCATCTGCGTAAAAAGGGTAGGGGCCGAACCAGTATTCGAAAACTCTCATCATGGAATCGACGCCGAGAAACTGGTTTTTCGCCCGATCCAGGTCGTAGTCCATCACCCAGAAATCCATATCGAGCGGTCCTTTTTTCCCGGCATAATCTTCATGCCAGTGCACATATTTACCGATGTAGGGAACGATATTGTAATTGTTGATCGGGCTGCTGACGGCCCAGGTATAGCTTGTCATATGATCCGGCTGCGCCGTGCTTGAAAGGAGGCGGCCGTTGGCCACTGCCACCAGCGTATCGGGAACATGGATCGTTATACTGGCGCCGCTGTCGGGCTCATCGCCCAAATAGTCTTTGCAGGGATACCAGATGCTCGCGCCGTCTTCTTCGCAGGCTACCGTCATCCAGGGCCTGCCCTGTTTATCGCTGGTAAATATCCAGCCGCCATCCCAGGGGGGATTTACAGCCACTGTCGGGTGACCATGGTAAAAGACCGATACCGAACGAGCGGCAGGTACAACCATGCTGCCAGCCGGTGCGGCCGGCATCTGCACATGAAATGCATTCCCTTCCCGCCGAAAGTGCAGCGGCTGTCCATCCTGCAGGATGCTGTCAATCATCAGCGGTTCCTTCAGGTCAATTTGCATGACGGCGCCGCCCGAGCCCGCATAGGTGATTTTATTCACGCCGCGGATGCTTCGTTGTGCATAATCGGGGGTGATGTCAAGATCGTAGCGCAAAACATTAAACCAGCTGCGTTCCGCGTTCGGCGATCCCAGCAGTGTATCGGCACGGGTAAAAGCGGTTTGCGCCTGAAGACCGCCAAATGGTAAAAATGCGGCACAAACCAACCAATTAAACAGTTGCAAAACGACAATCCGATTCATTTGCTAAATTTAGACCCTACGGAGCAACGGTCATTCATGAAAAACAGAAATATTGGTTAACAAAATAAAACAGGTGTTCTGCGCCGGTTTGCTGACCGGCCTCGTGATGGCGTGCCGGCACACCACGACCGGCGACAAAAAAGTGTTCCGTTACAATGAATCCACGGGCATTGCCACCCTCGATCCGGCATTTGCAAAAAATCAATCGGTGATCTGGCCTGTGCACCAGATTTACAATACCCTGGTGGAAACGGACCAGCACCTGAATATTGTTCCGTCGCTGGCGCTGCGCTGGGAAATTTCTGCTGACCGGCTGCGGTATACCTTTCATCTGCGCACGGATGTCTATTTCCAGGATAATGAGGTTTTTGCGGATGGCCACGGAAGAAAGCTGCGTGCAGCTGACATCGTCTACAGCCTCTCGCGAATCCTGGATAAAAAAACAGCGAGCAGCGGCGCGTGGATTTTCAATGACCGCGTGAAAGACAGGAGTTCCTTTCAGGCGATCGACGATTCGACCTTTGTGCTGACCCTGCTGGCACCCTTTCATCCGATGCTCGGATTGCTGAGCATGCAGTATGCGTCCATCGTACCGCGCGAAGCGGTAGAAAAATACGGCGATGATTTCAGGAACCATCCCTGCGGTACAGGTCCGTTTCTTTTCTCGAGCTGGGAAGAAGGGCAGGACCTGATCCTGCTGAAAAATCCGCATTATTTTGAGAAAGACAGCCTGGGAAAAGCATTGCCTTATATCGATGCGGTCAGGATCAGTTTTTACGACAACAAGGCCACGGAATTCCTGCAACTCCAGCAGGGGCAACTGGATTTCGTGAATGATATCGACCCTTCTTTCAAAGATGAAGTACTCGAGAAATCGGGTGTGCTTAAAGAAGAATGGCAGGGGAAAATTGTA
>CAZZYD010000235.1:0-5960 GCA_964658175.1 uncultured Puia sp. | reverse complement strand
TTTTTTTGGTGGGGCAGTAATTTTCTCGCAAAGACGCAAAGGCGCAAATAATGGATGAATTGCCTAGCGTCTTAGCGGACCTTTGCGTCTTTGCGTGCACCAAGGCGATGCTCGGAATTTCCCCTGAAAATCCCTATTTTCGACCCCGTAAACCATCCCCGTTTGAAAAAAATTTTACCCGTACTGATCCTGGTCTGTTGTCATTTACCAGGATTCTCTCAAAAACCGGGTAGCAGCATTCGCGGAAAAGTGGTGGGCGCCGACGGTCGACCGGCTGTTTCGGTCAGCGTTTCCCTTCATTTTGTCAAAAGATTTGCCCTGACCGATAACCAGGGGGCTTTTGTGATCAATCACCTGCACCCGGCACAGGATACGCTCATCGTATCTTCCATCAATACGGCGCCGGTACTGATTCCGGTTTCACTCAAACATGGGGAAGTCCTCGACCTCGGAATTATCCAATTGCAGGATATTTTTAAGCCATTGCAAAAAGTGGAAATCACCGGCCGCCCGGAACATTCTTATAAAAGCAATTACTCCTTTTTTGGCACGAAAACGCAGTCACCTGTAAAGGATCTGCCACAGTCGATCTCCACGGTAACTAAAGAAGTCATCCACGATAAAATGGAATTCACGCTGAAAGAGGCCGTGGACGTAGTCGCGGGCGTCAACCAATACTCGGGTTATGACGAATACACGATCCGTGGTTTTCGTGCGGAGAACGCACGGGATATCAACGGACTTCGCGGATACAATACCACCTATACCAGCCCGATGCTGGTGAACATCGAACGCGTGGAAGTGATCAAGGGACCCACGGCCACCTTGTATGGCAACTGCGATCCCGGGGGCACCATTAACCTGGTGACCAAAAAGCCACTCGATCAGGCCGGCGGTTCGCTGGATCTTTATTATGGCAGTTATGACCACTACCGCGCCATGGGCGATATTACCGGTCCGCTGAATAAAAGCAAGACCCTGCTTTACCGGCTCAATGCGGGCTATGACAATACAAATTCCTTTCGCGACAACCAGTTTGGCAAGTCGTACCAGATCGCACCGTCTGTGTCATTCGTGCCGAATGACCGGCTGCGTATAAATTTCGATTTCTCTGTTTCCAATATGCACACGATGCTGGACCGCGGTCAGCCGGGACTTGACGGAGATCCGAACCTCAAGGCCACCCGGCAAAGCCTGATCACCAGTCAGCCGGGCGATTATCTCCACGAAACAGATCTGGCATCGATTCTTTCGGTGTCTTACAAGATCACGGACAGGCTGAGTTTCTCCACCGGCTATCTCAACTATCACACGCGGGAGAAGGTCGCTGATCACGGGTTCAACAGTTATATACAACCCGATTCAATCAATCTGTCTTTTACGAAATTCCGGTACAACACGAACACCAATACCATATCCAGTTATTTCACGTATACGGCCAACACGGGGAAAGTCAGCCACCAGCTGCTGGCCGGATATGATTTTGTGAAAAGTAACATTTCGCTCAATCAGGACTATTATGAAAATGCGGACCAGTTCGGTGTGGGCAGCGGGATCGTCGGCACGATGAGTCTCCGTCATCCGCAATATTTTAAACGTCCGGTGGAGGCATATGCTGTATCCGATTTTGACGATGATGCCACGGGTGTTGACGGAGATATTTATCACACCAACGGATTTTATATACAGGATCAGCTGAGCTGGAAGCGCTGGAAACTGCTGGTGAGTCTGCGCGAAGAATTATACAAAGGTGATGATGTGTCTGACAGCGCGTCTGACCTGAGCGAGCATGTGTTTCTGCCGAGGGTAGGCCTGGTATATGCGCTTACGCCCAATATCAGCGTGTACGGCACCTACAATAAAGGATTTGATCCGTTTGAAGTGTCCACCGATGCGCAGCGGTTCAGTCAGCCATTCAGGCCCATCACGAGCCAGCTGTATGAAGCAGGGGTGAAGGGAAGCTTTTTCCGGAACAGACTTTCTGCGACTCTGGCGGTTTATCAGCTGACGGTGGAAAATGTTGCTGTCAATGCCAACGACCCGTCACAGCCGGATCTGTTTGTGCAGCAGGGACAAAACCGTTCCCGCGGCGTGGAAACGGAATTGTCAGGCAATATTCTGCCCAACCTCAGCCTCATGATCTCCTATGCCTACAATGTAGCGCAAATAACGAAGAGCAAGGATCCAAGCCAGATCGGGATGCTCGCTGAAAACGCACCGAAGAACAGCAGCGGGAGTTGGATCAAATATGTTTTCAACCATGGATGGATCAGAGGTTTTGGGATTGCAGCAGGCCATTCGCTGGTCGGCGAACGGGCGACCCTCGAACCGGATGTATCGCTGCCGGGCTATCTGCTGATCAACGGCGGACTCTCGTACAGCTATAAACGCTATTCCGTGGCTTTCAATGTCAATAACCTCACCAATCGCGTGTACTGGAGCGGGGCCTATAACAACATCAACAAATGGCCGGGCGCCCCGCGCAATTGCATGGTGAATCTTGGTTTTAAGTTTTAGGGACTGTATTTCTTAACAAAAATGAAAATCGCATCCTGCGAAGGCTTTACTATTTTTGCCATCTCCAAACAACGATACCAATGAGAAGATGGCTTGCCTTTATTTTCCTGATTTCATTTATCTGCTCCTGCAATAGCAAAAAAGATTATGTGAAGTTGTTTCAGAATCCGTTGCTGTATACCGATATGGTGCACGAACTGAATACGGTGGTGATGGGAAATAATTTCAGTCCCATTGTGGCTTCACGTAACTATCTCTACGCGTCGATCGCGGGCTATGAAGTGGTAGCTGCGGGTTATCCGAAGCGCTTTCAATCGCTCGGCGGTCAGTTGCATGGTCTGGGTAAAATGCCTGAGCTGCCGAAGGGACAAACCATCAATGTAGAGCTTGCCTCCATGCTGGCTTATTGCCGGCTCGGTGAATCGGTCACCTTTCCGGAAGGAAGTATGAAGCTGTATGTAGACAGCATAAAACAAATGGCGCTCGATCACGGCATGCCCGATGATATTTATAAAAATACGCTGGCCTTTGCCGATACCATCGGATCCGCGATCTTAAACTGGAGCAAACATGATAACTACGCGAAAACCCGGGGCGCACCGGAATACAATGTGAACGATTCGCCGGGACGGTGGGTACCGACGCCGCCCGCTTATGCGCTGGCCATGGAACCGCACTGGAACACCATCCGCACACTGGTCATTGACAGTCCGCGACAGTTCATTCCACCTCCACCTTATCCTTTTAACGTCACCGACTCATCCAGCCTCTATTATCAGCAGGTGAAACTTAGTCAGCATACGGTAGACAGTCTCACGACGGAGCAGACCTGGATCGCAGATTTCTGGGATGACAATCCCTTCAAACTGAACGTATCGGGACACCTCATGTTCGGAACCAAAAAATTCTCTCCCGGCGGCCACTGGATGGGGATCGTGGGGATTGCGGCCAAACAATCCAAATCAGATTTTCCGACTACCGCCTACGCCTATGCGAAAACAGCGGTGGCGCTGTTCGATGCCTTCATCGAATGCTGGAATATCAAGTATACCTACAATACCCTGAGACCGGAAACAGCCATCAATAAATATTTTGATCCGAACTGGCGCCCGCACCTGCAGACACCGCCGTTCCCGGAATATACCTGCGGACATTGTACGATTTCCGCTTCCTGCGGAGAGGCGCTCACTAGCGTGTTCGGGGATCATTTCAAATATACCGATACGACGGAGCTTGAATTCGGGATCGACCGGAGAACCTATAATTCTTTCCGGGATGCAGCCAATGAAAATATCATGGCGCGTTTTTACGGCGGCATCCATTATTATTACTGCTGCGTACGAAGCAACAAAATGGGCCGGAGCGTAGGCGATCTGGTCGCCGACAGACTCAAGATGAAACGCTAAAGAATCTTATCCCAGCTGCTTGAATCTTTCAGCATCCGTTCGCGCAGTAGGCGCACGGGAGGACAGCCATTGCCCAGGAACATATCATGGAATTTCAGCAATGAATAATTGGATCCTTCCTGTTGCTGGTAGTCAGCCCGCAGTTTCAGGATTTCCAGTTTTCCCACGGCATAAAAAAGATACCCCGGGTCAAAGGTGCCGCGGAGGGCTTCCTGACGTGATGGCTTTTCTCCCTGGTGCCAGTGGTCCATAAAGAATTTGGTGGCTTCATCCACGCTCATGCCGTGGCAATGTGTTTTGATGGATACGCAGAGCCGGCAAAGGCGGAGCAGGGCATCACCGGATTGGGCGATGCGGAACTTTGCCGCTTTGATCGGATCTCCGGTATTGCCATATCCCTCATCGATCATCATTTTTTCGCAATAATGCGCCCATCCTTCCACATAGGCATAACTATTGAAATATTTTTCAATCAGTGTGGCATCCGATGCATTGAGGTGAAGAAACTGAACATAGTGACCGGGATAGGCTTCGTGGATGGTAACAATATCAGTGGTGTAGTAATTGAATTGCGCCAGCCAGTCCTCCTGCTGTTTGGCTGTCCAGCTTTTATCTACGGGTGTAATATAGTAATAGGCTTCGGTCGCTTTCTTTTCGAAGGGACCGGGAATATCCATGGAGGCGGTGCTGGTTTCCCGGGCGAAAGCGGGTGTTTCCTTGAGGATCACGCGAACGGGAGAGGGGATGCTCACAATTTTTTTATCGACAATATACTGGCGGATCCCCTCGAGTGTTTTTCTGGCGTCGGGAATGAGGCTGTCGGCGGTGGGATGTTCGAGTTGGGTGATATTATAAACGTCGATGGGTTTTTTGGTAGAGTCGATGATTTTGGCGGCGGCGTCGAAAGCTGCCTGCTCCCTGGACAGTTCGCGCATGCCGATGGCGAGGATAGAGTCCGGTGACAGGGAGATATTTTCCTGGTAGAGGAGCATTTTTGAATAATTCTCCATACCGATCGCATAGTCTTTGGTCGACTTCGGAAGTTTATCTTTTTTCAGCCAGTCCGCATAACTGTTGAGCTGGTCGATGGCGTTTTTATTGGCGGCCGTAAATGCCTTGATCAGGGTATCGTTCTTTACATCTTTCAATGCGATCAGCAGGTCTTTGCCCAGAAAAGACGCGGCGCCTTTGGAAATAAGGATGGCCATATCGATATATGGTTTTGGCAGGGAATCGCGCAGGTTTTGGCGGGCATAGGTAAATACGTTGGTGGCGCCTTTTTCGATATTGATGATGGACTGAATCCGTTGTTCGATCGGTCCGAAATTCCTTTTTATATAAACGCTTACGTCGAGGGCATTGGCGTAGGTCATCGGATTTTTTTCGTATACCTGTCTGTCTTCGATGGTAAAGATGCCATTGCGGATATTGGTTTTCAGGATGCGGTAGTCATAAAATAATTTCGCGCTGAGGGTGCTGGTATCGATGCTGCCGAGCTGCTGGTCGTAGTATTTTAGTCGCGCGAGGTTGCTGTCGATCGCGGCCTTGCTGTAGTCCGTGAGTTTGCCATCGTACTCATGAAATCCCAGGGCGACTGAATTTTCGGGACTGGAAGCCATATCGCTGGTCAGAAATCTGGCGGCCAGTTCATTGAATGTTTTATCGGTGGCGCCGGTAATGGTGGAGTGATCGGTATCAGTGTGGGACGTACATCCGAAAATGGAAATGACGATGCCGGACAGGAAGAGGAGCTTGCGCATAAGCGTAGGTTGTTTTGGGTGACTAATGTACGATTTGCGTTTGGAGGACGGGAAGAGGCAGCAATAAAAAAACCTCCGATACGGAGGTCTTTGTAATCTGAATGATTTACCGGAAGGTAGTGGGAGCACACGGGTTCGAACCGCGGACCCTCTGCTTGTAAGGCAGATGCTCTGAACCAGCTGAGCTATGCTCCCCTGAAAGGACGGCAAAGATAAGGTCAAAATCTTTCCTGCAAAATAATTTTAGGACTATATTTGCAGCTCGGTAAGAAAAAAT
>CAZZYD010000234.1:0-6033 GCA_964658175.1 uncultured Puia sp. | reverse complement strand
GAGTGATCATTAGAAATGAGAGGATTGACTGGCTCCATCTCAAAGATTTTCCTCGATCTTGTCTCCGACTACACTGCCAGCACATTGGTGAAAAAACATGCTTATATCTACGACTTTACCACTGCCAACCTCATCAGCAGCTACGATCAGAATGGCAAACCGCTGTCTTTAGTGTATGGATACAACAGCTCGATTCCCGTTGCGCTGCTTGACAATGGCAATGCGACAGACGTTTTCTATGAAGGATTTGAATCGACCGGCAATGTCCTTGGAACGGCCCATACGGGTAATACCAGTTTTAACGGATCTTATGTAACAAGCTATGTTCCCGCCAATCCGGGCCGTTCATACATCATTCAGTGGTGGTCATTATCTGGCGCTACCTGGATCTTTCATGAACAACCTTATACGGGTTCTACGACCCTGAGCGGAAATATCGACGATGTACGCATTTTTCCAACCGATGCACAGGTCACCAATACCAGCTACCTGCCACAGGAAGGTGTCAGCGGTCAAACGGATTCAGCGGGCCGCTCTACCATCTATCAGTACGATGGACTTGGACGCCTGCAAACCATTCGCAACAACGACAATAACATCATCAAACAATTTGACTATCAGTTTCAGACGTACTGGCACATGCTTGCCGTATGGAAAAACCTCGGAGTGCTGCGTTGTAAACCCTGCGCTGCCAACGCTGCTTACAGCATCAATATGCAGCAGCATGAGGAGAAAGATGTGAATCCGCAAAGTCCCACTTTCAACTCGATCCGGTGGATAGACGACGGTGTGCCCGGAACCTGTGTCATAACGCCCGGCTGGACAACACAGACCATCTCCTGTCAGCAGACTGCGGGGCAAAACACCGGCTACCGCCTCTTCCTGGAAAAGGACCTGAACCCGTGCAGCCCCACATACAATCAAACACAAACTGAATCGCTGTATGATATCACGGATTGTCCGCTGCCGCCGGCAACCTGCACATTTACGATGATGAACGGATTTACGTCCAGTGCAGGCAACATATCCACCAGCAACCAGACATCAACCTTCTACCTGCGGTTCACGCCAGTCAATCAGCCAATTTATAGCGGCGCTTATGCTACCATCGCGACGATCGTCGGCGCTTGTAAACCCAGTATCAACCGGAATGTGACAGCAAGCTCCAGCATCGGCGCCATGACGGTAAATATTGCCACCAACGGACAATTCTCTGTTCAATATTCGGGGAGCACCATTGTGCCGGGAACCGAGGTGATCATTGAAGGAACCTATGCCCAATAATAAAAATCATGATTCATCATCCAGATAAAATGATTCCGATGTGTACCAATAAACTGTTCTGCGCAAAACGGCTGAGCATCTTAGGTAGATTGTTCCAAAGATCGATGGTATCTATACTGGCGATTTTCAGTTTCCATAGCATATTTGCACAGGCCACCCTGCCTGCGGCGCTTCCCACAACGGAAATGGTCAACTACATGCGCACCTGGACTGCCCGTGCACCGGAAACGAATACGGCCAATTTTGTGCTTCGTCCCGTCACTGATGTACAAACGGTCACCCGCTATTTCGACGGACTCGGCCGACCGATGGAAACGATTGTGAAACAGGGTGCCCTGAAAACAGATCCGGCCGCGCCAACCTCCTATGCAAGCGCCACCGACATGGTCACGGCACTCACTTACGATGCTTTCGGAAAAGAATCTTACAAATACCTCCCCTTTGCTTCGAATACCCTGGCGAGCGCATCCGACATCACCAACGACGGATCTTTCAAGCTGGATGCATTTCAGCAACAGGCGGATTATTACAACTCACTGCTCGCCGGACAGCCGGGCGAAACCGGTTGGGCCTACGGTAAAAATATTTTTGAAGCCGGTCCGCTCGGCCGCCTCAATGCAACCTATGATCCAGGCGTCAGCTGGGTGGGCAGTGAAGCCACGGCACATCCGCATCCGACGCAACACGCCTATGTGCTGAACACGGCAACCGACAATGTGCAGAAATGGACCATCGCCGCCGCGCAGGGAAGTCTGCCCGTCAATGCCGGCGCGTATGCTGCGGGTACGCTTTTTAAAACGATTGAAACAGATCCCAAGGGCGCACAGGTGGTCACTTTCCGGGATGAGGATGGACAGATCGTCCTCATCAAAAAAGAATTGTCGTCCACCGATCCCGGCACCGGTAGCGCGCACGCCGGCTGGTTCTGCAATTATTATATCATTGATGACTACGGGAATCTCCGTTTTATCCTGACCCCGAAGGCAGTCCAGGCGATCGACGGCACGTGGACCGTTTCACAGGCGATGGCCGATCAGCTGTGTTACCGCATGGAGTACGATGCCAATAACCGGCTCATCATAAAAAAGACACCCGGCAACGGTGAATTGTGGATGATCTATGATATCCGCGACCGGCCCATCCTGATTCAGGACGCGAACCTCCGCAGCCAGTCGCAATGGCTATTCATCAAATATGATCCACTCAACCGCCCCGTTATGATGGGGTATAACCCTGATGCCACGAACACCACGCTGGCGTTAAAACTGGCAGCCGTTGCAGCCGCAAACCTGGGTATGTATGAACAAAGGACAACGACTGCCCCCGGCTATACGCTAACCCAGAGTTATCCGGTTGCCACCGCAGCGAATGTGCTTACCATTAATTATTATGATGATTACAGCTGGGCTTCGCTTTACGGCACCCAGCTGGCAGCAAAAAATAACAGTTTCGACGGACAGTTTGCACCCGTCAGCAATTCAATTCCCTATCCGCAAACCCTGGCTCAGGCAGGTTCCGCTCGCTCTAGGCCGACGGGGGGCTGGTCCAAAGTGCTCGGGAACTTTGCGGGGGCTGTTACCGGTATCGCCCATGCGCAATTTTACGATGCCCGCGGCCGCATGATCCAGCTGCAGACAATCAATATCACCGGCGGAACGGACGTAACCACTGTTCAGTACGACTGGAGCGGCAACACGTTAAAGACCTTTACAGCACATGTTAAAAGCGGCGCCAATGCGCAAAACTATTCGGTGTCCAGCAATTTCGCGTATGATCCGCTGGGCCGCCTCCTCACGGTTACGAAAGGCTTCACGGGGGTGGTGGCAGGTGTGACGACTACGGCCGCCGCGCAGGTGGTGTTTTCCAACCAGTATGATGCCATGGGCCACACCACCAAGAAGACCCTCGGCAGCAGTATGGAATCCTTATCCTACGATTATAATGTCCGGGGCTGGCTGATCGGCACCAACCGGAATTACCTTCGCGGCACAGCGACGAATTATTTTGCGGAAGAAGTGGCCTATGACAATGGCGTAGCCGCCGCTGCGGGCACCGCTTATGTTTCGCCCGCCTTCAATGGAACGATTGCCGGCGTTATCTGGAAAAGCCGCGGTGATGGCATCAACCGCAAATACGATTATTATTATGACGGCGCGGAGCGCCTCACCGGCGCCGCCTTCCTTCAAAATACCACGGGCAGCGCCTGGGATCATACTCTGCTGGATTTTACCGAGAGCAATCTCGCCTACGATGCCAACGGCAATATCCTGACCATGAAAAAGAACGGTTACCTGATTGGTAGTTCGGGTGCCATCGATAACCTCACCTATGGATATCCCGCCAATTCCAATCAACTGCAATATGTGGTGGATGCCTCCAATAATCCTTTGACTACGCTCGGCGATTTCCGGACGGCTTCCTCTGATCCGCAACTATCGATCAAAAATACCTATGCCAGCAATACGGCGGCGGTGAATGCAACGATCGTTGATTACGGCTACGATGCGAATGGCAACCTCACCTCCGATAAAAATAAGGCGATCACGCCGGTCACCTACAATTACCTCAATCAACCGCTGGTGGTTTCCGTAGCTGGCAAGGGTACCGTGAGTTATACCTATGATGCCACCGGCGCTAAGCTCGCCAAGATCGTGGTGGAAACAGCCAAGGCACTAACGACCACTACCACGTATATTGGTCCTTTTGTTTACAAGAGCGTCGTGCATAATCCCACGGTTGCCGGTGATTATACCAATGTATTCCAGTATATGGTACAGGAAGAAGGGCGCATCCGTCCGGTGACGCCCACCACCATCAATGGCAGTAAACACTACGCGTATGATTATTTCATCAAAGATCACCTGCAGGATACGCGAATGGTATTGACCGATGAAAAACAGCAGGATATCAATATCCCCGCTGCTACGATGGAAGATGGGGTGGCCGGAACGATATTAAAATATTACAGTGTCGCAAATTCCGCCCGTATCACAGCGAATGCTTCCCTTCCAGGAGGGTTCACCACCAACTACGGACCGAACTATTACGCGAACAACAACGGTATCACCAATCCCGATACGGATCCCGCGGTGAATGTGACGAGCACGGGCCACAGCGGCTTCATGTACAAACTCCCGGCGAATTCACCGGTGTCCACCGATCTGGGGATCACGATCAAAGTGACGAGCGGTGATGTGATTAGTCTCTGGGCCAAAAGTTATTATTTCACCAATGGCGCTTCCTCCACCAACAGTAATCTGCTTACGAGCGCGGTGAATGGGTTTGTGTCATCCCTCACTGGCGCCGGCGCAGGAAGTTTGTCATCGGTTACCCATACTTCCGCCACCACGGCCCTGGAAACAATCAACAATCCTTTAAACACTGCTTTGCTCGGCGCATTGAATCACCTGCCAGCGCCCATCAGCACGTCACTTCCGCGCGCCGGTCTAAACTGGATCCTGTTCGACAATCAGTTGAATGCCGTGGCGAGCAACAGCAGCGGCGTGCCGGCTTCCCAATACGGAAGCGGTGTACTGGGGTCAATGACAGCGAGCGTATCGATTTCAAAGAGCGGTTACCTGTATGTGTTTGCCAGTAACGAGAGCGCCAATATCGACGTGTACTTTGACAATATCCAGATTGTAAATACCCGCGGACCGATCGTGGAAGAAACGCATTACTATCCTTTTGGCCAATCCATTGCCGCTATCAGTAACGTGTCGCAGAACAAACCGGAAACGCCGTATAAATTCAATCAACAATCAGAACTGCAGCACGGCGAATTTTCTGACGGCAGCGGGCTTGAATTATACGCCACCAATTATCGGATGTACGATCCGCAGATTGGCCGGTTTCATGCGTCCGACCCTTTGGATATAAAAAGGCATGAGGAAAGTCCCTATGCATTTGTTTCTAATAATCCTGTCAGCATGTCCGATCACAGCGGTCTTGACCAGACGGTAGATGGCCCTTCGCTAAATGGAGACGACAACGGTGATGACGGATCAGGAAATATTTGCGCCGGCTGTCTCTCTGTAGTTACAGTTTATCCGGAATCAAAATATGAGCAACCGGTAGGTTATAATGCTGCATTCCCCGGGGGTATTTCGGGATCCACCGATGGTATTTCCGCTGGTGACGGTGCCCCACCGGTTACGATGAATTATATATACGATCCGACAAGTCAAACGATCCGGTATGGTCCCACGGCTTCTGTCCCACGAGGTGGTTTGATCGTATATCAGTATAGTCTAACAACGGCAAACGGCACCACTACCTGGTATGCAGCCAATGGAGCAGCGCTGGAAAGCTCGACTGATAATCCCCACTTTGATAATATGCAGAATGTGGATTTCATCCTCAAGATTCCTGCAAAGACCTATGACAAAGTCGGAACGGCCGTCGGTCTTGGCGCCGATTTCCATGGAGCCATTATTGGTTCAGCTGCCAATGCGGTGAAGGATGCCAGTAAAGCATTGGCACCCTTATCGAGGGGGGGTACAATCATCGGAACGATAGTAGGAGGTGTACCTGCAGCCATTCACATCTATCAGCAATTGCGGGCCGGGTATGAGCCGCACTGGCAGGATGTATTGGCCCTTACGCTGTCTATTGCAGGTATTGCAGCGGAAGCTTCCGGTGTGGGCGGACTGGCAATTACCGGGATAAGTTTAGTATTTGATGTGGTGGAGGCTGCGCAGCATTGATCGGGGAAGACAGGTGTATTGTTCCGCGGATTTTTCTTCACGC
>CAZZYD010000233.1:0-6035 GCA_964658175.1 uncultured Puia sp. | reverse complement strand
AAAGCGACCGTTAGTCCCGCGTTGTCCTGATAGATAAACGAGGCGGCCTTCGATGGCCGCCTCTCGCGCCTCGAATCCGAAAACCTGCGCGCCGCTTACGGCAACGACTATGGGCTTTACCAGCCCCGGCTGATTGAACTCACCCACTGCCTGCGTACCGGCAAACTGAATGCCGCCCTGGCCCTCTGCAAGCTTGATTTTATCCCCGGCTGATATTTTAGGATATTGATAGGATACGGTGTTTTACCTTTGCAGCCTAATTACATTAATATGAAAATCACCCGTTACGCGCTGCTCCTCTTGGCAGCAGTCAGCATCACTTGCGGCGCTTCTGCCCAGCTCAGAAAAATACCAGCGGAAGTTACCAATGCTTTTTCCGAAAAATATCCCAATGCGAAAAATGTGGAATGGAGGGATGAGCTGAAAGATTTTAAAGTTACGTTCTCGCTCGATTCTGCCGCGGGCAGCTATACGGCGAAATATGCGCATAAGGGTGACTGGAAGGTGACCGAAAAGGAAATCACGGAAGCCGCCCTGCCCGACGAGATCCGCCAAAGCCTTTCCAAGAGCCTGTATGCCGACTGGAAGACACGCTCCGTCTATATCCTCTATTTCCCTGCGGATATGACCGAATACCATATCATCGTGGCCAAGAGTGATATCAATAAGAAGAATCTGTTGTTTAGCAAGGATGGGAAGTTGTTGAAGGATAATTTCACTTTGTAAGGTTTTTTGTTTCTCGCAAAGACGCAAAGGGGCGCCAAGGCGCAAAGAAATATTTAAATATAAAGGCGCGAAGAATTTGATTTCTTCGCGCCTTTGTAATTTTTTATTGACTCTTTGCGCCTTGGCGCCCCTTTGCGTCTTTGCGAGAAAACAAAACTTATGCACTACAAGTAACACATCCATCCTCCATACTGCAACTGCCACCATTAAACTCCGTGGTGATGCTGTCCACGTCATTCAGGTTCTCAGCCACCGCCACCGGAATCACCGGCTGCAGTTCTTCGCTGCCCTGTTTTTCGATGGTGAACTGTACGGCCTGGGTTGCGGCCTGGGAACGGAGATAATACATGCCCGTTTTAAGGCCTTTTTTCCATCCGTAAAAATGCATGGACGTGAGTTTCGAGGTGGTCGGGGTGTCCACGAACAGATTCAGGGATTGCGACTGGCAGATATAGGCGCCACGGTCGGCGGCCATATCGATCAGTGTGCGCTGCTTGATTTCCCAAACGGTTTTATAGAGTTCCTTGATTTCCGCAGGAATGCTTTCGATGTTCTGAATGGAACCATTGTTGGCGATGATGCGGTTCTTCATATCGTTGTTCCAGAGACCAGACTGCACGAGGTCCTTCAGCAGGTGTTTGTTCACGATGATGAACTCGCCGCTCAGTACACGGCGGGAATAAATATTCGAAGTGTATGGTTCGAAACATTCATTGTTGCCAAGGATCTGAGAAGTGGAAGCAGTCGGCATGGGCGCCACCAGCAGCGAATTCCGCACACCGGTTTCCATCACTTCCTTCTTAAGCGACTTCCAGTCCCATCGGTCGGTCGGTTCCACATTCCACATATCGAACTGGAAAATGCCTTTGGAGAGCGGTGAGCCGGGGAAACTTTCGTAATGTCCCTGTTCCAGGGCCAGGTCCTTGCTCGCGGTCATCGCGGCGAAATAGATCGTTTCAAAGATATTCTTGTTGAGTACTTTGGCCAGTTCGCTTTCGAACGGCAGGCGAAGCAGGATGAAGGCGTCGGCCAGTCCCTGTATACCGAGACCGATCGGACGATGCCGCATATTCGAATTGCGCGCTTCGGGAATCGGATAATAATTATTGTCGATGATCTTGTTGAGGTTGCGGGTTACCTCATAGGTCACTTCATACAGCTTCTGGTGATCGAAGCGGCCGTCGATCACGAAACGGGGCAGCGCCAGGGAAGCCAGGTTACACACGGCCACTTCATCCGGGCTGGTATACTCGATGATTTCGGTGCAGAGGTTGCTGCTTTTGATGGTGCCAAGGTTCTGCTGATTGCTTTTTCTGTTGGCGGCGTCTTTATACAGGAGATAGGGATTGCCGGTTTCGATCTGGGCATCCAGGATGGCGAACCAAAGTTCCTGGGCCTTGACCGTTTTCCGTGCGCGGCCCTCTTTTTCGTATTGGGTATAAAGATTTTCAAAAGCTTCACCCCAGCATTCGCTGAGTCCGGGTGCTTCATTCGGACAGAACAGGCTCCAGTCTTCATTGGCTTCCACCCTTTGCATAAACAGGTCGGAGATCCAGAGCGCGTAAAATAAGTCGCGCGCACGCATTTCTTCTTTTCCATGGTTCTTCCGCAGATCAAGGAATTCGAATACATCGGCATGCCATGGTTCGAGGTAGATGGCAAAAGCACCCTTGCGTTTTCCACCGCCCTGATCCACATAGCGGGCCGTGTCATTGTAAACGCGCAGCATCGGGATGATGCCGTTGCTGGTTCCGTTGGTGCCGCCGATATAGGATCCGGTGGCGCGGATATTGTGAATGGCGAGGCCGATGCCGCCGGCGCTCTGGGATATCTTGGCGGTTTGTTTCAGCGTGTCGTAGATGCCGTCGATGCTGTCTTCTTTCATGGTCAGCAAAAAACAGCTGCTCATCTGCGGTTTCGGCGTACCCGCATTGAAGAGGGTAGGTGTGGCATGCGTAAACCAACGTTCGCTCATCAGGTGATAGGTCTTGATGGCGCTCTCGATGTCGTTTTTATGGATGCCCACGGCCACGCGCATATACATATGCTGCGGGCGTTCAACGATTTTTCCATTGATGCGGAGCAGGTATGATTTCTCGAGCGTTTTGAATCCGAAGTAATCGAATCCGAAATCGCGGTCGTAGATGATGGTGCTGTCCAGCAGTTCGGCATGTTCCTGGATGATTTCCCATACGTCGTCGGCAAGCATCGGGGTTTTCTTCCCGCTGGCATGATCGACATAATCAAACAGCTTTTTCATGGTCTCGGAAAAAGACTTGATGGTATTCTTGTGGAGGTTGCTGATGGCGATGCGCGAAGCCAGCAGGGCGTAATCAGGATGTTTTGTGGCGAGCGATGCAGCGGTCTCTGCGGCCAGGTTGTCTAATTCCGTGGTGGGAACGCCATCATAGATCCCTTCAATCACTTTTTTCGCTACGTCGATCACATTGACCAGCGGGCTCAGACTGTACGATAACTTTTCGATACGGGCCGTGACTTTATCGAACTTGATGCTTTCTTTCTTGCCATTTCTCTTGATAACGTGTTGCATCGTTGACATTTTATATAATGATTGGATCTTGTGTTAGAAATCTTCTTCGAGGCTGAACGTCTGCACGTCCTTGATGCCGGACATCACGCCCGACTTCTGGTAATCGCCTACCCGTTTTTCAAAGAAATTCGTTTTGCCCTGGAGGGAAATCATCTCCATAAAATCAAACGGGTTGGTGGCGTTGAACATTTTCGGATAGCCGAGTTCTGACAGCCAGCGGTCGGCCACAAACTCGATATATTGCTGCATCAGCTTGGCATTCATGCCGATCAGGTCTACCGGCAGGGCTTCGGTGATGAATTCCTTTTCAATTTTTACGGCGTCGCCGATGATCTGGAATACCTGGTCTTTGCTGAGCCTTGTATTGAGCATCCGGTACAGCATGCACGCGAATTCGCAGTGCAGGCCCTCGTCGCGGCTGATCAGCTCGTTGCTGAAGGTGAGTCCGGGCATCAGGCCCCTTTTCTTCATCCAGAAGATGGAGCAGAAGCTGCCGCTGAAGAAAATGCCTTCCACGGCGGCAAAAGCCACCAGTCTTTCGGCAAAATTGCCGTCGTTGATCCAGCGGAGCGCCCATTCGGCTTTTTTCTTGACGGCCGGCACGGTATCGATGGCGTGAAACAGCCTTGTCTTTTCCTGGGGATCTTTAATATAGGTGTCGATCAGCAGCGCATAGGTCTCGGAATGGATATTTTCCATCATGATCTGGAAACCATAAAAACAACGGGCTTCCGGCAGCTGCACTTCGCTCATGAAATTCACGGCGAGGTTTTCGTTGACGATCCCGTCGCTGGCGGCAAAAAAGGCCAGGACATGCGAGATAAAATGACGTTCGCCATCGTTCAGGGCCACCCAGTCCCGACCGTCGCCACTCAGGTCGATTTCTTCGGCCGTCCAGAAGCTGGCTTCGTGCTTTTTATACATCTCCCAGATCTTGGGATAATTGATCGGCAAAATCACAAAACGGTCCTTATTTTCCCTCAATAAAACTTCATCTGCAGCCTGCATGATATAATATAAATTAATGGTATGTCTGAGTGGATTTCGCCGGTCGAAAGTGAACTGATTTTACGTTCCCTGACCGGCGTTTACAATACTACTAAATGCTAAAGAATTTCCTTCCAAATAGTACTTCACATTATGTTAACATCGAGTAAAACCCGCGCCCATGGCGGATTTAGGGGCATGTTAAATCCTGCAGCTAAAGTTTTCAACATAATTTCGACGGGGCCCGGAAATGCGTCAGAAATTACTATGGGATCGCGTAAAAATGCGGCTTGAAATCAGCGGAACTGGAAGTATATTAAGGCCACCGCGGCCACGCTCATCAGCAGAAAAGTAAACACGCCCAGGATATTCGACAGGGGCTTATTGGTGAAGTTGCCCATGATCTTTTTGTTGTTGCAGATATGCAGGATGATCAGGATCATCACGGGGGCCGTAATCCCGTATAAAACAGCCGTATAAATCAGCGCTTTGATGGGGCTGATTCCCATAAACTGCATCAGCAGGCCGACCACCAGGGCGACGATAATACAAAAATAAAAACCCTTGGCTTCGCGGAACTTTTTATCCAGTCCTTCGGTCCAGTCAAAGGTCTCGGAAATGATATAGGAAAGCGATCCCGCCAGCACCGGGATGGCCAGGAAACCGGTGCCGATCACCCCGACCGCAAACAGCACGTAAGCGAATTTGCCCGCCAGCGGTTCGAGTGCCTTGGCAGCCTGTTCCACCGTATCGATCTGGTAGATATGGGCGTTAAACAGCGTGACCCCGGCCGTCAAAATGATAAAAAACATCACCAGGTTGGAGAAGAACATCCCGAAACGGACGTCCAGCCCCATCTTCTGAATAAAATGCTTGTCGATGAAGATCTTCCGTTTCGCGTGGGAAATGTCTTCGGCTTCCATCGTAGTCTGCCAGAAAAAAAGGTAAGGTGAGATGGTGGTGCCCAGGATGGCCACAATGATGTTGAGAAAATTCTTGTCCCAGTGAAAGGTTGGTACCACCAGATGTTTCAGCACATTCCCCCAGTCCTGTTTGATCATGAAGGGAACGATCAGGTATAACAACAGCGTAAGGCAAAGCCATTTGAGCACGCTGGCAAGTTTTTGATAGGAGAATTTGATGATGAGGATCAACAGGATGATGGTAAACAGGATGCTGAACAGAAAGGGACGGACGCCGGGCACCAGCAGGTTGGCGACTGCCCCCATGCTGGCGATGTCTGCACCGATATTCATGATGATCGCAGGAAAACTGAAAACGACCATCAGGTAAAGGATCGGTTTCGAATAATGATTTTTGAGGGTGGTGGTGAGTCCGACCGTGGTGACCACCCCGATGCGCGCGCACATTTCCTGGATGGCGGCCATGAGCGGAAAAGTGAGCAGGGCTGTCCAGAGGGTGGCGAGGCCAAAACCCGCACCCGCCTGGGAATAGGTCGCAATGCCGGAGGGATCGTCGTCGCTGGCGCCGGTAATCAGTCCGGGACCAAGTACCTTCATTGCTTTCCGGATCTTTACTGAGAACACCGTGGAACGCCGCATAATAGATGTAGTTTCGAATGTACTACTTTTAACGCATGTTACTGTTGCCCAAAACGATCCGGGTACCTACGGCAAAGGAAATGCCGCACCGGACCGACCTCAAAGAACTGCTCGAAAGACGCAAAGAAGCGCGCATCGTGGAAGGATTCAGCATCCGCCCGAACCCCACTTCCCAACTGGCTTTCGCCTTCACGGCTGAAATCAATATC
>CAZZYD010000232.1:0-6132 GCA_964658175.1 uncultured Puia sp. | reverse complement strand
ATCGCCAAGGCCAACCGCAGTAGGAATGTGAATGCGTACGTAGAGCTTCTGCAAAACAAGCACGAGATGTTCCGCGTGAACGTAACCTACCGCACGCTCACGGTGATCAACCAGGCCATCACCACCCAAACGCCGGATAAGAGTCTGCTGGGCCGTGCAGAATACCTGGTGAACGAATGGAAGGGCATGCTCGTGGCCAATGCGCTGTATGAAGTAGGGTCGGGGCAGGAGCAGAAACGGTCTTACTCTTATATTGAAGTGCCGGCGGGTACGGGAACCTATACCTGGATCGATCTCAACAGCGACGGCATCCAGCAGCTCAATGAATTTGTACTCGCCCAGTTCGCCGACCAGGCGAAATTTATCCGGGTGTTTACGCCGACCAATGATTTTGTCAAAGCCAATTACAATACGCTGAACTACAGCATCACGCTGAACCCGCGCGCCTGGCTGGGCCCCAGGGCGACCGGATTTAAAAAATTACTGGCAGCGGCCTATCTTCAGTCATCGCTGCAATTGAATCAGAAAGTGCAGGCGACGGGATTTATCGAACTCAATCCCTTCAAGGCGCCACTCACGGATACGTCGCTGATCACGCGCAGCTCGATCCTGGTGAATTCTTTTTCCTTCAATAAAGCGAGTCCGAAATGGGGGTTCGATATAAGCAACAACCGCAATACCACGAAGTCGCTGCTCACGTATGGATACCAAACGCAATCGCTCAAGGAATATAATGTACGTTCGCGCTGGAATATCTCCCGCTCGTTTTTACTGAATGCCTTATTTAAAAAAGGAACGAATCTCCTTTTTACAAACAGTAAGAATTTTGACAACAGCAATTACAATGTAAAGCAGTATTCGATCGAACCTGACCTCAGCTATACCCGTAAATCGAATCTCCGGATCACGCTCGGTTATAAATACAACCACAAGGAAAATGATCCGGCGGACGGCGGCGATAAGTACAATGCGGGATCCATCAACGTGGATACAAAATATAACCTGGTGACCAATACTTCGCTGCAGGCAAAATTCACGTTTACCAATATCTCTTATACCGGCAATACCAACAGCACGGTGAGTTATATTATCCTGGATGGATTGCTGCCAGGGAAAAACTATTTATGGAATATTGATTTTACCAAGAAGCTGGGGAATAACCTCGAGCTGAGTATCCAGTATGATGGCAGAAAGCCAGGTGAGGGACGCACGGTTCATACCGGAAGGGCCGCGCTCCGGGCGATCCTGTAAATAAAAAAAACCGGGAATTCGAAAATCCCCGGTTTGTATATTCAATAGAACCTTAACCCCTATCCAAAAATGCCGCCTTTCTTCAGTTCTCTTGTTCCTTCGCCGATCTTGAAACCATTGTGGTAGATTTCGATCTTGTAGCTTCCTTTCTGGAAGTCACCATCCTGTTTCCAGGCGAACTGAACTGATTTGGTTTTACCGGCTTCGATATCTACCGGAACCTTGGCAGTGTAAATTTTATCTCCGTCATCACGGCTGGTGAATGTACCGGAACCGAGGGCTGGGACTGAGATGGGTTTACCATCTGGGCCGGTGATGCATACATATACATCTGTCTGGCCTGTCTGTGCGATGCGGTTGCTTACATCAAAAGCGATGATCAGTTTGTCAACACGTTTTGCGGTGGTCGTAACTTTTTCCTTACCGTTCTTTCTGTCGTGAACCGGTGTAACGGAAATGTTAGAGGCATTCAGCGTAGAAGCAACATCCACTTTCTTTTCAAGGTCTTCCTTGGCAGTGGTGGTTGTTTGAAGATCCGTTGTCAGCCTTTCCTTGTCGGCAGTCAGCGCTGTTTTATCAGCAGTCAACTGTGTATTGGAAGCGGTGAGGTCGGATACCTGTTTCTGCAGGTCGGTGATTTTGCCGTTCAGATCACCGATCATTGACTTGGCTTTAGCCAGTTCAGCGGCGGTTGCATTCTTTTTGTTCAGGATGCTTCTGATTTCAGCTTTTTTCTTGGCGATGTCTGCATTGGCGCCGGTGAGCTGTGACTGGATCTTATTATTTGTTCCAGTCAGCGAATCCAACCGTACCAGGGCGTCATCAAAGTTTTTCTGTAATTGACCTTTCTCGTCTGTTACCTTGGCAATCTGCGTTTGTTGAGTCTGTTGAACCTGTTCCTGTTTGTTGTTGTTCCACAGTAAGTAGCCCCAGGTTCCGAGGAATCCTGCTGCCAGCAATCCGATCACAAGATTCTTAAAATCTTTTTTCGGAGGCTGATTTTGCGGCGTAGCTGAGGGATAATTGGTTGTGCTCATGGTTTGTTATTTTATTGAAAAATGTGCTTTTTAAACGGGATCCCGGTGATTTCAGGCGATCCTGATGCTGATTTGTCGAAAACCGTGCCAAATTCTTAAAGTGGTGGATTTCTGTTTCACGCAAAGGCGCAAAGGAAACGCAAAGAGGCAAAGAAATTTGTACCAGTCCATAAGTATCTTCGCGCCTTGGCGCTTCCTTTGCTCCTTTGCGTGAAACAAAAATCAACCGTTGACATCCGAACAAATCATTCAAAACTGGAAACGCAAGATCTATAAGCCGGTATACTGGCTGGAAGGGGAGGAGGAGTATTTTATCAACCAGGTGATGGACTATGCCGAGCATTCCCTGCTATCCGAGGCGGAACAATCCTTTAACCTGTCGGTATTTTATGGTAAGGACGCCGATTGGGCCGAGGTGATCAATGCCTGCATGCGGTATCCGATGTTTGCCGAGCGGCAGGTGGTGCTGCTCAAGGAAGGACAGCAGATGAAGGATATCGCCCGACTGGAATCCTATATCCAGCATCCGCTGGAATCCACCACGCTGGTGATCTCTTATAAGGATAAGAAAGTGGATGGCCGGAGCAAACTCTCCAAGCTGCTCAAGGAAAAAGGCGAATTGCTGTCTACGAAGAAAATGTACGACAACCAGTTGCCGGAATGGACCAGCGAAATGATCCAGGCCAAAGGATTCAGCATCCAGCAGAAAGCATTGCTCCTCCTTATCGATCATATCGGCAACGACCTCAACCGGCTCAGTCACGAGATCGACAAGATCGCGATCAACCTTACGGGTCGGAAAAACATCACCGAAGACGATATTGAAAAGTTCGTGGGCATCAGCAAGGAATACAATGTATTTGAATTGCAGGATGCGCTGATCCGGAAAGATATTTCCAAAGCGTTGCGCATCATCCAGTATTTCGAAAGCAATCCAAAGGCGTCGCCGATCCAGATGACCCTGCCCGCCCTGTATAATTTTTTCAGTAAGACCTATATGATGTTCGTACTTCCTTCCAGGGATGAAAAAGCCGTAGCTGCCGGCATCGGCGTCAACCCGTATTTTGTCAAGGACCATTTGCTGGCCGCAAAAAATTACGGCTATGCGGGGGTGGAGAAAGTATTGCTGCTTCTTCATGCGTACAACCTGAAGAGCATCGGGATAAACCGGGTCAATACTGAAGATGGTTCGCTGCTGAAAGAGATGGTGGCGAAAATGACGATGGACTGATCAGGACTGCTGGGCGGCCTGTTTGTCGGCTGCCAGCTGATCTTTTAATGCGGCCAGGCCGTCGAATTTCATTTCTGCGCGCAGGTGTTTTTTTACATAGACGCGGATCTTCTCGCCGTAGATCACCTGGTCGAAATCAAAGATATTCACTTCAATGACGTGGCTCCGGCCGTCTACCGTTGGCCGGTAGCCGATATTCATCATTCCTTTAAAGATGGTGGCCGGATCGCGGAGCAGTAAGGCATCGACGGCATAGACGCCATCCGCCGGCAACAGTTTGTCTTTGTCGCCCGGTTCGATATTGGCCGTCGGATAACCGATCGTTCTGCCCAGCTGGTTGCCGCGGACCACGGTTCCCTCAAAGAAAAAGGTATATCCAAGCAGGGCGTTCGCCGTACCAATGTCGCCGTTGCCGATGGCTTGGCGGATGCGGGTGGAGCTGACGGAAATGGCATCGAGCACGTGCGCCGGTATTTCATGCAGCGCATACTGGTAGGTTTCGCCGGCCTGTCGAAGCAATTCGTAATTGCCGGACCTGCCCTGTCCGAAATGATGGTCGTACCCGATGATGATGGTATGCGGGTGGAAGTTTTTCACCAGGAAATCACGGATATACTCTTCTGCCGACATGCGCGCGAACTTTTCCGTAAAGGGAACGATCACCAGGTGGTCGATGCCGGTCTGCTCGAGCAGTTCTATTTTTTCGCGGGTGGTATTGATGATCCGGAGACCGGAAGCCCGGTTTACGATCGTGCGTGGATGCGGATCAAAGGTGACGATGACTGTTTCCCCCTGGTTTTCATGGGCAACTTTTTTCAACTGGCCCAGCACCCGTTGGTGACCCGTGTGAACGCCGTCAAAGGTTCCGATGGTGACAACTGCATTTTTGAAAAGGGGGAGTGATTCGGTATTCCAGTAAACCTGCATAAGTAAAATCTGCCGCTAAATTAATAGCTTTGCCGCTCATTAAATACAAGAATTTACCCATGTCCCTGTATTCCCGTCGCGGCGTTTCGGCGCAAAAAGAAGAAGTGCACCGTGCCACAGCCAGCCTCGACCAGGGACTTTATCCCAATGCCTTCTGTAAACTCTATCCCGATTTTCTCGGCGGGGATGAGAACTGGGTAAACCTCATGCATGCCGACGGGGCGGGTACCAAAAGCATCCTTGCTTACCTGTACTGGAAAGAAACGGGAGATATTTCCGTGTGGCAGGACATCGCCCGCGATGCCGTGGCGATGAACCTGGACGACCTCCTTTGTGTGGGTATCTATGATAATATTCTTTTTTCTTCCACGATCGACCGAAATAAATTGCGGATTCCCGGCCAAGTGCTGGAAGCCGTCATCACCGGAACGCAGACCTTTTTTGACGAATTGAAAACCGCGGGCATTTTTATCCAGTACCTCGGCGGTGAAACGGCCGACGTGGGCGACCTCGTCCGCACGATCGCCGTCAATGGCACGATGTCTGCCCGCTGGCCCAGGGCAGAAGTGATCAGCAACGACAAGATCAGTGTGGGCGATGTGATCGTGGGACTTGAAAGCGCGGGGCAGGCGGTGTATGAAACCAAATACAACAGCGGCATCGCGAGCAACGGGCTCACCAGCGCCCGCCACGATGTATTAAACGAAAGTTACGGGATCGACTACCCCGAATCTTTTGAGACGAGCCTTGATAAAGACGTGGTTTATATCGGACCCCATAAAATGCAGGACCTCGTTACCAACGAGCGCGGTGCAGAACGAACGATCGGGCAATTGCTGCTGAGTCCGACCCGTACCTATGCGCCGGTGATGAAAAAACTGCTGGAACAATTTTTTGATTCCATTCATGGATTGATCCACTGCAGTGGCGGCGGACAAACCAAGTGCATGAAATACCTGCCGGGCCCCATGAAAATCGTCAAAGACAATTTATTTGAACCGCCCGTCATCTTTAAAATTATCCAGCAAGCTTCCGGAGCTGACGACCGGGAGATGTACCAGGTTTTCAATATGGGTCACCGCATGGAAATATTTACCAGCGCCGCCGCCGCGCCAAAAATCATTGAGCTCGTAAAAACTTTCGGCATCGATGCCAAAGTGATCGGACGGGTGGAAGCTTCTGATAAGAAGGAGCTGCTGATCAGTCATGGTGATATTTTGCTGGGGTACTGATCATTTCGCTATTCACCTAGTCACCCCGCTCTGTTATCAATTCAGCACTATTGCGCATCCCGCATCATCATCCTGAGCCGTGCCCACGTGTGCCAGCAACAGATCCTTCTGGCGCCGCGTCTCATTCCTGGGCTGCTGGGTGCCGGCGCCCGTCGGGATGACAATGCAGGATTATGACCGCATACTCAGCCATTTCTTTTTTACGAACTGATAGAATTTTTTTTCTTCCGGCGTGGATGGATGTGCAACCCGGAGGTATCGCTGATAGCAGCCCGCGGCTTTCTTTTGATCGCCGATTTTTTCTTCCCAGATGCGACCCGCCTGATACAGCATCGTCGGATTTTTAAACAGATAATATGCGGTGTCGTAATCGGCGATCGCCTTGCGGTACTGAAGCAGGGTCTCGTTGTTTTGCGCAAGGTTATAATAATAAAGCTGGGAAGTTTTTAAAATC
>CAZZYD010000231.1:0-6153 GCA_964658175.1 uncultured Puia sp. | reverse complement strand
CCCTGCTCACCGGTCTGCGCACCCGCCGCACTGACGTGAACCTGCCCGAAAACGTCCAGCTCAGCGAAAAGGAGACCACCATCCTCAAGCTGATGTGCGAGGAAAAGACCACCAAGGAAATCGCCGACCTGGTCGATATCAGTCCCCGCACTGTGGAAGCCATCCGCGACAAGCTTAAAACCAAGACCGGCGCCAAGTCCATGGCCGGATTGGTGATGTATGCGGTGAAGAACGGGATTATTGAGCAGCAGTAGGGTATACTACCTTGCCTGAACAACAGATTTCCTGCACAATCGGAGCGTTGTATATTGATGACGGTTCGGAATATTACTATCACCATGCTGTCGGCAGACGAAGTGAATTTTATCCTGGAGAATGCCAGATTTCCCGGCAATAAGTACACGGCGGTTTTCAAACTGATCGGTCGTATCCTGTTTTTCATTATTTTTTTAGCCTTACCCATTTTTAGCTTTTATGCTTTTTTCACGAATCCTGGTGCAAGACAGGCGTGGCCGATGATTCCATTCATGGTCATAATATTTTGCTTCGGGGTAGGGGTGCTGGTGACCCTAAAAGATGAAATGCAGGCCGATAGTTATTTTGTGGTATTTGAAACGGGAAAGCCTGCGGTCGACAACCTGGCTTTGATGAAAGCGATACTCCAAAACGATTTTAAGGTTGTTCAGATGGAAGCCGACGATCAGTTACACGTAATTTTGACTGGAACAAAAATGTCGTTTTTAACCTGGGGTGACATTATTACGACTGTATGCGACAGCCATCGTATCCTGGTGAACAGTAAAGCGTCTTATGAACAGTTGTTCTCTTATGGACGGCAAAAAAGAAATATTCGAAAAATCAGCCTGGCGCTGGGTCAGGTAAATTCATGATTTCGGTCTGGCACCATTAGAAAACCTGAGGAATCAAATCGACACCTTACGTTGGCATGTATCCCACAACTTCCGTTTGCAATTTCGCTTTATCCACCAAAGTAAAAGTTTAAGTAAATTGTAGACTAGCAATTATAGGATACATGAAATGCGTCTATTTATTATCCCTGTTACTTCCCCTTTTCGTCTCATCCCAAACCATCCAACGGATTGATGGCTCTTCCCTTACTACGGATGAACTGACTAACAAAATCCATTACTTAATGGACACGGCGCATGTCAGCGGCATGGCCGTGACCGTTTTTAACAACAATCAACCCGTCTACAGCAAAACCTTCGGTTATGCGGATGTAGCAGACAAAGTCCCCCTCTCTCAAAACTCGGAGATGTACGCTGCCTCCCTCGCGAAGATGGTCTTTGCCTATGTGTGCGCGCAGCTGGTGCAGGAAAAGATCATCGACCTCGACAAGCCCCTCGTCCAATACCTGCCCAAAGATTTGACAGATTACCAGATACCCGGTTACGGCAAAGGGTATCAGGACCTGAAAGGCGATGACCGGTACAAAAAGATCACCGCCCGCATGTGCCTCGACCATACCACCGGCTTTCCCAACTGGCGGTGGTTTGAGGACGACAAAAAACTGAAATTGAAATTTGATCCGGGCACCCGCTTCAACTATTCCGGGGAAGGCATGTACCTGCTGCAATTCGTGATAGAGCAGATCACCGGCAAAGGCTATGAAGCCATCTGCCAGGAGCGCGTGTTCAAACCTTTTGCCATGGATGGCACCAGCATGGTCTGGCAAAGCAGTTTTGACAAAAACATCTGTAACGGCTACACGGCTGACGGTAATACGATCGGCCCCAAGCGCAAGAAAGACGCTAACTGCGCCGGCTCGATGACCACTACGCCCGCAGATTTCACCAAATTCTTTACGGCTTTCATTAACCAGAAAAACCTTCGTCCCGAAACTTTTGCCGCCATGACGAGCACCCAGGTGCGGATCAAATCTATCAAACAGTTCGGTCCGCAATCATGGGTGGACAGCAACCTCAATGACAATATCCAGCTGGGGTATGGGCTGGGCGTAGATGTATTTCACACGCCACAGGGGAGGGCTTTTTTCAAAGCGGGTCATGATGATGGCTGGCAGCATTTCAGTATTTGCTATCCGGATAAAAAGATCGGAATCATCATCATGACAAACAGCGATTACGGTGAAAGCATCTTCAAGGAATTGCTGGCTTATGCCATTGGCGACATTTACACGCCCTGGGAGTGGGAGAATTATATTCCTTATGATCAAAAGAGGAAATAGGCATGGTCGTAAGGGTAAATGCCTATTCCTGATTTGTCCCGAAATGACTCATCATTAACAATTTCCAAAGGTTTAGAAGTATTAGCTTTAGCAGGTATGATGCAAAAGAGCCAAATTGTTCTGATGCTGGTCCTGGTCATGGCGGGCATGGGTTGTAGAAAAACCGGTTCGCCTGCTGGCGGGTCTGCCCCGGGTGGCTGCAGGTTGGTGAACGAATACCAGAGCGATACCATCCAGCGGATCACAAAGTATACATATGCGTACGATATCAAAGGGAATCTCGATTCTATCTACACGTATGACTATTTCAATAATCTAGTCAACTACGAGGTGATCAAGTCGACCCAGGTTGTATCAACAGCCGGCGCACCAAATCAATTTATTCAATTAGATTATACCGGCGGTGACCTGTTCGACGCGCAAAACCCACCAGCCGGCATGTCGATCACGTTGATCGATGGAAGTCCGCTCGATACAAACATTTCCTTGTTTGCATATGGTTATGACGCCAATAGAAAACTTGCGACAATCGATTTGTCAAGGCATTATGAATCGCCAAATCCGCTGATGACGGAAACCTACACATACAACAGTGACGGCAACCTAACCGCGATCACGGTGGCCAATTTCGAAACCAGCGATTCAATTCCCCGCACCGATGCGCTTGAATACGATTCCCATCCAACCCCCTATGCCAACATTCCAAACTGGCCATTCATAAAACCGGATTTCGATCCGTTCGAGTCGGAAGACCGGGAATCGTCTTTCGTAATACTGAGTAAAAATAATCCGCTGGGTTATACCGGGGTATTTGCGCCCAACGCGTTGCAGCTGGTACCGATAACGGACAAAGTCACTTACTCCTACAATGACGAGGGATTTCCCATTATAAAAACCAGCACTTTCGACTACGGTGACGGAGGGAGGCATGTGGCGATTACCCACTATACTTATGAATGCAAATAGCTGCTCATTCACCAGGAGTTCATCTATTGATACGTGAAGTGACCATAAAATTCTAAAGTGGTCGCGCCACACGAATAATCATCCGTGTACACCTGTAAGAGATATTGGAAGGACGGGCCCGGATAGGTGGCAGTGCCAGTAATCGTGAGAATGCCGTTATTGAAACTGGCCTGTAAAGCACCATCAGGAAAAAATGCATATCCCGTATAATGACCAGCAAAATGATAGGTAATCGGCTGAATGGCCCCGTTGTGCTGCACGGTTTGATTCACGGTTTCCGAATCTGAGGTTAAGGTAATCACGGGACAATTTGTCACCGATATGGAAGCGGAGAAACTGGAACTGCAGTAACCGCCAGTCGTGGTTACTGTATAATGATACGTGGTATCAGAGGCGCTTCCTATGTTACCTGCAATGGTATACACCCCATCGGTAAAACTTCCGGTCAACGTGGAAGGCAGACCCGTGAACGTCGCACCTTTGGCACCACTTCCCAGGTTGAAAGTGATTGGGGAGATATTCGAATCCGCCGCTACAGATTGATAAACCGGAGATGATACCGAAGTAGGCGCAATGCTGCCGCAGTTGTTTACGGAGATAACGCCACGCAGGGGCAGGTCGCAGAGGTTCCCCGTGGCAAGAATGGTGTACACATAGGGACTGCTGGAATCAGCGGAAGCCGCGCCTGACAAGGTAAAAACATTACCCGAATCAGAAGTTTTTATCCCGGGGGGAAGTCCGATGGCGCTGACGCTGATACCGGAAAGTGCTGCGCTATCATTGTTGGGATAATTGGAGACGGTATAGCGGATTGGTGTAATTGGGACATTAAATCCAAGGACCTGCGAATCTGTTCCCTTGGGGGAAGTTAAACTTACCTTTATACAGGGTGTATTTCCGGAAGTTGGGTTCATGGTTTTGGCGCAGGAAAGGGCGGTAAACGCTATGCAGAGAGCGAGATAGACAATTTGGCGGAATTCCATGTGGTTGGGTGTGAGTGGCAAATAATCGTCGGATTGAGATTAATATTTTAAATCAGAGGTAAAAATAGAATTTTTTAACATCGGTGTTTCAACATATTTGCTGTTGTTATTAGAACATACACATTCAGTCATTCTTACATTTACTTATCATTTTGACTCTAAGGGTAACCATATATTGCTTTATTCAATTCCTGCAGGTCATTGCTTTTTCTCAGAAAGAACTTCAGCCTGTCATACTCAAGGGAAGTATAACAGTGGACACCGGCATGGTGGAATTATTTCCCATTGGCGATCCATCCTATTATCCTGATAGTACATTACCGCTTTCAAAAGCTTTTATTCATCATGGCAAATTTGTTTTCCGGGGCAAAGGCGCTTATCCCTGTCCTTTTTTGTTACTGCTGACCAGCTCGAATTCATATATTTCCGGGAAGTTCTACCTCGACACAGGTGAAGAGCATATAAATTTCGACACGGATTCGTTCAGGGCTGTTCCCGAAATGCACAACCCGTTAATGAATGAATATAGTCAGGTGTTTCTTCCAAAATTCGATTCGGTGGAATCCACCTATGCGTATGGCAGCTCCCGGAGATATCATAGAGGCGAGTTCCTTATGGCTTACGCAAAAGATCACCCGCAATCCCAGATTGTTTTGTGGGAATTGGTAGAGCAAACCGGGAGTTGGTATATGGAATCGCTGGATACAGCCTATGGTTTTTTAGATCCTGCCGTGAAGAATAACTTTACGGGTCTGAGATTAAAAGAGCAGTTCCAGATTGCAAAAAGGACCATGATTGGCCAACCCCTTCCCGTGTTACATGTTACGGATCTCAAAGGGAATGCGCAGGATCTGAATTTTAGTCATCCTACCAGCACGTATACCCTCGTGGACTTTTGGTTTAGTCACTGCGGCCCCTGCCTTGGCGAATTTAACGAGTATAGGAAAATATATGCAGCATTGCGGCCCCGGCTGCAGATCGTCGGGATTTCGACAGATAACGAAAACCAGATCTCTTCGTGGAAGAAAGTTATTAAAGACAGCAGCCTGCTCTGGCCACAATTCCGGGATGAGGGGGGACTTCAGTCGAAGACTGTCTCCGTCACCATTTTCCCCTCGAATTTCCTACTTGATCAGCACGGTAAGATCGTGGGAAAGAATATGTCTCCGGAAGAGGTGGAAGCATTTGTTGCAAAACAGAGCGCGGATAAGTCAGCTCAATAACAAACTAAATTTATAGGTATCTTACTGCCCGACCAACAATAAAGTGACCCCAGTATGTCGACTTCGCTGACAGATTTTATGAGGCGGTATTTCGTCAAAATATCCGCCAGTCTGATCATTGTCTTCTATTTATTCAACGGCATTCAGTACATCCGGTCCCAGTCCATTACATCGGACGAACACTCCTTCTTCGATTACGCGAAACGATATGCCACCGGACATCCGCAAAGGATTTATCCAGAGACAGACAACAGTAAAATGCCGGTAAGCGTATTGAATATATTGCCGCGGGCAGTAGAACAACTCATGCACCCCGGTTTGAAGAAAAAGGACTGGGGCACGGGCGATATTGTCATGGGCAGGTACGTGACCCTTTTCATTTCCCTGCTTACACTGCTCCTGGTTTTCAGGTGGGCAAGCGAACTATATGGTCCTACCGCCGGATTGTTTGCCCTTCTTTTAATGTCCTTTTGTCCGAATAACCTGGCAAATGCCGGACTTGTTACAACTGACAGCTATTCGGCGCTTTTTTTACTGGCGGCCATGTATTTTTTATGGAAGTTCTGTACCTGCAAGACGGCTAAGTATTTTATATTGTTTTGCGTCACCGTTGCCATATCACAACTTGTCAAGCAATCCCTTTTTCACCTTTACATCCTCGCGCCGGTTTGCCTTTGTATTTATTACGTGGTCCGGAGATCCCCGTTAAATGGCAAACTGCTTGTCAAATATGCAGCCGGTTTTATCTTAATTAACTGGTTTATCATTAAAC